>NZ_PSWC01000002.1:0-259389 GCF_002931535.1 Rathayibacter sp. AY1C6 | reverse complement strand
TCCGGACGCCATGAGGACCAGCGGCGCGGAGCAGGGCGGTCGCGCCCTCGTCTTCCCCCTGCTCGTCGGCGTCGCGCTGCTCGCCTCGGGCGCGACCGCCCTGCTCCGCGCCGCTGGTCCTCATGGCGTCCGGAGGCGCCTCGAGGAGTCCCGCGCCCGCGCCGCGGCCCTCGGCGGAGGCCCGGGCGCGCGCGGATGCAGCGCTCCCGGCGTCCTCCCGGCCTGCCTGCGGGTCGTCGTCGGCGCCCTCCTCCTGCTGGCCGCCGGCCCGGCCTACACCGCGGCCGCCCTCGTCGCCGCAGCCCTCTGCGCACTCGCCCTCGCGCACGCCGTCCGCCGCTTCGCCCAGGACTCGGAGGGCGACCCGCCCGCCCGGGCCGCGGTCGCCGCCACGGCCGCGCTGCTCGCCTTCGCCACCGTCGCCGCGGCCCAGGGGATCCTCGGATTCACGGGCGTCCCGGAGCACCTCCGGGAGTTCGACCAGCAGGACCTGAGCTGGGCGGCCGCCCTCGTCGGAGTGGTCGCCGCGTGCGGCCTCCTGCAGCTGGCGGGACGCGCAGCGCAACCGGTGGCCGCACCGGCGGCGGGCGTCAGGCGGCGCGGCTGATGCTCGGAGCTCCGACGCTCGATGCGCCCCCGCACCTCGTCCTCGACGGCAGCGCGGTGCGGCTCGCGCCCGCCCGCGGCTCCGTCGCCGTGATCACCTTCTGGATGCAGTTCCACAACTCCGGCACCGCCGCCCTGCACGACCTCGCCCTGTTCTGCGGCTCCTTCACCGACGGCTCGGGCGCCGAGCTCGACTACGACGAGGCCCCGGTCACCGTCGTCGGCCGGCCCGAGCGGGTCGCCCCGGGAGCGGGGTTCGTGGCCGTCGCGCACTACACGATCGCGCCGCTGCGGGCGCCCCGGACGCTCCGCCACTCCATCGTGCTGCGGGGCCGCACGAGCGACGACCGGCCCTTCACCGACGTCGCCGCGCTCGAGGTCCACGTCGATCCGAGGCGCACACCGGAGGTCCGGTTCCGTCCCCCGATGGCGGGATCCGACACCTTGCGGTGGAGGTGAGCGACGATGCGATCGCATGAAGACTTCTCACCACCGGGCCGGATCGGCCAGGGTAGAGGGATCGCGTCGTACGGAGGACGCGCCAGAGGAAAGGACTCCGCCGTGAGGGGAATCGCAGAAGGCAGCCGACCGATCGTCGATCGCGGGGTGTCCCGCCGGGACACGGCGGCGGCCGCGTGGCTGGCGCAGAGCGGCGTCGACGTCCGCGCGAACGGCGCGTTCCGCATCGTGGCCGACACCCTCTGCAGCGACGGCGTCGACGTGCTCCGGATCTGGCACTCGCCGGCCCGCCTGCACCGCACCTCCGCCGCCGGCCCGGGCGTCCGCCTGATCATCCCGCTCGAGGGCGCGCTCGTGATCCAGCCGGACGATCCGGCGGCGCTCGAGGTCCGCGTCGCGCCGGGTGACATCGCCTTCCTCCACTGCGACTCCCCGTTCACGATCGTGACCGACACCCCGAGCGCCCGCACCGAGATCGCCCTCGACCGCCCGCTGCTGGGCCTGGTCGACTCGGCCGACCGTGGCGCCGTCGTCACCGAGGCCGACGCGGCCAGCCGCGGAATCCTGCTCTCGACCGTCAACGCGACCTTCGGCTCCACCCTCGACGCCGACTCCCCCGCCTTCCCCCTGGTGCGGGCCGCCGTCGAGCAGCTGGCGGGCGCTGTGCTGGCGACCTCGCTGCCGCGCGAGAGCAGCGAGGACGTCTACACGCGCGCCCTCGCCCTGATCGCCGCGATGTCCACCGACCCCCGCCTCTCGGTCCAGGAGATCTGCGAGCGCCTCGGCGTCCCGAAGCGGACGCTGCAGCGCACCTTCGCGCGGAACGGCACCACCGTGTTCGACGAGATCCGCCGCGCACGCCTCACGACCGCGCGCGCCCTCCTCGGCGGGAGCGACTCCCCGCCCTCGCCCGAGCACGTGCTGAGCAGCTACGTCCGCTCGCAGCGCCTGCGCCGCGACCTGCTCCACCTCGAGACGGTGCCCGCCTCGAAGCTGGGCTGACGCCGGGGGCGAAGCTCTCCGGGTCGACAGCCCTGTCGGCGGCCGGCGACAAATGCGCGGGCGCACGCCTCCGGTCCGGACGCTCCAGCTCGGTCACACCGTCTCCGCAGCCGCCCCGCGCTCAGCCCGGGAACGGCACCGCCGCCGCCGGCCACCCCGAGGCCGCGAGCTCCGCGCGCAGACGATGGTGGTGCTGCACCGCGCCGAGGGAGTCGGTGCGGAAGGCGATGGCGAGGGCCGCGTCGGCCCAGTAGGCGTCCCAGCCGGAGTAGCGCTCGAAGACGCGGTCGCCGACCGCGGCCAGCAGCTCCCAGGCCCGCGCCGCCGGGAGGTAGCCGGCGACGTAGGCGTAGCGGATCGCGCCGATCGTGCGCTCGGCGTCGCCCGCGAGCAGGAGCAGCGGCGGACGCCCGTCGACCGCCTGAGCGAGCTCGAGGAGGTGGAACTCGCTGCCGCCCGTGAGCGCGGCGACCCGGGAGCGCATCCGCTCGGCGTCGCCGGAGGCCGAGACCTCGGCGAAGCGGGTCGAGAGCGGCCCGCGGGTGAGCACGTCGGCGACCAACAGCTCGACGTCGTCGGCCGAGGCGATGCGGAAGTCGCGGTCGAGCGCGACCCGGTGCTCGACGAGCGGATGCAGCGGCAGCTGCTGCCAGGGCGCTCCTTTCGCTCCGTCGGCGTATCGGCGCCGCAGCTCCTCCGGGAGCTCGGCCCAGGAGGGCTGGAACGCGAGGGAGGAGTTCCAGCCGGCGAACGAGAAGTCGCTGACCGCGTCGAGCGCGAGCAGCTGCTGCTGGCGGAGGGACGGGGTCGGCGAGCCGGCCGCGCCGAGGTACGCGAGCTGCTCGCGGCGCGGCGTGCGCGCATCCCACTGCTGGAAGCCGACCGTGGCGGCGAGCAGCCCGAAGGCCAGAGCGAACGCGAACGCCGTGAACGCGACGACGCTCTCGCCGCCGCCGAGCGCGAGCCCCCATGCGAAGCCGACCAGGCCCACCGGAGCCGCGAAGGCGGTCACCAGAAGCGCGCGGCGTCCGGCGCCCTGACCGCGCCGGTGGGCATCGGCCGCCCGCGCGTAGCGCAGCCGGGGTCGGACGGGGAACTCGACGTCTCCGGGATGGTTCTGCAGCGGCACGGTCGCAGCCTAGGGGCGCGGGTCGCGTCGATGTGTGCTTGCCTGGTCGCATGACTCTCGCCGAAGCACTCCTCGAGCGGGCCGACCTGCAGAAGCGGATCGAGGCCCTCCAGTCGCGGATCGTCGCGAACGCCTCCTACCAGGAGGGGGAGGAGCCGACCGAGGACCCGGCCGAGCTGCTCGCCGACTGCACGCGCGCACTGGGCGAGCTCGAGCGGCTGGTCACGGCGATCAACCTCACCAACGCGACGGCGACCACTCCCACCGGAGAGGTGCTGACCGCGGCGCTCGCCCGGCGCGAGGCCCTGCGCGCCCGGCACAGCCTCCTGACCCGCGCGGCCGACGCGGCCGCCGGCGAGCGCGGCTACCGCCAGCTCCGGAGCGAGCTGCGCCGCCTGCCCGCGCTGCCGGTGCGGGAGCTGCGCGAGCAGGCCGACGCCGTGGCGCGCGAGCTGCGCGGGCTCGACGCCGATGTCCAGAGGACGAACTGGGGGGTCGAGCTGCAGAGCTGACACGAGACGCGGTGAGTCGGTAGGCGCACCGGAGCGAGCACGCACCGTCGGGCCGGCGGTTCATCCGGCCCTCTGTCACGCGGTGGGCAGCGTCCCGGCTCCGGCCGTCACTCACAGCCCAGCACCGAGGACCGGTGACCGCGCAGACAGGACACCTCATCACCATGTGCTGGCCGGTGCGCCGAGGGCGGGTTCGGGGACCTCACCGCGTCTCGGGCGCACGTCGGGTCGGGCCGGGACCTTCCCGAACGGGCGCGCGGACGCCTGCCGGGCTCGGGGCTGCGGCTCCTCGAACGGGCACGTGGACGCCCGCCGGGTCCGGGCCGGTGTCCGGCCGCCTCCGCCCGGCCGCGCCCGCCCGCCCCACCGCTCAGTACTCGATGCGCCCGCGCCGGTCGTGGAACTCGCCCGTCGGCCCGTCGGAGCCGAGCAGGGCGAGCGCGACGGTCGCGTCCGTGCCCTCGGTGACGGTCTGGTGCCCGCCGTGCCCGTTGAAGTCGGTCGCGGTGTAGCCGGGGTCGCTCGCGTTGATCCGCATCGCCGGCAGGTTCTTCGCGTACTGCACGGTGAGCGCGACGACCGCCGCCTTCGACGCCGCGTAGGGGATCGCGGTGACGGGGAACTCGTCGTGGCCCTCGGTGCTCAGCCAGCGCGGCCAGCCGACTCCGGACGCCACGTTCACGACGACCGGGGCCGCGGAGGCCCGCAGCAGCGGGAGCGCGGCCTGCGTGACGCGGACGATGCCGACGACGTTCGTCTCGAGGACGCCCGCCATCGCCTCCGGGGTGAGGTCGTCGACGCCGAACGAGGCGCCGAGCACGCCGGCGTTGTTGACGAGCACGTCGAGCCCGGGCAGGGAGGCGATCGCGGAGTCGACGCTCGCCTGATCGGTGACGTCGAGGCGGACGGGGCGGGCGCCGAGCGCCCGGGCGGCGTCGCCGTCGGCGGTGTCGCGCATGCCGGCGTAGACGGTGTGGCCCGCCTCGAGGAGTCGGCGGGCGGTCTCGAGGCCGAGGGAGCGGTTCGCTCCGGTGATGAGTGTCGTGGTCATGCGCCCATCCTGCGCGGGTCGTCGGGCCTCGACCAGGCCGCGCTCGACGGGGGGACCGGCAGTACCTGGCTCGGCGACGGCGGGCGGAGGAGGATGAGGGGATGGAGGAGTTCGCCACGGTGCTGCGCTCGTGGCGCGACCGCATCCGTCCCGCCGACGTCGGCCTGCCCGCGGGCTCGGGCCGCCGCGCCACGGGCCTGCGCCGCGAGGAGCTGGCGGCGCTCTCGGGAGTGAGCGTCGACTACCTGGTGCGGCTCGAGCAGGGACGCGCGCGGAACCCGTCGCTGTCGATGCTCCGCTCGCTCGCGGTCGCGCTCCGGCTCACGGACAGCGAGCGCGACCACCTCTACCGGGTCGCCGGTGCCGCCGTCCCCTCGCCGGGCGTCGTGCCGCAGCACGTGAGCCCGGGCGTGCAGCGGATCGTCGACCGCCTGGGCGACGTGCCGCTCGCGGTGTTCACGGCGGCCCACGACATCCTGCTGTGGAACCCGCTCTGGGCCGCCCTGAACGGCGACCCCTCGGTGTACACCGGGCTGGAGCGGAACCTCGTCTGGCGGCACTTCACCTCCGGCCACGCCGGCACCGAGTTCGACGCGCAGCACGAGGAGGACTTCGCGAGCGACCTCGCGGCCGACCTGCGCGCGGCGACCGGACGCTACCCGCGCGATCCGGCGCTCGCCGCCCTCGTCGCCCGGCTGCGGGAGGAGTCGCCCGAGTTCGAGCGGCGCTGGGCGGAGGCGCGCATCGCCGAGCACCGCGCGAGCCGGAAGACGGTGACGCGGACGCCCGTCGGACCGATCACGATCGACTGCGACGTGCTCACGGCTCCGGGCACCGACCTGCGGATCGTCGTCTACACGGTGGCGCCGGGCAGCGAGGACGAGGCGCGGCTCGACCTGCTGCGGGTGACGGGGCTGCAGGCGCTGAGCACGGCGCCGGCGTGAGGCGGACGGGACCGAACAGTGGCGGTGGAGGCGTCGGTCGCTGCGGGCAGCAGTGCGGCGCCGCCCGCCTCCCTGCTCAGGACGAGCAGTACGCGGTGATGAACGCGTAGAGCTCGCCCTTCTGCTCGGGGGTCGCGGCGACGACCACGGTGCCCTGCCGGCCCGCGGTCTCGACGGTGACCGGCAGGCGCGTGCCGACCTTGTCCTCGGCGAGCGCGTGGGTGTCGCAGCGGGTGGGGACGGCGTCCAGGACCACGGAGTCGAGGGTTCCGGCGGGCACGGAGCGGTCGAGGGTCCAGGCGTCGGCGGCGTCGGGCGGCTGCAGGAGGATCGTGGCGTCGACGCTGCGGAGCACGATCGGGGCGCCGCGGACGTCGGCGGTGATCGTGAGGCGCGCCGGCTCGTGCGCGGCGCCTCCGGACGTGTCGATCCGCAGGGCGAGGTCGGCGTCGACGGTGCGGGCGAAGCAGCCGGACCGGGCGAGAGCGTCGACGAACGAGAACGGGTCGTCGGCGGGGTACGCGTGCTCGCCGTGGCCGTCGATGGCGAGGACGACCTCGAGCGCGGCGGGCGCCTCCGCGGCAGGGCAGGCGGGCTCGGGCACGTCGACGCGGAGGTCTCGCGAGGTCCCGTCGGGGACGCCCGTGCCGCCGGTCCAGGTGAGCGGGGCGGCGAGGCGCGGGTCCGTGAGGCGGGCCGCGGTGACCTCGATCGGGGCGCCGCTGCCGTTGTGGACCTCGAAGGCCACGGTGCCGCCGGCGATGTCGGAGCGGTTCTGCTGGACGGAGACGGTGACCCCGGGAGCCGGGGCGGACGCGGCGGAGGAGCGGGCCGGGTCGGGGGTGGCCTGAGTCGGAGTGGCGGTGGTCGGAGCCACGGTGGCCGCCGGGGTGCCGCTCGGGGCGCCTGTCGCGCCTGCCAGCGCGCAGGCCGCGAGGGCGGGCAGGAGGAGCAGCGCGGCGGCGAGGGCGCGGAGGCGTCGCATCGTGCCTCCCTCCGCTCGCCGTCAGTCTGGCGCCCCGGACCCCTCTCCGCGAGCGGGCGCTCCGCCTCCCCAGCTCGATCGATGCGTCACGAACGGTCGCCACGGCGGGCGGATGACGACCGTTCGTGACGCATCGCCGGAGCGACAGGGGGTGAGGACGCGGGGACGCGCACCCATCCGGGTGTGCGTCCGCTCCGAAGAAGGTCGGGGACTTCAGGAGGAGACAGATGGCACGCGGCAGATGGCACGTCGGCACGATCGTCGCGCGAGTGCGCGCATCCGCAGCGATCGGGGCCTCCGGGCTCGACGCGGTGGAGCGGGCGGAGCGCCGGGCCGAGGTCCTGCGCATCGCCGGAGGAGTCGACTCCGGCCGTCTCGGCGACGACCAGGCGATCGCGGCGTTCGGCCGGATCGTCGACGGCCTGCAGAGCGACCTGCCCGGCTCGGCGCTCGGCGTCTAGCCCGCGAGGCCGGCGTCCCGGTACCCGCCCGGAGCGGACACCCGCCGGGCCGACATCCCGAGCCTCCGCGCGGCGCTGAGATCCGCCGGGCGAGCGTGCCGACGGCCCACTGGGCGCGGAGACCCGGCACCCCGAGCACCCGCGCGCCGCGGAGCCCCGCTACCCCAGCGTCCCGAGCGCGATCCGCGGCAGCAGCCGCTGGATCGCGACGGCCGCCGCGCCGCGCGCCCACTCCACGAGCCCGCCGTCGTCGACGAGCAGCGCCAGGGGCGGAGCGTCCGGGTCGCGCGTGGCCGCGATCGCGGCGTCCACCACCGCGGCCTGCTCCGTGTAGAGGGCGACACCCTCCCCAGCCAGGATCACCGTGCCGGACATCGAGAGGTTGCCGATCGCGGCGATCATCGTCCCGAGCGCCGTGCCGGAGTCGGCGAGGATGCGCTCGGCACCGGGGTCGCCCGCGCGAGCGGCGGCGAAGCCCTCGGCCAGGGTCAGCTCGCGGCCGGTGGCGACGAAGAGCTGGCGGAGGAGCGAGGGCAGGCTGAGCATCGCGGTCGAGCAGCCGCGGTGGCCGGCCTCGCAGACGGGGCCGGTGGGATCCAGCGGGTAGTGGCCGCCCAGGCCGAGCCCCGCCTCCGGGGGCGCGACCACCCGGTCGTGCACCACCAGTCCGTAGCCGACGCCCGCGCCGACCGTGAGCACCGCGAAGTGCGGGATGCCGCGGCCCCGGCCGAACCAGTGCTCGGCTCCCGTGAGCGCGACCACGTCGTTCTCGAGGGCGACCGGCAGCCCGAGGGCGGCGGAGAGCGGAGCGGCGAGGTCGACGTCGCGCCAGCCGAGGAACGGCGCGCGGCTCACCCGGCCGTCGGCGGCGATGCTCCCGCCGAGCGTCACGCCCAGGCCGGCGAAAGCGGAGGGGCCGCCGAGCTCGTCGACGACCGAGACGATCGCGGCGATCACGTCGGCGGGCTCCGTGCCGGGCAGCGGGCGGACCAGCTCCCGCGCGGTCCGCGCGCGCAGGTCGGTGCGGACGGCGAGGACCTCGGTGCCGGTGATCTTCACGCCCGCGAAGCTCAGCGCGTCGGCGCGGATGTCGAGCGGGCGGGCGGGGCGGCCGACTCCGGTGCTCTGCTCGGGGCCCTCGACGACCAGGCCGCCGTCGAGGAACGGGCGCGCGAGCCGGGTCAGGCTGGCGGGCGAGAGGCCGAGGCGGCGGCCGAGCTCGGCCCGCGAGACGGGACCGTGGATCAGGACCTCGCGCGCCAGGAGCTCGGAGGAGCTCCCGGAGGCGTCCTCGGCGACGATGGTGTCGGTCACGGGGCTCCTTCTTTCCGGCCTGGTAGAAAGCTACCGGCAGTGCGCCGCTCCAGGAACGGATCCGGTCACCCTCACCACTCTTGACACCCCTATTACTTCTGCTCTAGAAATAAGCCATGCACCGCAGCATCGCCCCCACGAACGACTCCGTGACCCTCTCCGGCCGGGAATCGCGCCTCTTCCACTTGCAGGACGGGGGCACCAGCGTCGTCGTCGACGCCCGCCTCGTCACCTTCCCCACGATCGTGCACTGGGGCGCCGCGCTCGGAGATCTTTCCGCCGCCGAACTATCCGCCCTGGCAGACGCCGCCCTCCCCCAGCGCGTCTCGGGCGGGCTGGACGCCTTCGCGCCGTTCGGCCTCGTCGCCGTCGAGGCCGACGGCTGGCAGCACGCCCCCACCTTCGAGGGCACCCACGAGCGCGCAGCCGCGTCGGAGCGCTTCGAGGTCGAGAGCATCGAGGCGCTCGGCTCCGCCCTCCGGACCGTCGCCACGGGCGCGGGCGTCCGGCTGACCGTGGACCTCGAGGTCGACGCGGCGGGCCTGCTCACCCAGCGCGCCCGGGTCGAGAACCTCGACGCCCGCCCGTTCCGCCTCGAGCGCTTCGAGCTCGGCTTCCCGCTCCCCGCGACCGCGCGCGAGATCCTCGACACCACCGGGCACCACCTCCGCGAGCGCCACCCGCAGCGCCGCCCGCTGACCATCGGCGAGCACACCCGCCGCACCCGCCGCGGCCGCCCCGGCGCCGACGCGACCCTCCTCCTCGCCGCGGGCACGCCCGGCTTCGGCTGGGAGCGCGGGCTCGTGCACGGCGTCCACCTCGGCTGGAGCGGCGACACCTCGCTCCGCGCCGAGCGCACCGTCGAGGGCGTCTCGCTCCTCGCGGCCGGCGAGCTGCTGCGGCCCGCCGAGATCGAGCTCGCGCAGGGCGAGAGCTACGAGACCCCGGTCGCCTACGGCTCCTGGGGCGACGGGCTCAGCGCTCTGCAGGCCCGGTTCCACGCGTCGCTCCGCGCCCGCCCGCAGCACCCCGTCGCTCCGCGGCCCGTCACCCTCAACACCTGGGAGGCCGTCTACTTCGACCACGACCTCGCGCGCCTCACCGCCCTCGCCGAGCGGGCCGCGCGGATCGGGGTCGAGCGCTTCGTGCTCGACGACGGCTGGTTCCTCGGCCGCCGCGACGACACCGCCGCGCTCGGCGACTGGACCGTCGACCCCGCGGTCTGGCCGGAGGGCCTCACCCCGCTGACGGACGTCGTCACCGGCCTGGGGATGCAGTTCGGCCTCTGGGTGGAGCCCGAGATGATCAGCCCCGACTCCGACCTGGCCCGCGCGCACCCGGAGTGGATCCTCGGCCCGGCCGGCCACCTCCCGGCCTCGGGGCGGCAGCAGCAGGTCCTCGACCTCTCGCAGCGCGGCGCGTTCGAGCACGTGCTCGACGCCCTCGACGCGCTGCTGATCGAGTACCCGATCGCGTACCTCAAGTGGGACCACAACCGCGACGTCATCGAGGCGGTCTCGCCCGCCACCGGCCGCTCCGCCGTCCACGAGAACGTCCTCGCGCTCTACCGCCTGCTCGACGAGCTGCGGTCCCGGCATCCCGGCGTCGAGATCGAGTCGTGCGCCTCCGGGGGCGCCCGCGTCGACCTCGGGATCCTCGCCCGCACCGACCGCATCTGGACGAGCGACTGCATCGACCCGCTCGAGCGGCAGACCATCCAGCCCTTCACCCAGCTGGTGGTGCCGCCCGAGCTGATGGGGCAGCACATCGGAGGGCCGCGGTCGCACTCGACGCAGCGCACCCACTCGCTCGCCTTCCGCGCCGGCACCGCGCTGCCCGGCCACCTCGGCATCGAGTGGGACGTCTCGGATCTCGCCCCCGCCGTCGAGGAGGAGCTGACCGCCTGGGTCGCCTTCCACCGCGAGCACCGGGCGCTGCTGCACACCGGGACGGTCGTGCGCGCCGACCTCGCCGACGACGCCGCCTCGCTCTCCGGAGTCGTCGCCGCCGACCGCTCCGCCGCCCTCTTCACCTTCGCCCAGCTCCGCACCGGCGAGACCTACCCGCCCGGCCGGATCACGCTCCCGGGCCTGGACCCGGAGCGCACCTACTCCGTGGCGCTCGCCCCGGTCACGTCGCCGCTCGGCGGCCCCGGGCAGTCGCCGCTCGGCTGGGCCGAGCACGGGACCGCGCTCCGCGGCCGCGTGCTGGGCACCGTCGGGATCCAGGCCCCCGTCCTCGATCCGGAGCAGCTCGTCGTGCTCGTGCTCACCGCCCTCTGACCCGTCCTCCCGGCGCCGGAGCCGACCCCGCTCCCCCGCCGCCGCACCTGCTCTCGCACCGCCCTCCGCGGTCGAGCGCGCCCTGAGACCTGTCCCCACGCGCAAGGAGGCGCCGCATGTCCGCTCATCCGCATCCCCCCGGGTTCTCCCGGCGGCTGTTCCTCTCGGTGCCGCTCGCCGCGGCGTCCGCCGCCGCCCTCGCCTCCTGCGCCTCCCCCGGGGCCGGCGACGGAGTGACCACGCTCGACTTCTTCCAGTTCAAGGCGGAGGCGGTGGAGGACTTCGCGCGGATCATCCGCGAGTTCGAGGCGGTCAACCCGGACATCCGGGTCATCGCCAACAACGTGCCCGACCCCGACACGGCCATCCGCACTCTGCTCGTCAAGGACAAGGTGCCGGACGTGCTGACCCTGAACGGCAGCGGCTACTACGCCGACCTCGCGAAGGCCGGCGTGTTCCACGACTTCACCGGCGACGAGCTGGTCGAGCGGGTGAACCCGGCGGCCCTCGACATCCTCGCCGCCCTCGGCAGCTTCGAGGGGAACGAGGTGAACGCGCTCGCCTTCGCGAACAACGCGGACGGGATCCTCTACAACCGCACGATCTTCGCCGAGAACGGGATCGAGGTGCCGACCACCTGGGACGAGCTGATCGCCGTCTGCGAGACGCTCACCGCCGCCGGGATCACTCCCTTCTACGGCGCCCTGCTCGACAACTGGACCGGCGCCCCCGCCTTCAACGCGCTCGGCGGGCAGCTGCAACCGGACGGCTTCTTCGACGCGATGCGCGAGGAGGGAGCGGCGCTCGGCCCCGACTCCCCCGTCTCGTTCACGAAGGACTACGCGACGACGATGGAGCGGCTCGGGCAGCTCTTCTCGTACACGCAGGAGGGCTCGTTCGGCCGCGGCTACGACGACGGCAACCAGGCCTTCGCCGCGGGCGAGGCGGCCATGTACCCGCAGGGCATCTGGGCGATCAACCCGGTGCGCACGAACAACCCGGACATCGACCTCGGCGTCTTCCCCTACCCGGTGCTCGACGACCCGGCGGACACGCGGGTCACCTCGGGCGTCGACGTGGCCGTCGCCATCGGCCGCGGCACTCCGAAGCTCGACGCGGCCCGCCGCTTCGTCGACTTCCTGCTGACCCCCGGAGTCGTCGAGCCGTACGTCGAGAGCCAGGCCGCCTTCTCGCCGCTGGTCGGCGCCGCACCCAACTCGGACCCCACGCTGGCCGAGCTGCAGCCCTACTTCGAGCAGGGACGGCTGATCGGCTTCGTCGACCACCAGATCCCCGCGAGCATCCCGCTCAACCCCACGCTCCAGGCGTTCCTCGCCAGCGGGGACGCCGACGCGGCGCTCCGGACCCTCGACAGTGAGTGGCGCAAAGTCGCGGCACGCACGACCAGGAAGTGACCCCATGACCACGACCACGACGGCCGCCGCGCAGGCGGTGGCGACCACTCCTCCGCCGCCCGCGCGCCGCAAGCGCACCATCGGGCGCACCTCGAAGACCTTCTACTGGATGACGGTCCCCGCCGTCCTGCTCTTCTTCGTGCTCCACACGGTCCCGGTCCTCACCGGGATCTTCTTCAGCTTCACGGACTACGCGGGCTACGGCTCCTGGGACCTGATCGGCGCCTCGAACTACCTCGCGCTCCTCCAGGACGACCGCGTCTGGAAGGCCTACGGGTTCACCTTCGGCTTCGCGATCGTGGCGACCGTGCTGGTGAACGTGATCTCGCTCGCCATCGCCGTCGCCCTCAACGCGCGGATCAAGTTCCAGACGGCGTTCCGCGGGATCTACTTCATCCCCTACGTGCTCTCGACCCTGGTCATCGGCTACGTGTTCCAGTACCTCTTCGCGAACTCGCTGCCGCAGATCCTCGGCGCGATCCCGGTGATCGGCGAGAACATCCTCGCGAACGCCGACTGGGCGTGGGTGGCGATCGTGGTGCTGGCGGTCTGGCAGGCCTCGGCCTTCTCGATCATCATCTACCTCGCCGGACTCCAGACCATCCCGGGCGAGCTCTACGAGGCGACCTCGCTCGACGGAGCGGGGAGGTGGCGGCAGTTCACCTCGATCACGTTCCCGCTGATCGCCTCCTTCTTCACGATCAACATGGTCATCTCGATGAAGAACTTCCTCCAGGTGTTCGACCACATCATCGCCCTCACCAACGGCGGTCCCGGCACCTCGACGGAGTCGATCACGCTGCTGATCTACCGCGGCGGCTTCCAGGGCGGCGAGTACGCCTATCAGACGGCCAACGCCGTCCTCTACTTCCTCATCATCATCGTGGTCTCGCTGATCCAGTTCCGAGTCCTCAGCCGCAGAGAGGCGTCGTTCTGATGACATCGACCATCACCCCCACGACCGCGATCGCCCTCGGCGAGCCCGAGGGGCGGCGCCGGCCCTCCCGCGACACCTACCGGATCAACTGGTGGGCGACCGCGCTCATCGCGGTCTGCTCGCTGACGATCCTCCTGCCGCTCTACTTCGCCGTCGTGACCGCGCTGAAGACGCCCGACCAGCTCGGCGGCACCGGGTTCGAGCTGCCGACCTCGATCTCGTGGGGCAACTTCGCCGAGGCGTGGACGGCGACCCGCTTCCCGCAGGCCTTCGTGAACACCGCGCTGATCACGGTCGGAGCCGTCGTGCTGACGCTGTTCTCGAACTCGATGGTCGCCTACGCGGTCGCCCGGAACATGCACAGACCGTTCTTCAAGGGCGTCTACTTCTACCTGCTCGCCGCGGTCTTCGTGCCGTTCCCGATCATCATGCTGCCGGTGGTGAAGGAGACGGCCCTGCTGGGCCTGGACAACCAGGCCGGGCTGATCCTGCTCTACGCCGTGTTCGGGCTCTCGATCAACACGTTCATCTACACCGCCTTCATCCGCTCGATCCCGATCGAGCTCGAGGAGGCGGCGCGCACCGACGGCGCCTCGACCTGGCGGACCTACTGGCAGGTGATCTTCCCGCTGCTCGGCCCGATGAACGCGACCGTCGGGATCCTGACCTGCGTGTGGGCGTGGAACGACTTCATCCTGCCGCTCGTGGTGCTCTCGGACCCGTCCGCCCGCACCCTGCCGCTGGCCGAGTACGTCTTCCAGGGGCAGTTCAACACGAACTACACCGTCGCCTTCGCGTCCTACCTGATGGCGATGGCGCCGCTGCTGATCGTGTACCTCTTCGCGCAGCGCTGGGTGGTCAGCGGAGTGATGCGCGGGTCGATCAAGTAGCGGTCGCGGCGAGCGCCGCCTCGAGCAGGTCCGTGAGCACGGTGCCTCGCGAGCCCGCGTCCTCCGGGTGCCACTGCACGCACCAGAGCGGCGCGGACTCGTGCTCGAGGGCCTCGACGGTGCCGTCGTCGGCGCGGCCGACCACGACGAGGCCCTCGCCGGGACGGTCGACGGCCTGGTGGTGGGAGCTGCGGACGTCGAGCTCGGCGGCGCCGAGGATGCGAGCGAGGGCGCTGCCCGGCTCGAGCGCCACGCGGTGGTCGACCATCCCCGACAGGTGCTCGCCGGAGACCGACCGGCCCACGTGGCCGGCGCCGGGCAGGTGCTGCACGAGGTCGCCGCCGAGGGCGACGTTGACCAGCTGCATCCCGCGGCAGATCCCGACCAGCGGGGTCCGCGTCTCGACGGCACGGCGGACGAGCGCGATCTGCGCGCGGTCGGCCGCGGGGAAGGACTGGCCTCGGTGCGGGTCGTCGGGCCGGCCGCCGTAGAGGGACGGGTCGACATCCTCCCCTCCGGTGACCACGACGGCGTCGGCGGCGGCGAGCCGACGCTCGAGCTCGGCGGCGCCGGCCTGCTCGGCAGGGACGCGGTCGACCACGAAGCCCGCGGCGGTGGCGGCCGAGACGACGCTCGCGGTCAGCAGCTGCAGCTCGATCTCGAACTCGGGATCCTCGCGGCCGCCGTCGGCGACGTCGACGACGAGCAGGACGGGGCGATCGGAGGCCATGCGGACATCGTGCCACCCGGCCGGCTCCGACAGAACGTCGGCGGAGCAGTGCCCCTCGGTCGAGAGGCGAGGAACCGCGCGTCCGGCCGGCGTTCTGCGCGAGCCCGCAGACCTCTCCCGGGGTCTGGTCAGGATCCGGCCCCGCAATCTAGGATGTTCACGTTCACATACCGTGCGAAGACGCACACCTCCGCGGCCCTGCGGATCGTGCCTCGACGCCGCACCCGATCACGAGGGCCATCTGCATGAGACGATCACGATCGGCGGTGAGGACCGCTCTGGCGGTCGCGACCGTCGCCGCCACGGCGCTGCTCGGCGCCACGGTCCCCAGCTCCGCCTTCGGAGCCACCGAGACCCCGCTCCTCCACTACACGTTCGACACCGCCCCCACCGGCACCACGGTCGCCGACACCAGCGGCAACGGCTACAGCGCGACGCTGCGCGGCTCCGGGGCCCAATTCCGCAACGGGCTCATCAGCCTCCCCGGCGGATCCGCCGCGGCCGCCCCCTACCTCGAGATCCCCACCGCGGGGCTCGTCGGCAAGAAGGACCTGACCTTCTCCACCTGGCTCGCCCACAAGGGCGGGACCGGCAACGTCGCCGCCGCGTTCGTCGGAGCGCCCGTCGCCTCCGGCGCCTCGTTCTCCTCCGGCTACTGGCTGCTCAACCCGAGCAACCTCTCCGGCTACACCAAGTCGGTCGTCACCAACTCGGTCAACGCGGGCGCTCCCTACAACACCGAGGTCGGCGCCGGAGCGACGGGCACCCCGACCGTCGGCGCGCGCACCCCCTCGGGCCTCTCGCTCTACACGACCGTCATCGACGGCTCGACCGGCAAGCTCACCGTGTACGTCAACGGCGCGCAGATCTCGCAGAGCACGATCGCCCGCGACGTCTCCTCGTTCGGCCCGTCGCTCGTCGCGTACATCGCGCGCTCGACCTACAACGACCCGGGCTGGAACGGCGAGATGGACGACTTCGCCGTCTACGACAGCGCCCTCAGCAGCAGCTCCGTGCAGGCGCTCTACTCCTCGCAGGCCCTCGACCGCGCCGTCGCGTCGGTCACGGTGCCCACGGAGGCGACCGCCGGCTTCACGGTGCCCACCACCGCCAGCGGCGTCGGCATCACCTGGACGTCGAACAGCGCGGCCGTCGCGATCACCGGCGGCACCGCGACCGTCACTCGCCCCGCCGCGGGACAGCCGGACGCCACCGCCACCCTCACCGCCACCTACAGGGTCGGCACCGAGACCCGCTCGGTCGACTACACGGTGCGCGTCGCCGCGCAGCTGGACGACGCGACGAAGGTCCAGCGCGACCTCGCCGCGATCGCCGTCCCGAACGTCGGCGACATCCGGACGAACGTCTCGGTGCCCACCACCGGCACGCTCGGCTCGAGCATCGCCTGGAGCGTCGTCAGCCCGAGCGGAGCGACCGTCCGCGACGGCAGCGCCGCCGGCACCCGCACCATCGACGTCGACCGCCCCGCGACCGGGAGCCCCGCGATCGACGTGGTCGTCCGCGCGACCGCGACCAGCGGATCCACCACCCGGACCCGCGACTTCACCCTCCGGGTGCAGCCGCTCCCCGCCGGCACCGACGACACCGAGGCGTACGTCTGGGCGTTCTTCACCGGAGAGGGCGACGGCGCCGAGCGCATCAGCCTCGCCGCCTCGAAGGGCAACGACGCGCTGAGCTGGAACACGCTGAACGGCGGCAAGCCGGTCTTCACCTCGAACCTGGGGACGATGGGCCTGCGCGACCCGTTCATCATCCGCTCGCACGAGGGCGACAAGTTCTTCATGCTCGCCACCGACCTGAAGATCGACGGGCTCCCCGGCGGCTTCGACACCGCGCAGAAGTCGGGCTCGAAGTACATCGAGGTCTGGGAGTCGACCGACCTGGTGAACTGGTCCGCTCAGCGCCACGTCAAGGTCTCCACCGACTTCGCCGGCAACACCTGGGCCCCCGAGGCGTACTGGGACGACGAGCTCCAGACCTACGTCGTGTTCTGGGCCTCGAACATGTACCCGACCACGAACACGGCCGACCGCGCCTCCGTCACCTACAACCAGATGATGTACGCGACGACCGAGGACTTCACCTCCTTCTCGGAGGCGAAGCCGTGGATCGACGTCAAGCGCGGCGCCGGCAAGGGCACCATCGACTCGACGGTCGCCAAGGACGGCGACACCTACTACCGCTTCACCAAGGACGAGGCGTCGATGACCCTCCGCGAGGAGAAGAGCACCGACCTGCTGGCCACCGTCTCGGGCTCACTGCCCGGCACCGGCGGACCGGCGGACGAGTGGTCGCTGGTCAAGGAGAAGGTGGCCTCGGGCCTGCCCAACGGCGAGCCCGGCAAGACCTTCACCAGCGGTGAGGGCCCCAACGTCTTCCCCGCCAACGAGGGCGACGTGAACGGCCTCGACTGGTTCCTCTTCATCGACCAGCCGAACTACCACGACGGGCCGAACCACTACATCCCGTTCGGCACCGACGACCTCGCGAACGGCGACTCCTGGCAGCCGCTCGGAGCGAAGCTCCGCACGGGCCTGCCGCAGAACGCCGACGGCGGCAAGCCGCGCCACGGCACGGTCATCCCGGTGACGCGCTCCGAGTACCAGAAGGTGCTCGAGGGCTACGCCCCCGGCCTGGCCGTCGCCTCGGTCGCTCCGCTGACCGCGACGACCACGGCCGGCACCGCGCCGGTCCTGCCCCGCGCCACGATCACGACCGCCGCCGGCACCACCAGCACGGTCGACGTGGCCTGGGACGCCGTCGCGCCCGCCGCCTACGCCGCGGCCGGGACCTTCACGGTCTCGGGCGTCGCGCAGGACGCGTCTCGCATGCCGGTGCAGGTCACGGTCACCGTGCAGTCCTCGCTGAAGGTGAGCGCGACCGCCACGTCGCGCTGCGTCGCCGGCAAGGTCGTGCTGACGGTCGTCGGCAAGAACGGCGACACGGTGCCGATGGACGTCTCGATCAGCACCCCGGAGGGCGTGAAGACGATCGCCGGAGTGAAGCCGGGCGCCTCCGGCTCCGCCGCGTTCACGGTGCGCTCGACGCAGCTCGCCGCGGGCGAGGCGACGGTCACCGGCACGGCCACGGTCGGCGGCAAGACCGTCACGGCCACGGCCACCGCGCCGTACAGCGCGCGCAGCTGCGGCTGACGCACGGCACTCCCCGGGAGCCCGTCGCACCTCACCGGTGCGGCGGGCTCCCGTCGTCGTGCGGAGGGAGTCGGGACACCGCCCTGACGCCGAGGCACCGCTCCCTCGGCGGCGCCTCGGCGGACGGCGCGGTGCCGCGGCGCGCGGGCGGGCCCGGGACGGCCCGCCCGGCGTCATCCGGTGACGGCTGCCGGTCCGGCTTCGAGCAGGTCGCGGACGCTGCGCGGCTCGCGTCCGAGGAGGCGCCCGAGCTCGGGGCCGGTGCCCGCGAAGAAGCCGCGCTCGGCCGCCTGGTGCATCCCGAGGGTGAAGCGCACGAGGAACTCGGGCTGACTCGCCGCGACGCGCGCGGCGACCCACTCGTCGTCGCCGAGGACGCGCAGCTCGACGGGTCGCCCGCCGACCTCGGCCGCGATCCCGGCGATCTCCTCGAACGTCGGAGCCTCCGTCGCGGTCAGCGTGACCGGCCCGTCGTGCGGGCTCCCCGAGAGGAGGAGCCGGGCGGCCGCCTCCGACTCGTCCTCGCGGGCCGTCCACGAGACGCGGCCGTCGGAGGGGACCTCGATCACTCCGGTCTCCCGCCACGGTCCGAGGAACAGACCCAGGCTGTGCGCGTAGAAGCCGTTGCGGAGCGACGTCCAGGCGAGTCCGGACTCGGCGAGCAGGCGCTCGGTCGCCGCGTGGTCCCGGCCCGGGCCGAAGGGGGTGTCGGCGGCGGCGCCCTGGTGGCTCGTGTAGAGGACCCGTCCGACTCCGGCCGCGACGGCCGCCTCGACGGCGGTGCGGTGCAGGGCGACGGCGTCGGCCCGCGGATCGCTCGAGGAGACGAGGAGCAGCTGATCCGCTCCGTCGAAGGCGCCCGGGAGGGAGGCGGGGTCGGCGTAGTCGCCGACGCGCACCTCCACTCCGCGCTCCGCGAAGCGGGCGGCCTTCGAGGCGTCGCGGGCGACGACGGCGATCCCGGAGGCGGGGACGGTGTCGAGGAGGTGGTCGACGGTGGCGCCGTTCAGAGCGCCGGTGGCACCGGTCACGATGATCATGGGGAGAGCCTTCCAATGAGGGGTATCAGCGATACCGCTACGAAGATAACAACGGAATTCCCTTGATAGCAACCGTGCGCTACCGTCGGTACGTGACCAGCTCCACTCCTCCGACCGACACGCGCCTGCGCATCGTCGAGGCGGCCGCCGGCCTCCTCCGCGACGAGGGCCCCGCCGCCGTCACCACGCGAGCGGTCGCCCAGGCGGCCGGGCTGCAGGCCCCGGCGATCTACCGCCTCTTCGGCGACAAGGACGGCCTGCTCGAGGCGGTCGCGGAGCACGTGCTGGCCACCTGGGTCGACTCCAAGGCGCGGACGGTCGAGGCGGCCGTCGCCGGGGGCGTCGACCCGGTCGAGGACCTGCGCGCGGGCTGGGCCGCGCAGGTGGAGTTCGGCCTGGCCAACCCCGCGCTCTTCCGCCTCCTCAGCGATCCGGGCCGCGCCTCCGGATCGCCGGCCGCCCTCTCCGGGCGGCGGGTCCTCGCCGCCCGCGTGCAGCGCGTGGCCGCCGAGGGCCGCCTCCGCGTGCCGGAGGAGCGCGCCGTCGGCCTCATCCAGGCGGCGGGCACCGGCGTGGTCACCACCCTGCTCTCGACCCCCGCCGCCGACCGCGACCCCGGTCTCGCCGACGCCGCGCTCGACAGCGTGCTCGCGGGGATCCTCACCGACCCGCCCTCCCCCGGCGACGGCGGGCGGCTCACCGCCCTCGTCGGCGTCCGTGCCCTCGCACCGGAGCTCGCCGGCCTCGCGGCCGCGGAGCGCCTGCTGCTCGCGGACTGGCTCGACCGCGCCCTCGCGGCGGCCGAGCAGGAGTGACGGGCGCGCAGGAGTGACGAGCGCGCTTCCACCACAGGAGTGACGGGCGCCGTCCCGCCGCGGGGACGACGGCGCCTCCGTCCCGCAGAGACGCGGGCCTCGCGGCTAGGCGCGTCTCCCGTCGGGCGGGAGGATCGACGCCTGGATGAGCGGCACGGGGAAGTGCGACGCCCGCAGCGGGTCGAGCAGGCTGTCGGTGATCCCCGCGGTGAAGTCCTCCGTGCCGAAGACCTTGAACAGCGCCTCCCGCCCGAACTTCGAGCTGTCGGCGACGAAGAACGCCTCGCGCGCGGACGCCATCATCAGCCGCTTGAGCTCGAGCTCGTAGCTCGTGGTGCTGTAGATGCCGTCGTCGCCCACGGTGTCGGCGCCGAAGATCGCGACGTCCACCCGCAGGTTCGAGAGCTGCTGCACCGAGGTCGGCCCCCACATCGAGAAGGCGTTCGGCAGGAGCTCGCCGCCGATGAAGACGAGGTGGATCGTCTGCTTGCGGGCGACGGCGAGGGCGACCCGCAGGTCGCCGGTCACGACGGTGAGGCGCTGGTTCTCGAGGTGTCGCGCGACCTCGAGCGTCGTGGTGCCCCCGTCGAGGAGGATCGTCTGCCCCTCGAGGACGCGCTCGGCCATCGCCCGCCCGATCGCCGCCTTCTCGCTGCGGTGCAGCTCCTCCTTGAAGTGGTGCGGAGTCTCGGACTGCTTCACCGGGATCGCGCCTCCGTGCGTGCGCTTGACCAGGTCCATCGCCTCGAGCCGCTCGAGGTCGCGACGGATGGTCGACGGAGTGACGTCGAACCGCTCCGCGAGGTCTCGCACCGACTGGAAGCCGCCGTCCTGGAGGGCGTCGACGATCTCTGCTTGACGGGACATCCCACACCTCGATCCTGGTCTCGCCTCCGTCGAGGCTACGGGGCGGAGCGGGGAGGAGGCGCAGACGGCGCGCGGAAACGCGCAGATTGCGCGCATGCGCGGGCGGCTGCGCGTCCCGACCGCCGGGTGCGCGGCGGATCTACGCGGTCGAACGCACCGTCTGCGCCCTGGATGCGCGATTCGCGCGCTTCCCACGCCCCATGCGCGAAAGAGTGCAGCCATCTGCGCGTTATCGCTTGACGGAGTGCTCGATCAGCGATTAGCGTCGGGCTCCTGCGACGGATTCCGACACAGCAGCGTCAGAACACCGCACCGGATGAGGGCCGAACGGCCACCATCCTCTCGTTCACGAAGGAGTCAACGAATGGACCGCTCTCGACTTTTCCGAGGCATGACGCTCGCAGCGGGCGCCGCAATCCTCCTCACCGGATGCACGACCGTCGGCGCCGGCTCCGACACCGCCGCCGGCAGCGGAGGCTCGGCCGCCCCCGGCGAGATGGTCATGGTGACCGTCGTCAAGGCGCAGACCATCCCGTGGTTCCAGCGCATGGCCGTCGGCGTGCAGGACTTCGCCGACGAGACCGGGATCGACGCCCGCCAGGAGGGCGCCGACGACGTCAGCCCCGAGAAGCAGACCGCGATCGTGCAGGACCTGATCGCGCAGCGCCCGACGGCCATCACGGTCGTCCCGAACTCGCCCGAGTCGCTCAGCAACGTGCTCGCCCAGGCCCGCCAGCAGGGCATCATCGTCGTCTCGCACGAGGCGTCCGGCATCGAGAACGTCGACGTCGACATCGAGGCCTTCGACAACGCGTCCTACGGCTCCGAGATCATGGACAACCTCTCGGAGTGCATGGGCGGCGAGGGGAAGTACGTCCAGTTCGTCGGCGGGCTGACCGCGAAGACGCACATGGAGTGGGTCGAGGCGGCGTACGAGACGCAGCAGGCCGACTCCCCCGGCATGACCCGCGTCGAGACCCCCATCGAGAGCACCGACAACCAGGAGACCGCGTACGAGCGCGCGAAGGAGATCCTCGCGAAGTACCCCGACATCGCGGGCTTCCAGGGCTCCGCCGGCAACGACGTCCCCGGCATCGCGCGCGCGGTGCAGGAGGCGGGCCTCCAGGACCAGGTGTGCGTGATGGGCACCTCGATCCCGTCGGTGGCCAACCAGTACCTGGCCGACGGCTCCATCGACAAGATCTTCTTCTGGGACCCGGCCCTCGCCGGTGAGGCCCAGCTGTCGATCGCGAAGATCCTCGCCGACGGCGGCGAGATCACCGAGGGCACCGACCTCGGCGTCGAGGGCTACGACTCGCTCAAGAAGCTCGACGGGTTCGACAACGTCTTCGTCGGGAACGCGTCCGTCGCGGCCGACGCGGAGACCGCCGCGCAGTACGACTTCTGATCCCCCTCCACCCCCGCTCCGGGGCGCGCCGCCCGCGCGCCCCGGAGCACCCTCAGGAAGGTCGACGATGACCGACGCTCCCCCCGGCACCATTGCCCCGATCCTCAGCGCCCGCGGCATCACCAAGCGATTCGGCGGCGTCACCGCCCTCGACGGCGTCTCGCTCGACCTGATCCCCGGCGAGGTGCACTGCCTCGCCGGCGAGAACGGCTGCGGCAAGTCCACCCTGATCAAGATCATCTCCGGGGCCGAGCGCCCCGATGCGGGCGAGATCTCCATCGACGGGGACACCCGCTCCCGGATGGACACCACGTCCGCGATCACGAGCGGGATCCAGGTCATCTATCAGGACTTCTCGCTCTTCCCCAACCTCACGGTCGCCGAGAACATCGTGCTGACCTCGGCCGTCGCGGCGAAGCACCGCCTCTACCGCGCCGGCACCGCGCGCCCCCGGGCGAAGGCCATCGTCGACGAGCTGCAGCTCGACCTGGACCTCGACGCCGACGTCGCCGACCTCTCGGTCGCCGACAAGCAGCTCACCGCGATCTGCCGCGCCCTCGTCAACGACGCGCGCGTCATCATCATGGACGAGCCCACCACCGCGCTGACGCACACCGAGGTGGCGCGGCTGTTCACGATCGTGGAGCGGCTGCGCAGCCGCGGCGTCGCGCTCGCGTTCGTCTCGCACAAGCTCGAGGAGGTCCTCGAGATCTCGCAGCGGGTGACGATCATGCGCTCCGGCCGCGTGGTCACCAGCGGCCCCGTCGCCGACTTCGACCGCCGCTCCATCGCCGAGCACATGACCGGCCGCGAGCTCGACGAGTCGCGGATCGTGAGCACGCTCGACGAGTCGGCGCCCCCGATGCTCGAGGTCGTCGGCCTCTCCCGCCCCGGCGCCTTCCACGACGTCTCGTTCTCGGTGCGCCCGGGCGAGATCCTCGGCATCACCGGGCTCCTGGGCTCGGGCCGCACCGAGATCGCGGAGGCCGTCTTCGGCTCCCAGCCCGCCGCCTCCGGGATCATCGCCGTGGACGGAGCGCCCACCGCGGTGCGGAGCATCCGCGACGCCGTCCGCGCCGGGATCGGCTACGTGCCGGAGGACCGCCTCTCGCAGGGCCTCTTCCTGGAGAAGCCGATCGCGGACAACATCATCGCGGGCTCCCTCGACGCGCACCGCACGCCGTGGCGCTCGCTCGACAAGCGGAGGATCCGCGCGACCATCGACCGGCTCTTCGCCGAGCTGTCCATCAAGGCCCCGAACCCCCAGGCGCCCGTCCGCTCCCTCTCGGGAGGGAACGCGCAGCGCGTGGTGATCGCGAAGTGGCTGGCGACCGACCCGAAGGTGCTGATCCTCAACGGACCCACGGTCGGAGTCGACGTCGGCTCCAAGTCGCAGATCCTCGAGCTGCTGCGGCGCGAGGCCGCCCGCGGGATGGCCGTCGTCGTGATCTCGGACGACGCCCCCGAGCTGGTCGCCTGCTGCCATCGCGTGCTGGTCGTCGCCCGCGGCCGCATCGCCCACGAGCTCCGCGGCGACGAGATCACCGCCGAGAACCTCCAGAACAGAATGGCGGTCTGACGTGTCCACGCTCCGATCCCTCCGAGGCGCGAACAACGAGGGCGTCCTCGCCCTGGTCCTGGTCGCCCTCGTGATCGTCATGACGGCCGTGAACCCGGTCTTCTTCAGCGCGACGACGGGTCTGTCGATCCTCCGCAGCGCCACCGTGCCGCTGATCTTCGCGCTCGCGGTCCTGATCGTCATCGTCTCCGGAGGCATCGACGTCTCGTTCGCGGCCGTCGCGATCTTCTCGGCCTACACGGCGGTCAGCGTCACCCTCGCCACCGGGCAGGACCTCCCCGCGCTCGCGATCATCGCGATGGCCGTGGTGATCGGCGCGGTGCTCGGCCTGGTCAACGGCTTCGTGATCGCGCGGTTCCGGCTTCCCACGCTGATCGTCACGCTCGGCACGCAGGGTGTGTTCGTCGGGGTGATGTACACCTTCGTCGGCGCCCAGTACTACGCGCAGCTGCCCCCGTCGCTCGCGGCGCTCTCCTCGGTCAACGTCGTCGACGTGGCGACCTCGGGCGGCCGCGCGGCCCTCCACCTGATGACGCTGCTCGCCGTCGTGCTCGCGGTCGTGGTCTGGCTGATGCTGACGCGCACGATGTTCGGACGCTCGCTCTACGCGATCGGCGGCGACATCGAGGCCGCCCGCCGGGCGGGCTTCCGCGTGGTCAGGACCCAGCTCTCGGTCTACGTCCTCGTCGGCGTCCTCGCCGCCCTGGCCGGGATCGCGCACATGGTCCTCGGCCGCAGCGCGAACCCGCAGGACCTGGTGGGCGACGAGCTCGACATCATCGCCGCGGTCGTCCTCGGCGGCGCGTCGATCTTCGGCGGCCGCGGGTCGGTGCTCGGCACGGTGCTGGGCGTCGTCCTGATCCAGGTGATCAACAACAGCCTGCTGCTCGCCGGCGTCCCCAGCGCCTGGCTGCGCGCCGCGGTCGGAGTCCTGCTGATCGTCGGAGTCGGCGTGCAGGCGATCGCCGCGCGCCGCAAGGCGAAGCGGGTCCGGCCCGTCGACGACGACGTGAGCCACGAACGAGAGAGCGCGAGGGTCGCATCATGACCGACGGATCCCGGACCACCTCCGAGCACCCGGCTCGGCGCATGAACGACCGCCTCGACGCGTTCACCCGCGGTGTCGTCGGACGCGCCGCGGGCAACCGCGGGACGGGCCGGATGCTCATCGCGCTCGTCGTCGCGGTCGCGATCTTCGCGATCGCCAACCCCCGCGTGTTCCTCAGCCCGCTCAACCTGCAGAACATCGGCGTCGCGGCTCCCGAGATCGGCGTGATCGCCATCGCGATGATGCTCGCCATGCTCACGGGCGGCATCGACCTCTCCCTCGTGGCGATCGCCAACCTGTCGGCGGTGACGATGGCGACGATCTACTCCCAGGTCGCCGCCGCCGACCCCGCCGCCGCGGAGGCGATGACCGTGCCGATCGTCCTCGCGGGCCTGGTCGTCGGAGTCCTCTGCGGCGCCCTCAACGGATTCCTCGTGAGCGTCGTCGGGATCACCCCGATCCTGGCGACCCTCGGCACCATGCAGATCCTCAACGGCATCGCGGTGGTGTGGACCGGCGGGACCACGCTCTACGGAGCACCGTCGGCCCTGACGACCTTCGGCATGATGGCCGTCGGGCCCGTCCCGGTGCTGTTCCTCGTGCTGCTCGTGGTGGCCGTCGCGGTCGCCCTGCTGATCAACACGACCTCCCTCGGCCGCAAGGTGCAGCTGGAGGGAGCGAACCCCGAGGCCGCGCGCTTCTCGGGCATCCGCAGCGTCAGCGTCCTCTCGCGCAGCTACATGATCGGCGGGCTGCTCGCCGGCGGCGCCGGGGTGCTGTTCCTCGCCCGCAATCCCACCGCGTCCGCCGATTACGGCTCCTCGTACGTGCTGCTCGTCATCGTCATCGCGGTGCTGGGAGGGACGAACCCGTCGGGCGGCTTCGCCTCGGTCGCCGGAGTCGTGCTCGCCACGCTCACCCTCCAGGTCGTCTCGAGCGGGTTCACCGCTCTGCGGCTGACCTCCTACGAGTACGCCATCGCCCAGGGCGTCCTCCTCATCGCCGTCATGGTCCTCGACTCCGTCACCGCGAACCGGCCGCGCCGGCAGCGGGCGACGGCCCCGACCCCTCCCGCGCCCGCGCGGCCCACCGTGGACGCGTCCACCAGAACGGAGCACCAGTGAAGAAGATCATCAACGAGCCGAAGGACTTCGTCGACGAGTTCGTCGAGGGCATCCTGCTCGCCCACCCGACCCTGGTGAAGACGCCGGGCACCGACCTGCGGATCCTCGCCCGCGCCGACGCCCCCGTCGCGGGGAAGGTCGGGATCGTCACGGGCGGCGGCTCCGGCCACCTGCCGCTGTTCAAGGGCTACGTCGGCACGGGGCTGTGCGACGCGGTCGCCATCGGCAACGTGTTCTCCTCGCCGTCGTCCGCGCAGATCCTGGAGGCGACCAAGGCCGTCGACGGCGGCGCCGGCGTCCTCTACCTGTACGGCAACTACGGCGGCGACGTCTTCAACTTCGACCTCTCGGTCGACATGGCCGAGCTCGAGGGGATCCGCACGCTGACCGCCCTCGGACGCGACGACGTCGCGAGCCAGCCGAAGGAGCGCGCCGCGGACCGCCGCGGAGTCGCCGGGATCTTCTTCGCGTTCAAGGCGGCCGGCGCCGCCGCCGAGCGCGGGGACTCGCTCGACGAGGTCGCGGCCGTCGCCGAGGACGTCATCGAGCACACGGCGACCATGGGAGTGGGCCTCTCCCCGACGATCCTCCCGATGACGGCCAAGCCGAGCTTCGAGCTGGCCGAGGACGAGATGGAGATCGGGATCGGGATCCACGGCGAGCCCGGCATCCACCGCGGCGCCCTCGAGTCGGCGGACAGCATCGCCGAGCACCTCACGGAGCGGCTCGTCGCCGACCTCGGCATCGGCGAGGGCGACCGCGTGGCCGTGCTCGTCAACGGCATGGGCGCCACTCCCCTCGAGGAGCTGTACCTGCTCTACCGGCGGGTCCACGGGCTCCTCGCCGAGCGCGGCGTCACCGTCGCGAAGAACTACATCGGCGAGTACGCGACCAGCCTCGAGATGGCCGGAGCGTCGATCTCGCTCCTCGCCCTCGACGACGCGCGTCTCGAGCTGCTGAACGCCCCCGCCCAGTCCCCCTTCTTCCGAGAGGTCTGATCACGATGAACGGAACCGAACTCAGCTCCGCGATCGCGAAGTGCCTGGTCGTCTTCCCCGAGCACGCCGACGAGCTCGGGGACCTGGACCAGGCGCTCGGCGACGGCGACCTGGGCATCACGGTGTCGCTCGGCGCCAAGGCCGCCCGCGAGGCGCTCGCGCTGCTCCCGGACACGGCGACGCCGACCGAGGTCGTGCTCGCCTGCGCCAAGGCCTTCGCCAATGCGAACCCGTCGACGATGGCCGCGCTCGTCGCGGGCGCGCTGCTCGCCGGCTCCCGGGTCTGGGGCGACGCCGCCACCATCGGCTCCGACGACGTCAGCGCCTTCGCGCTCGCGGCCGCCGAGTCGATCAGCCAGCGGGGCAAGTCGCAGGTGGGCGACAAGACGATCCTCGACGCGATGTTCCCCGCGGCGGAGGCGCTGCGCACGTCGGAGCCCGGCCCCGCCGCCCTCGACGCGGCGATCGCGGCCGCCGAGCAGGGCGTGATCAGCTCGAAGGAGCTGCAGTCCCGCCGCGGCCGTGCGTCGTGGCTGCAGGACCGCAGCATCGGCCTGCAGGACCCCGGAGCCACCGCCTACCTGCGGTTCCTCCAGTCCTGGAAGGCCGCCAATTCCGACCAGGGGGCGGAGCTCCCCGCGGAGACGACCTCCGACACAGAGATGAAGGTGCACTGAGATGGCGAGAATCGGATTCCTCGGACTGGGGACCATGGGACGCGGGATGGCGGACAACCTCGTGAAGGCGGGGCACGACGTCACCGTCTGGAACCGCAGCGCGGTCCCCGAGGTCGCGGGAGCGGCGACGGCCGGGTCCGTCGCCGACGCGGCGGAGGGCGCGGACTTCGTCCTCTCCTGCTTCGCCGACGACACGGCCGTGCGCGAGGTCGTGCTCGCCGAGGGCGGGCTCGCCGGCCTCGTCGACCCGTCGACGATCGTCGTCGACCTGTCCACGATCAGCCCCGAGGGCAGCGACGAGGAGCGCGCGGCGTTCGACGCCCGCGGCGTCCGCTTCCTGGACGCCCCGGTGTTCGGCTCGAAGGGCGAGGCCGCGGCGGGCGGGCTCTGGGTCGTCGTGGGAGGCGACGCCGAGGTCTTCGCCGAGGCGCGGCCCGTGCTCGAGGCGATCAGCGAGACCGTCCACCACATCGGCCCCGGCGGCTCCGGTGCGCGGATGAAGCTGGTCGGCAACCTGATCGTCGCGTCGCAGCTGCTCGCGCTCGGCCAGGCGCTCACCCTCGCCGAGAAGGGCGGGCTCGACCTGCACAAGGTGCTGGAGGTGCTCGCCGTCACCGACTTCAAGTCGCCGATCTTCGACGGCGTCGGTCCGTCCGTCCTCGCCGGCGACTACTCGCCGTCCTTCGCCCTCGCGCTGATGCAGAAGGACGCGGGGCTGATCCAGGCCTACGCGGAGAGCGTCGGCGCGCCCGTCCCCGGCGTCGCGACGGCCCGCCACTACATCGACGAGGCGATGGCCGCCGGCTTCGGCGGGGAGAACGCCTCGGCGCTGATCAAGGCGATCGCCGCCGAGGCCGACGTCGACCTGACCCGGCGCTGACCCTCCGCCCCGGGGCGCCCCTGCCCGGCCGTGACGGCCGCCGCAGGGGCTCCCCCGGCACCCTCCCCGTCCCGGCCGCGCCGCGTGCTTCACTGGAGGGATGACCACGCGTGACGACCACATCGCCGACTTCGCCGAGTTCCTGACCGCCTCCCCCTCCTCGTACCACGCGGCCGCCGAGGCGGCACGGCGCCTCGAGGGAGCCGGATTCACGGGGCTGGACGAGACGCAGGCGTGGCCCGCGGGGCCCGGCCGGTACTACGTCGTCCGCGACGGCGCGATCATCGCCTGGCACCTGCCCGAGGGCTCCGGGGCGACCACGCCCTTCCGCATCCTGGGCGCCCACACCGACTCCCCCGGCTTCATGCTCAAGCCCCGGCCGACGATCGGTTCGAAGGGCTGGCTGCAGGCCGGCGTCGAGATCTACGGCGGCCCGCTGCTCAACTCCTGGCTCGACCGCGAGCTCGAGCTGGCCGGGCGCGTGGTCACCCGCGACGGCTCGACGCGCCTGCTCCGGACCGGCCCGCTGCTGCGGATCCCGCAGCTCGCGATCCACCTCGACCGCACGGCGAACGAGGGACTCACCCTCGACCGCCAGAAGCACACCGTCCCCGTGTTCGGCATCGGCGACGCCTCCGAGGTCGACCTGCTCCAGCTGCTCGCCGCGCACGCCGGGCTCGACGACGCCTCCGACGTCGCCGGCTACGACCTGCTCACCGCCGACACGCAGGCGCCGCGCCGCTTCGGCCTCGACGAGATGTTCCTCGCCGCCGGGCGGATGGACGACCTCAGCTCCGTGCATGCCGGCCTCGTCGCGCTCCTCGCGGCGAGCGCCGATCTAGCGGCGCCGCCCGCGCACATCAGCGTGCTCGCCGCCTTCGACCACGAGGAGCTCGGCTCGGCGAGCCGGTCCGGAGCGAGCGGGCCGTTCCTCGAGGACGTCCTCTCGCGCATCGGCACGGCCCTCGGCGCCGGTGTCGACGAGCGCGCCCGGGCGATCGCCGCCTCCTGGTGCCTCTCGGCCGACGCCGGCCACTCCGTGCACCCCAACTACTCCGAGAAGCACGACCCGTCGAACCAGCCGGTCGCCGGGAAGGGGCCGCTGCTCAAGATCAACGCGACGCAGCGCTACGCGACGGATGCGCGCGGTGCGGCGCTGTGGGCGGGCGTCTGCGAGCGCGCCGGGGTCGGGTACCAGGAGTTCGTCTCGAACAACTCGGTGCCGTGCGGATCCACGATCGGCCCGCTGACCGCGACCCGGCTCGGCATCTCCACGGTCGACGTGGGAGTGCCGCTGCTCTCGATGCACTCGGCGCGCGAGCTCGCCCACGTGGACGACCTGGTCGCCCTGACCGCGGCGATCGAGGCGTTCTTCACTCCCTGAGCCGGGTCCGGCGCGATCGGGGCACCGCGGCCTGGCGCACCCGCCGGACGGACCCCCGGCTCCGCTCAGTCGCCGGGCGGCCGCCGGCGCTGCTGCTTCGTCTCGGAGCGCTGCTGCTTCGCGGCGAGCCGGCGGCGGGTGGAGCCGCGCGTGGGCCGGGTCGGGCGCCGCGGGGCGGAGGGCGGCGCGAGGGCCGCGGTGATGATCCCGCGGAGCATCTCGAGGGCCGTCTCGCGGTTGCGCAGCTGCGAGCGCTCCTGCGCCACCGTGACGGTGACCGCTCCGGAGAAGAGCCGCCGCCCGAGGCGCTCGAGCAGACGCGAGCGCTGCTCATCCGAGAGGGCCGTCGACTCCTCGACGCTCCAGGTGAGCTGCACGCGGCTGTCGGAGGTGTTCACGTGCTGCCCGCCGGGCCCGGAGGAGCGCGAGAACCGCCACTGCAGCTCCGATGCGGGGACGACGAGCCCCGGCCGCACCTCGAGATCCATGCGGCAAGCCTGGCACGCGCCCGCCCCGGAGCGGGAGCGCCGGCGATCCGCTCCCGGGTGCGGTGTCCTCTTCCGGACGTGTCCGCTACAGGCTCTTGTCCCCGCCGTGGTCACGTCCGGACACTGGAGGGGTGCCCGGGCGGGCGCATCGGCCGACTCCTCAGGGCCACCCGAAGGCGTCGAGGGGTCGGCCGCACGGCTCGGTCCCGCGGGAGCTCAATCGCGCGGCACCGTCTCGGCGAGGTCGATCTCGCCGTCGTCCAGCACTCCCGGCTCGAGCGCCTCCGGATCGTCGAGCACCGGCTCTCCGGCACCGGCGTCGCCGTCGCGGGTGCGCGAGTCCGCCGCCCACGCCGTGCCGAGCGCGAAGAGCGTCGCCACTCCGTAGTGCTCCATCGCGGCGGCCACGCGGCGGCGGCCGGTCCGCGGATTCATGCCGAGCCGGTGCGACGCGGTCTCGAGCGTGACGCCCTGGCGCATCAGCCGGAGCAGCGGCAGCCAGCTCTGGTCGACGGCGCCGATCGGAGCGGCCTGCCGCCACAGGACCTCGAAGTACGACTCGACCAGCCCCGCCAGCGCCGCATGGCGCACGCCGAGCACGCTGGTCGGCTTCGTCTCGCCCCGCTCGAACGGGACGGCGAGGTGGTCGCCGTCGACCCAGAACCAGCTCGGCGGGCTCTCGAGGAGCCGGTACTCGACGCCCGCCGCCTGGTACGCCTCCACCCGGGCGAGCACCCGCGGGTCGCGCGCGCCGGCGGCCGGCATGATGACGCGCACCCGGTCCTTCGCCGCGAGCGCGTGCCCGAAGCGGATCGCCCGCTCCGTCGGCGGATCGAGGAACCGCTCCACGTTCGGGAGCACCGCCACGAGCGAGCCGGAGTCGCGGCGGACGAGGTCGAACCAGAGGTCCTCGGACGCGTGCGGCCCGTGACGGAGGAGGGTCGGCACCGGATCCGTCGCGTCCTCGCCGACCCGCCAGGCGCCTAGCAGCATCGGCAGGCCGGCGACGACGCGCTCGATCCCGTCCAGCGACTCCCTTCCCGCCCGCCGCGCCGACTCCGTGTGCCGGGCGATGGCCGCGGCCGCCCACTCCATCGGCGCCGGGAAGTCGAGCTGCTCGCCCTCGCCGCCCATGAGCCCCCGGCCGCGGAGCCGCTCGATCGCCGCGGCGACCTCGGCCTCGTCGATGTGGGTCAGCTCCGCCGCGTCGGCCAGCGTCGCCGGCCGTCCCCGCAGCAGCGCAGCCAGGAGTCCGTCGTCGTCCATGCGTCTCCTTCGCCGTGGGCCGTCACCCGAGGGTGCCGTCTCCGCGGTCGAGGAGCAAGGGACGCGCGGCGGACGGCGGGGAGCGGCCAGGCGGGGGCGGCGGATGAACTCGTGACGGGCACGGACCTCGGCTCAGCTGAGGACTTCCAGCGGAGACCTCTTCTTCGCTCCCGATCGCACTCTTTCGCAGTGGCGCCTCGTCACCGGGAAGGCGGTGGTCACTGCGGGCGTCCGGGATCGATCAGGAGCGCGGTACTGCGGTCACTCGGACAGCAGCGGGATCGAGCGGCCCAGGCGCCTGCCGTACTCGGCGATGGCGCGGCCGACGGGGAGCCGCTCGGCCTCGTAGCGCTCGAGCGCCTCGTCGACCGGGTGCCGCGCGAGGGAGGCGGCGAGGGCCAGCGCGTCGCCCGCCGCCTTGGCCGCGCCCATGGCCGTGTGCGGCCGCACCATCACGGCGGCGTCACCGAGGAGGGCGACCCGGCCGCGCACCGTCCGCGGCGGGACGTAGTCGACGATCGCCTGCAGGAAGGGCTGCGGCTCGGCGAGGACGGCAGCCGCGAAGGGCGGCGGCAGGCGGTCGACCGCGTCCTCCTCGAGCCGGCGGCGGAGATCGGGAGCGAGGTCGCCGGGCGCGAGGGACACGCTCTCCGGCGGACGGCCGGACGCCGTCATCACTCCGCGGAGGGCGTCCTCGGAGAGGGGCCGGTACCAGACCCAGTTGTAGCGTCGGCGGCCGGGCTCCACCTCGCCGGCGGGTCCGGGGACGAGGTAGCCGAGGATGTGCTCGCCGGGCGCGGTGTAGAAGGCGAAACGCCCGAGGAGAGTCGCCGCGGCCTCGGCGGGGAGCGCCGACCCCGGGATCAGCCCGCGCCAGGTCGAGTAGCCGGCGTAGCGGTTCCCCGGCGCCTCGGGCGCGACCGCCGCGCGCACGACGGATCCGAGGCCGTCGGCTCCGATGACGACGTCGAACTCCACGCCGCTCCCGTCGCACAGCTCGACGACGACCGGGTCCGTCCCGGTCGAGGGGCGCACCCCGGCGACGGCGTGACCGAGGAGGTAGCGGTCGGCGGGGATCCGCGAGCGGAGCGAGTCGTAGAGGTGGTCCCACGACACCTGCGTCTGCGGGGAGGGGTCGCGGCCGATCACGCGCCCGGAGCGGTCGAGGGTGATCCGCTCGTGCGCGACGACGCCGACCCGCGCCTCGTCGTCGCGGCCGATCGCGTGCAGGAGGTCGATCAGGTCCTGCTGGGCCACCAGCCCGGCACCCCGCCGCGACAGGCCCGTCGCCGACCGCTCGAGGACCGTCACGCGGTGCCCGTCGCGGACGAGCAGGGCCGCGGCGAACAGTCCGCCGATCGAGCCGCCGACGATCCCGACGTCGAGCGGGCGCACCGCTCCTCCTGCTGCAATGAGCGCGACCGTACCGGCGAGCGGGCGGCCCTCGTTCCTACAGAGGGCGGAACAGCGCGGCCTCAGGACGCATCAGCCCGGAGATCCGGAGAACCTTGGACAGCCGTGCCTCGCGAACTCAGCGACCATCACTGCACAGCTCTCTCACCTAGACGGATCAGAAGGGTCTTCGCATGGGCATTCATCGGTTCGGGTGAATCCGGCTCGTAGCGGAAGAGTGCGGTTCCCGACCGATCTGCAAACGCGAAAGCAGACCTGGTGAAGCCGGACTTGGAAACAATGACTGGTTTTTTCTGATCGATCATCGATGCGCCGCACAGATCTCGCACCGCGGGTTCGGAAATCGGTCGCGTCTGATACTTCACCTGCACGATGAGATCGACGGACTCGATATCGATCCCTCCGTCCCTGGATCCGCGTCCCAACCGGGCACGTGCAACGCCTTGGCGGATCAGCCAGCGCCAGACCTCCCGCTCAGCCTCTCTCCAAGGCCGGTCCTGGTTCGTGGATGCTGCCAGACTCCGCGGATAGCCGTAGTTGCCGCCGGGTCCTGAGTCCGGACCGCGGTGCCAGACCGGTCCATCCGACCTCGGCGGGGTCGTGGGTTCGACCAACGAGCCGAAGGCCAGTTTCTCCCCAGCGGACATGATCAAGAGCTTGGGCGGTCGCGGAACAACCTCGGCAGATCGCTCCTTCTCGCGGTGACGCTCCCCGAGGTGACTCCTCGCCTCGGAATCCGACATCCCCACGAAACTGAGCGGAGGCGGACCTTGACGCACCGGTTGCCGGAGCAACGACAGCGCCACGAGTCGACTGTTCGTCTTCCAGGACGCGACCGCCGCTTCTACCAGTACCCTCGCGCCGAGTTTCCGATGCGCGGCACGATCGCGAGGGGCGAGCTGTGACCAGAGTTCTTGAGCGGTCGACTGGATCTCAGCCCTGACGGCCTGCTCACTGGTGAGCCGCACCAGCGACGATCCGAGAGCCTCCACCCGCGCAAGAGCCTCACCCAGCTGCAGCTCGCGTCCCACGCCACGACTCTAGTGAGAGCAGCCGTCCCCAGGCGATCAGTATCGAACAAGCGGTCGAAGACGCCCGTGCGCCCACCGCATCCTTCGCGGGCAGGAAGCAGCGAGCGCGAGAGTGTCGGCGGACGGCTCGTTCGAGACGGTGACGAAGAGGGAGAGACCTCGGCGGTTCTCGCGTGCGCCGTTCAAGCGTTATCCGCACTCAAGGGGGTGCTCCGAATGTCTCTGCTGACACCTGTGTCCTGGCTGATCATCGCCGCGAACGATCGGGAACACCAGAGCGCCCGCGAACACGCCGACAAAGATCCCGTACGCCGTATCGCCGGCCCCCTCAAGTGCGGTCGTCCACCCGCAGCGACCGGATCATCCCGCGGAGCAGGCGCGCCGCCGCCTGCCGCTCCTCCTCCGCGAGCCCCTCCAGCATCCGCAGCTCCACCCCGCGGACGGCGGCGGACGCCTCGGCGAGGCTCCGGCGTCCGCGCTCGGTGAGTCGGGCGGGGAGCGCCTTGCCGACGGGAGCCGCGTCGGGGCGGGTGACGACGCCGTCGCGCTCCAGAGTCTGCAGCAGGACGTTCATCGACTGCCGGGTGACGAAGGCGCCCCGCGCGAGCTCCGAGTTCGAGAGGCCCGGCCGCTGGGCGAGGAGCTCGAGGCAGGAGTAGTGGGTGACCGTCATCCCGAGCGGGCGCAGCACGGCCTCCATCGCCGCGCGCAGGGCGCTCGACGCCTCCTTGAGGAGGTAGCCGAGCGAGGTCTCGAGGTCGATGCCGTCTTGACTCATGTCAGTATTCTGACATACGCTCCTGTGTGTCAGAAATCTGACACAACCGAGGAGGAACCCCATGCCCGTCACCGGCCCCGACTTCGTCTCGCTCCAGGTCCGCGACCTCGCGGCGTCCCAGGCGTTCTACGAGCAGTACCTCGGCCTGGTCCGCTCGCCCGCCGGCCCGCCGCACGCCGTCGTCTTCGCGACGACTCCGATCGCCTTCGCCCTGCGCGACCTCGCGCCCGGCACCGACCTCGACTCCGCCTCCCGCCCCGGTGTGGGCGCCGCGATCTGGCTGCACGCGACCGGCGTGCAGGAGATCCACGACGCGCTCGTCGCCGACGGGCACACCGTCGTCGCGGCTCCGATCGACGGCCCGTTCGGGCGCACCTTCACCCTCGCCGACCCGGACGGCTACCACGTCACCCTGCACGACCGCGCCTGAGCGGGACGGTGCGGACCGCGCCTGAGCTGAGCGGGGCAGAGCGGGACGGGACGGGGCAGAGCGCCTCAGCCCATCGCGCGCAGCTGAGCCGCGAAGAGATGCAGCGAGCGGTCGACCTCGGGCAGCGCCGGCGTCCGGTTGAGGTGCCCGTGGGGCATGCCGGCGGCCAGGTGCCCGGTCACGGCGACGCCCGCCTCCGCGATCTGGCGCAGGAGCAGCTCGGCCGACCCCCGCAGCTCGTCGTACTCGTTCACGAGGACCGTGACCGGAGGCAGACCCGCCAGCGGCGCGGAGCCGGGCAGCGCCTCGACGGGGAGGTCGGAGATCCGCCCGAGGTAGGTGCGCACCATGCCCTCGATGCTCGACGGAGGAAAGCGGAGGACGGGCGGCAGCTCACGCAGCTCGGCCGCGATCGCGTCGTCGACGGCGGGGTTGGGGAAGTGGGCGAAGGGGTAGGCCAGGAGCACGTGCTCCGGCAGCCGCGCACCGACGTCGCGCTCGCGGAGGACCGCGCCGAGGGCCAGGGCCGCTCCCGCGCTCGCGCCGCCGATCGCGACGGGCGTGGATCCGGACTCCGTGCTGCGGAGGTGCCGCCAGGCGGCGTGCACGTCGTCGAGCGGGACGGGGTAGCGGACGTCGGAGCCGGCGAGCCGGTAGTCGACGGAGACGACCCGGGCCCGCGCCCGGTGCGCGAGCTCCGCCGCGACGACGTGCGACTCGCGCATGTCGACGCTGCCGGCGGCGAATCCTCCTCCGTGCACCCAGAGCAGAGCGCGTTCGGGCGCGGCGGGCGAGTACACGCGCAGCGGGACCGGTCCGTGCGGGCCGGACGCGGTCTCCGTGACGACGTCGATCCCCTCGGGCAGCGACCAGGGCCCCGGATCCTCCTCGAACGCGGCCATGCGGGCGGCCTGCTCGGCGTCGAGCGGATACGCGAGGCCGGCCAGGAGAGGCAGCCGGGCGGCGAGGTACGGATCGAACGGCATCGGCGCCTCCTGCGGGGTCGGGGTCGCGGACCACGCTAGCCCGGCCGCGGGTCCTCGAGCGGCGCCTGCTCAGCCGCGTCTCTGCAGGAGCAGCACGCCGTCCACGAGCACGGCGGCCGTGCCGTCGGGAGCGGTCACGGCGCGCTCCCTCGTCTCGACGAGCTCCGCGGTCCACTCGGCGGGGTCGAGTGCCAGCTCGGCGAGCTCCTCCTCGGGGCCGACGAGGTGCATCGCTCCGTGGCGGTGGTCGTCGCCGCTCGCCCACGGCGGGGGCGCGGCGTGCGAGACGACGGCGAGGCGGCCGCCGGGAGCGACGACGGAGGCCGCCCGCCGCAGCACGTCGATCCGCGAGAACTCGGCCATCGAGTGCAGGAAGCTCGCCGTCACCAGATCGAACTCCCCCACGACCGGCCAGTCCTCGGCGAGGTCGGCCTGCACGAAGTCCACGTCGGCGCCCCGCTCGGCCGCGGCCGCGCGCGCCCGGCCCAGCGCCGTCTCGGAGAGGTCGAGCCCGGTGACGCGCCAGCCGAGAGACGCCAGCCACAGCGCGTCCGCCCCCTCGCCGGCGCCGAGGTCGAGGGCGCGGCCCGGCGGCAGCGAGCCGACCAGCCCGACCAGCGTCGCGTTCGGGCGGCCCGACCAGATCCGATCGGAGTCGGCGTAGCGCGCCTCCCACTGCTCGCGTGCGGTGCTCATGCTGCTCCTCGTCCCCGGGCGCAGGGGCACCCGCGTCGAGGATGCCGCGCCGCCGCTCCGGCCGCCAGCGCTCGTGCCGAAGCGGCACGGGCACCCGTCCCCGCGGACGACACGGCCGGACGGAGCCGCGGCGCCGCGCGGACCCGCCGGACGCACTTCCCCGACACGCCCCGCGCCGATTAGCGTCGGTGCATGGCCCTCCGACTCGAAGAGATCATCGTCGACTGCACCGACTTCCGGACCCTCGGGCACTGGTGGCAGGAGGCGCTCGGCTGGGACGTCGTGGACGAGGACGAGGACGGCATCGAGCTGCTCGCCCCATCGGGCCGCGGGCCGAGCCTCCTCTTCCTCGACGTACCCGAGCGCAAGACCGTGAAGAACCGCCTGCACCTGGATTTCGTGCCGGACGACCAGGAGGCGGAGGTCGCGCGGCTGGTCGGCCTGGGGGCGACACGGTCCGACGTCGGGCAGGGCGAGCAGTCCTGGGTCGTGCTCGCCGACCCGGAGGGCAACGAGTTCTGCATCCTCTCGGCGCGGGAGTGAGAGCGCTTCCACTTTCCAGGACGGTTGTCGGGAAAGCGCTTCCATGCGCATGCATCGAAAAAGATTCTGAAATGTCAAGGGTAGAACGATCGTTCTCGACTCCCTAGCATCGCCTCCGACGCGTTTCCCGACCGGGAGCGCGCGGAGCCGAGGAGTCACCGTGACCACCTACGACAGACCCGTCGCCGCCGTCGGCATGACGCAGTCGCAGCAGCAGGGCGAGCTGCTCGCCGGCCGCGCCCTCGAGAACCGCGCCTTCGGCCTCTACGCGTACGCCTACCGCCTCACGCTGTCGGACTCCGCGGCGAGCGCCGCCCTCCGCCACGCGGCGGTCACCGTCCGCAGCGGACGGCCGCAGGGACTCGACGACACGGGCGCCCTCGACCTGATGCGCTCCGAGGTCGGGCGCGCGAGCGTGCAGCGCGGCGGCTCCGCGATGGAGCGCGCCGAGCAGGCCCCCGCGGCGATCCGCGAGGACGACCTGCTGCGCTCGGGCTTCCACCGCCGCCTGCACGCCCTGCCGACGCTCGAGCGCCAGGCCTGGCTGCTCCGGCACACCGGCGGCCACGACGTCGACGCGATCGCGGCGATGCTGCAGGAGCCGGCGGAGCGCATCCGCTCGGCCCTCGCCTCGGCCGCCCGCACGCTGGTCGAGGGCGAGCTGACCGAGAGCGAGTCCGCGGAGTAGCGCGGCACGAGGTGCCCGAGAGACGCCGGGTCCAGCCGGCGGCGCCCCTCAGGCGTCTGGGACCCGGCCGCGACTCGGCGCGACCGGGAGGACGGGGTCAGTCGAGGTAGTCGATGTCGTCCCACGGCTGGTGGACGTCACCGGTGTCGCGGTCGTCGTCCGGCACCTCGAGCTCCTCGAAGATCACCGGAACACCCGTCGAGATCAGGACGCTGACCTGGCGGTTGCCCACGATCACGAAGTCGACGAGGCCTCCTCCGGCCTGCGTCGCCTCGGTCGCCGACCGCTTCAGCTCGGCGACGTCGGTCCCCTGGGACAGCCCGTAGGTCTTGCCCTCGATGGTGACGGTGGTGCGGATCATGTGGCGCTGCTGCTCCTCGGCTCGATGGGTTCAGCGTACGAATCGCGACAGAGCGCTGCCAGGCCTTGCGGTGGACGCCCACGGCTGCCACGGGTGAAGTGGCCGGCTGAGGCGAGCGGCGTCCGGAGCCGAGGCCGGAAGCAGCGTGACGGGCCGCTCGGGCGGATCCGCCGCTCCTGACCTCGGTTCCGGACACCGGGCGGCGGAGTCGACCGGGCGCGCTCCACGGAGCTCCCGCCGTAGCGTGGAACCTGTCCGCACGTTCCGCATCCGGCGACAAGGAGCATCCGATGACCGAGAAGAACACTCCCGAGGACCCGCAGACCACCGACCCCGAGCACGTCGACCCCGAGACGGCCACCGACCCCGAGGGCGACCCGGTCGAGAACCCGTCGGGCTGACGCCCGCACGGGAACGGCCCGCGGCCACCGGGACACCGCTGAGAAGGCGGAGTCCCGGGGGTCGCGGGCCGTTCCCGTGTCCGGCGCCGCCATACTGACGGAGTGCAGGCCGAGGACGATGAGCGCAGGGATCTCGAGCGGATCCTGTCGGCCCGACCCCGCGACGACGGCGCCGACCGGGACGAGCGGCGCGAGGCGCTGCGACGGCTCGGCGAGCTGGAGGCGGAGGACGCTCCTCCCGGAGTGACGGGATCCGGCGCTCAGACCGGCGCCGCGCCGTCCGGAGCGCAGCCGGGCGCGGCGCATCCCGGGACGGCGACCGACTCGCGTGCCCCCCTGCCGGCGGCCGCACTTCCGCTGTCGGCGACCGTCGGCTCCGAGACTGCGGAGTCGCCCGCCGAGCACCCCGACGGGCCGGCCCCGCGGACGCCGCACCCGCGCCGCCGCCGCCTCGTGCTCGCTGCCGCGATCGTCGGCGGAGCCGCGGTCGGCGCGATCGTCCCCACCGCGCTCCTCCTCCCTCCGCCCGCGGACCCCGTCGCCCCGCCGACCGCCTCCGCGGATCCCGCCGACCGCTTCGCCGCGCTCGTCGAGGGCTGGGAGCCGACCACCGACGTCCCGCCGGGCCTCGCTCTGCTCGCCGGGGAGGCCACGGTCTACGGCTCCGGGTTCGACGCCGCCGAGAACGACCGCCTGCTGATCACCGAGCCGAACGGCACCACGGTGTGCCTCGCCGTGCAGCGCCCGGACGCGTCCTTCTTCGCCGGGTGCACCGGCTCGGAGGCGTTCTTCGCCGGGGAGCCCCTCCGGGTCAGCGGCACGACGCTCCGCAGCGGCGCCCCGGTGTACACGCAGATCCTGCTCCGCCCGGACGGGACGATCGAGGGCGGCTACCAGCTGGTGCCGGAGCCGCCGCAGCCCGAGGCGGAGGAGTCCGGAACGGTGGAGTCCGGGTCACCGGACCCCGCGACCAGCGAGCCCTGAACCGCCGGGCCCGCGACCAGCGAGCCGTGAGCCCGCGACCAGCGAGCCGCTAGGCGCGCGTCGCCTCCGCCGCGTCCGCGATCACCTCGGCCGCGGACGCCGTCCGCTCCCACACCGCGCGCTGCCGCTCGGCGCCCGTGCCCCGCGTCAGGACCCGCTCGACACCGCACGCCGCGACCTCCTCGTCGCCCGACTCCGCCAGCGCCCGACCCGCGTGGTCGAGCAGGCGCGCCAGCACCGCGGAGGCGGGGGCCGGGCAGCCGTCGACCGGATCGATGAGGTCGCCGGTCGTGCCGTGGCGGCTCGCCAGCCAGGAGGAGACGGCGATCACCGGAGTCGGCAGCGGCACGGGCGGGACCCCGGCGCCCGCGTCGCGCACGGCCGTCTCGGCGATTGCCCGGATCAGGACGGCGATCAGCGCCGAGTCCTCCGCGTGCAGCGGGACGTCGGCGATGCGCACCTCGACGGTCGGGTGCGCGCGGGAGAGACGGGCGTCGAAGTAGAGCATGCCCTCGTCCAGCAGCACGCCGCAGGAGGTGAGGGAGGCGACGACGCTCCGGTACTGCTCGAGGTCGCCCCAGATCCCGACCGGGCCGGCGGTGGGCCAGCGCCCCCACGACTGGTAGCGCCAGCTGGCGAAGCCGGTGTCGACGCCGGCGCTCAGCGGGGAGTTGGTGCTCAGGGCGAGGAGGGCGGGCAGCCAGCCGCGCAACCGGTCGAGGACCGCGATCCCCTCCTCCGGCGACCCGATCCCGACATGGACGTGCAGGCCGCAGGTGAACTGCTCGCGGGCGACGAGGCCGAAGCGCTCGGCCATCCGGTCGTAGCGCTCGTCGGCCGAGAGGTGCGGCTCGAACGCGGCGGGGCTGGTCGCGACCGCGACGGCGCGGGCGCCGACCTCGCGGGCGGCGTCGTCGGCCAGGCGGCGGCCCTCGCGGAGCCCGGCCAGCAGCGCGTCGTGCGTGCGGGCGGGAGCGCCGACCGCCTCGATCTGCTCCGCCTTGAGCTCGGCGGCGAGGGCGACCGCCACGGAGCCGCGCACGGAGCCGAGCAGCAGCGGCGCCGCGGGCGTCGGGAGGAACGTACCGGCGTCGACGAGGAGGTACTCCTCCTCCACCCCGAAGGTGCGGGCGCTCACCGGAGCGCCTTCCGCTCGAGTCCCCCGCCGCAGCCCACCCGATCATCCCACCGTGCCGGGCGCCCGCCGGGCAACCGTCCTCGGCCGATGTTCAGCGTCGGGACGCCTGCGACGCCGGTCCGCGGGCGGGCTGTCAAGGCCGGGTGCTGCCGGGCGCGGAGCGGCAGGATCGGAGCACACCCAGAACCGGAGGTCCCCGTGCCCGACAGCACTCCCGAGCAGGCCGAGTACGACGTCGCCGTCATCGGCGCAGGACCCGCGGGGACGGCCGCCGCCCTCCGCGCCGCGGAGCTGGGAGCGCGCGTCGTCGTGCTCGAGGCCGCGCGCGTCGGCGGCACCTGCGTCAACACCGGATGCGTGCCCACCCGCGTCCTGGCGAAGACGGCGCGGATGATGCGCGAGACCCGCTCCGCCGGCGACTACGGGATCGAGATCGGCACTCCCGTCCTCGACTGGGCCGCGACCGTGCGCCACGTGCACGAGCGCGTCGACCTGGTGCGCTCGATCAAGCGCGAGGCGCAGCGGTTCGAGGAGGCGGGGGTCGACCTGATCCACGAGGGCCGCGCCCGTTTCGTCGACGAGAGCACCCTCGTGCTCGACAGCGGGCGGCGGATCCGCGCGCGCTCGATCATGGTCTGCGTCGGCGGGCACTCGCGGCGGCTGCCGATCCCGGGCGCCGAGCTCGCGACCGTGCCGGAGGACGTGCTCGGGCTGACCCAGCTGCCGCGCCGCGTCGCCGTGATCGGCGGCGGCAACACGGGCGCCCAGCTCGTCACCGTCTTCAACGCCTTCGGCTCGGAGGTGACGCTCCTCGACGTCGCCCCGCGGATCCTGATGACCTCCGACTCCAGCATCTCCGAGCACGTCGGCGCCGCCTTCGAGCGCCAGGGCGTCCGCGTCCGCACAGGGATCGAGACGGTGTCGGGCATCGAGCGGCAGGACGACGGCTCGCTCGCGATCGCGTGGCGCGAGGGCGGCGAGGACCGGACGGCCGAGGTCGACGTGGTGATCATGGCCACCGGCTGGCCCGCCGACGTCGACGACCTCGGACTCGAGAACGCGGGCATCGAGGTCGTCCGCTCGGCGATCCCCGCCGACCAGTACTTCCGCACCGTCGTGCCGCACATCTTCGCGGTCGGCGACGCGAACGGGCGCGACATGCTCGTCCAGGCGGCGCAGTTCGAGGCGGAGGCCGCCGCCGAGAACGCGGTGCTCGGCGCGAACCGGCGCACGCCCCAGTTCCTCCTGCCCGCGGGCGGATTCACGGACCCTGACTACGCGGGCGTCGGCTTCACGCAGGAGCAGGCCCGCGAGCGCGACCCGCAGTGCGTCGTCGCCTCGGTGCCGTTCTCGCACCTGGACCGCGCCGTCATCGACGACCGCGAGAACGGGTTCCTCACGCTGATCGCCGACCGGCGCCGCGAGCTGCTGCTCGGTGCGCACGCGGTCGGCGAGAACGCGATCGAGGTCGTGCAGTCGGTGACCACGGCGATGGCGGCCGGAGTCGACCTCGCGACCCTCGCGAACGTCCGCTTCGCCTACCCCACCTACAGCGCGGTGATCGGGATGGCGGCGCGCGCCCTGCTGGCCGAGCCGACGCGCCCGACCGAGCTGGACTGAGGCTCTACCCGATCCTCGGAGGCGGCGCCAGCCCCGAACCGGCGGCCCGCCGCCTCCGAACCACTGGAGACGGGCACTCCGCCCGCCCCGCCGAGAGGAACCCCTGTGCCGATCCCCGCTGTCGACTACAACCACGTCCGACTCACCGTCCGCGACATCGCCGTCTCGCGCCCCTTCTACGACTCCGTCTTCGGCTTCGACGTCGCCTTCGAGGCGCCGCCGGCCGACGCGTCGCCGGAGGAGAAGGAGCAGCTGGCGTTCGTGTTCGGCGGCGTGATCTACCAGTTCCCGGGCGGACTGCTCGGCCTGCGCCCCGTCGCGCCCGGCGACGACCGCTTCGACGAGGACCGGGTCGGGCTCGACCACGTCAGCTTCACCGTCCCCGACCTCGACGCGCTGAAGGCGGCCGCGGCCGTGCTCGACGACCTCGGCATCGCCCACGAGCCGATCAAGGACGCCGGCGGCATGAGCCTCCTCGAGTTCCGCGACCCCGACAACATCGCGCTCGAGATCACGTCCCCGAGCTGATCGGAGCAGCGCGCGCACGATCGGGCGGGTCTCACCAGGCCTCCACGCTGATCGAGTAGCGCGCGTATCGAGATCCCCCACGCTCGAAGGGGCGGGTCTCGATCCGCCGTTGCGCCGCTACTCGACCAGCAAGGGTCCCCGCCGTGCTGATCGAGTAGCGCGCTCAGCGCGCGTCTCGGGATCCCCGCGAACCCACGAAGCGCGGATTACGGACGACGTCGACGGTACGGAGTCGTCGTCGACACCCGGACCAGGCCCGCGCGCTCCAGGATGGGCCGCGAGTACTCGGTCGAGTCGCTGTGCACGAGGGTCTTCCCGAGTGCCTGTGCGGAGGCGGCGCGGGCGGCCGTGACCAGGCCGTAGAGCCCGCGTCCGCGGTACTCCGGCAGCGTCGCTCCGCCCCAGATGCCGGCGAAGGCGGTGCCCGGGACGGGCTCGAGCCGGCCGCCGGACGCCATCCGCCCGTCGACCTCGGCGACCCACAGCTCCATGCCGTCGCCGCGCGCCAGGCGGGCGACGAGCGAATCGGCGATCGACACGTCGACCTCCTCCTCGAAGGCGGCGTCGATCATGGCGCTGAACGCGCGGACGTCCGGCTCGTCGACGACCCGCCGCAGCACGACCCCCTCCGGGACCGGCCGGTCCGAGAGCAGCGCCTCGACCGGGCCGATCATGATCGACTCGGCCTCGTCCGGCGCGAAGCCGTTCGCGACGAGGGCGTCGTGCAGGCCGGGGGCCTCGTCGTGGCTGCGGGTCTTCCACTCGACGCGGGTGATGCCGGGATCGGCGTCGAAGTGCGCGCAGGCCGCGGCGACCAGGCGGGCGATCTCCGCGGAGGAGGCGCCGGCGAGGTCGCGGTAGGTGACGAAGCCGCGTCCGCCGGCGAAGGTCACCAGACGCAGAGGCCCCTCGCGCGTCACGGAGACGGCGCTCGGGGTCTCGGCGTCGGAGCGGAGCTGGTCGTCGTAGGCGCGGAGGTAGTCGGAGCTCATCGCCCCGACGCTACCCCCGGACCCGGGCGATCAGGTCCTGGATGAAGGGGATGACGTCCTTCGCCTGGTCGACGCTGGCGAATCCGGTGGCGACGAGCGGCCAGATCGAGCCGATGAGCGTCGCGATCACGGCGGCCACCGCGGCGACCCAGGCGAGGGCCGCGTTGCGGGAGAGGAACGCGACCGCGAGGCAGGCCAGGCCGACCGCGTAGCTGAGGACGATCGAGAGGACGATCGCGCCGACCGGGACGTCGAGCGCCCCGGCCGTGGTGCCGTCCGCCGCGCCGATCAGCCCGAGGACGGGCAGCAGCACGGCGACGACGACCACGAACGAGAGCACGACGCCCGTGCCGAGCGCGATCCAGGCCGCACGCGGCTTGCGTCGCGCGCCGTACGAGCGGGTGCGCACGGGACTACTCCCGACCGGCGGCGGACGACGCGCGGTCGTCCTCGGAGCGGTGGGCGTCGGCGTCGTCGGACGCGTCGTCGCGATCGGCCGCGGCCTCGTCGCGCTCGACGTGCTCGGGCTCCTCCGCCGGAGCGACCTCGACGGTCGCGGTGCGGGGGTCGCCGTCGTCGTCGACCGGCTCGACCTGGACGCGGACCACGAACTCCGCGGTCTCGACGACGGCCGGGGCCGCGTGCGTCTCGACGCGGGGGTCGTCCTCGTCGCGCTCGGCGGCGCGCTCGGCGTCGGCCGTCTTCTGGGCGGCTGCGCGCTCGTCGCGCTCGTCGGCCGCACGGTCCATCGCGTCCGCGGCGTCGTCGGCGGCGTCCGCCAGGCGTCCGCGGGCGGAGTCGACGGCACCGGAGACGGCGTCGCGGGCGTTCCCGGCGGCCTCCTTGGCGGAGTCGCGGGCATCGGACGCGGCGCGCTTGGCGGTGTCGACGAGCGGCTCCTTATCCTCCTCCGGCTTCTCGATCGGGTCGAACGGGCCGTGGACGTCGGTCGCCTCGACGTTGACGACGACGTGACCGCCGGCGACCGGCTCCGCCACGCGCTGCACCTGATCGCGCACGGCGTCCAGGACCTCGCGGACGGGGTGGGGGTACTCGACGACGAGGTCGATGTCGACGGTGGTGACGCCGTCGGCCTTCGAGACCGTGACTCCGGGGACGGTGCTGGTGCCCAGCACGCGGCGAGAGGCGCGGTCGAGGCCGCGGGCGACGGCTCCACCGAGGTGGTGGACGCCGGACACGCGCTGGGCGCTCTCGCCGGCGGCGGTCGCGACCCGGCTCTCGGTCGACTCGGGCTCGGACGGCTTCCCGTCGCGGCGAGCGGACTCGCGCCGGCTCTGCTCGTTCGGGGTCGGCTGCTCATGGGTGCGGATGCGCTCGACGGTGCCGGGCTCCATCGGATCGGACATGGGTGCTCCTTCAGAAAGACTTCCATCCCGCCTGAGCGGGGCTCTCCGGCCCTCCCGATCGGGAGGGCCGGACGGTGGTGCCGGCGGCTACTGCACGCGGGCGGTGCCGCTCATCTTCGTCCGCAGACCGCTGACGATCTGGATGACGACGGGCGTCTCCTCGCCGAGGAGGGCGTCCCACTGGCGGACGGCCTGGTCGACCGTCTGCCGGGTGCGGGCGGGCGAGGCGCCGCGGCGGGTGTGCGCGGTGACGCGCAGCACCTTCTGGTGCTTGATCTCGAACGCGGTCACGTCGACCGCGACGATGGACGGCTCCTGCGACAGGGCCTCCTCGAGGACCTGCTCGGCGACCTTCGCGTCGATGGTGACGGAGCCGCCCGTGGGCGTCCCCGCTCCCTCTCCGGAGCCGACGCGCAGCAGCGTGGAGGTGCGGCCGCGGCCCTGGCGCACGATGAAGCGCACCAGCAGCAGGATGAGGACGAGCGCGACGACCGCGATGGCCCAGAGGATCCACGGGGTGCCGCCCGAGAGGGCCTGGCTCGTGGGGTCGGCCGCGTCCTGCGCGGCGGTGGACACGTTCTCCTGCACCTGCGGGAGCAGCGACCCCACCGCGACGGCGCCGCCGGCGAGGAGGAGGACGAGGCCCACGACGAACAGGAGCAGCCGGTTGAGGAATCGGTTCGTGGTGGTCATCAGCGGACCGTTCCCTTCTCGGACAGGCGCACCTTGGAGCGCAGGCGCGGGGTGCAGTCGAACGTGGCGAGCTCGGCGTCGACGGCCTCGCGGATCGGCGTGACGTCGATGCTGCGGCCGGAGGTGCGGGAGACCGTCACGTCGACGACGCGGGATCCGACCGACACCGACACGTTGTCGGGGTCGACGTCACCGGCGTAGCCGGCGGTGCGGGCGACGGCCTGCGCGATGACGCGGTCGTCGACGATCGCCGCGGTGCGGTCGGTGCTGACGGCGCGACGGCCGCGACGGCCGGGCTTGAGCGACACGACGATCAGGACGAGCCCGATCAGAGCGAGCACGGCGCCGGCGGCGGCGGTCAGCGCGATGGGCGCCGCGGCCGCGTTGAGCAGCGAGGACGCTCCGTCCTGCGGGGCCACGAGCAGCGCGGGCTGGCCGAGGACGGCGAGGACCGCCTCCGTGCCCAGCCACGCGAACAGGAGGATGAGCAGGACGGCGAGGACGATCGCCGATCCGGAGCGGGACGAGTGCGTCTCGCGCCGCACCAGGCGCGGGTAGAGCGCCCGGCCGGCAGTGGTGGGAGTCGTCACGACACCCTCCTTCGTTCTCGGAGGTCGGCACCGGTGATCCGGAGGTCGACCCGGCCGATCGTGGAGCCCGTCAGTTCGAGGCAGCGCGAGCGGATGGTCGTCTGCGCCCGGCTGAGTCGGTCCAGCAGCGTCCCGGAGGAGCGGCGGCCCGTCTCGCCCAGGGGCGTGACGTGGATGGGGGCGTGCGCGACGACGTGGAGGCGTCCTCCCTCGTCGTCGAGCTCGACGGACACGTCGGACGGGTTCACGTCCAGCGCCTCCGCGGTGACGGCCGACACGACTCGGCGCACGGCGCGCGAGCTGATCGTCGTGCGGCCGTGGCTGGCCTCGTCGGCCATCACCGCCGCGGTCACGAGGACCGCCGCCCGCGGAGGGTGTCGCCGAGGGAGCGCAGGTCGAGCTTGCCCTCGACGACCCGCCCGACGCCGTAGCCGATCGCCATGGCGAGCGCGACCCAGAGGAGCGCCCAGAAGCCGAAGACGAGGGCGGTCAGCGCGAGGACCGCGCCGAGGACCAGGCCGATGTGGGACGGAGTCACTTGACGCGGCTCTCGGTCTCGTCGTCCTTGTCGTCCGAGGGGATGAAGACGTCGGAGATGGTGACGTTCACCTCGGCGACCTCCATGCCGACGACCGAGGAGATGGCCTCGGAGACGGCGGAGCGGATGCTGTCGGCGAGCTTCTGCAGCGCGACGGGGTACTCGGCGACGACGGTGATGTCGGCGGCGACCTGCTTCTCGCCGACCTCGACGGAGATGCCCTGGCCGCGGTCCTGCGCGTTGATCGCGTTGCGGATGGCGCCGATGGCGCGGGCGGCGCCGTTGCCCAGGTCGTGCACGCCGGGGACCTCGCGGGCCGCGATGCCGGCGACCTTCTCGACGACGCCGTCGGCGATCGTGTTCTTGCCGGCCGAGGTGGCGGTGCCGTGCTTGGCCGAGGAGGCGTTGGCGAGGCTGGTGGGGGTGACGTTGGTCATGATCTTCTCCAGATGGTCAGAGGTCGTGGCCGGGGCCGCGGTGCTCACGATCCGTGGCACATGATGAAGACGTGGCCCGGGGCCCGGACGTCCCGGTGGCTCAGCCAAGGTGCAGGGAACGTCGAGCGGAGATGCGTTTCGCGGCCACCGGCGCCCACAGGCCTCGGCGGCGCACTCGCTGAGCGGCCAGCGGAGTGCACAGCCGCGTCAGGCCGCGGTCGCCGTCCCCGCCGGGAGCCGGCGGTCGCGCCGACGGGTGAGGGCGCGGCGCCAGGCGGGGCTCCACCGCTCCTCGGCGACCGCGTTGACGCCCCACGACAGCAGGAGGACGACGAGGAAGGCGACGAGTCCGGCTCCGTCGCGGCCGATCAGCGGCCAGAGCGCGCTGACGATCGCGCTGCCCACGACCAGATGGAGGATGTAGAGCGAGTAGCTGATCCGCCCGAGCCAGAGCAGCGGCGCCCATCGCAGCACGGCGGTCCGGCGCCGCATCGCGACGACCGCGACGGCCGCGCAGACGCCGAGGACGACCGCTCCGTCCGGCCCGCCGTGGAGGAGCTGGGCGTTCAGGGCCGCGATCAGAGCCGCCGGCACGGCGAGGAGCTCGAAGCGCCCCTGCCGTCGCGAGAGGAACAGCAGCATTCCGACGCAGAAGAGGGGTCCGTACTCGGCCAGCGTCAGGTTCGCCAGGACCCGGACGGCGACCGGCGCCGAGACGACGTCGACGCCTCCCGAGACGAGGTGGGCGGCGACGGAGGCGGTCGCGGCGACGCCGAGCCAGACGACCACCAGCACGCGGACCAGCCGATCCGTGAACCGGCACTTCGTGAGGACGAGCACGAGCAGCACCAGCAGGTAGAACTGCATCTCGACGGCCAGCGTCCAGAACGCGCCGTTCACGTTGGGTACCAGCAGCAACCGCTGCACCATCGTGAAGTTGAGCAGCAGCTCCAGCGGCGTGAGGTCGGTGCCGGGGACGCGGGCGAGAGCGCCGACGACGATCGAGACGACCACCGCGATCCAATAGGCCGGGTAGAGGCGGCTGACGCGGGAGATCGCGAAGTCCGACGGCCGCCGCGCGCGGTCCGCGGACATCAGGATCACGAAGCCGCTGATGACGAAGAAGAGCTGGACGCCGAACTCGCCGAACGGGAGCGCGAAGGATCCCGGCGGTGCATCCGGATGATCGAGCGAGAACGCGGTGGTGAAGTGGTAGACGACCACGCCGAGGGCGGCGAGGCCGCGCAGACCGTCGAGCTCGACGAAGCGTGACGCCACGGCTCCCCCGCTCCGGAGCCCCCGCCCCTCGCTCGAGTGTTCCAGAGCGCTCCGGTCGCCCGCGCGTCGGCCGTCCGTCGTTCCGCGCCGCGCAGGCACCCGCCTCGACCCGCATCCCGGCGGCGGCGGCGCGGGGAGGGCGGCGCTCAGCTCTCGGACGGATGCGGAGCGCGCGGGCGAGGGCATGCCGACCTGACCGAGCGGTTCGTCGCGGATGCGATCGCGTCGGCCTCGCGCATGACCGAGCGCGGACTCCTCCCCGCGGAGGAGCAGCGCGTCAGGCCTCGTGCAGGTGACGGTCGAGCGTCATCCAGTTCTCCCGGCTGAGGCGGGCGGCGCCGTCGGTGTCGCCCGCGCGGAGGCACTCCACGATCGCGCGGTGCTGCTCCACGGATCCGCGGGCCGCGAGGGAGGCGAAGCGCTGGCGCTCGGCACGGCGGATGAGCGGAGTGGCCTGCTCGAGCACGTCCTCGATCATCCCGTTGCCGCTGAGCCCGGTGAGCACCGCGTGCAACGCGTCGTCGGAGCGCAGCGCCAGCTCGACGTCGCCGTCCGCCAGCGCCCGGGCGAAGTCGTCGTTCGCCGACTCCATCGCGGCGAGCGCCTCCGGAGTGACGGCCGGGCCGGCGAGGCGCGTGGCGAGCTCGTGCATGGCGGCGGCGATCTGCTGGGCGTCGCTGATGCTCTCGGCCGTGGCGGGGGTCACGATCGTCGCCCGGCCGGGCTTGGCCGAGACGAGGCCGACGCGGGCCAGCCGGAGCAGCGCCTCCCGGATCGGCGTCCGGCTGACCCCGAGCCAGGCCTCGAGCTCCTGATCGCGGAGGCGCCCCCCAGTAGGCGCGCGAACCTGATGCCCCCACCGGCGCCGGAGAAGCCTCGCGCTCCTCGATGAGCGAGAGGACATAAGCTCGCACACGTGGCAGCCGGCGCAGTGATGTACAACTTCGCGATACAGCTGGCTGATGTGGACCGCGGCGTCTACGAGGACATCACGTTGCGGGCCGCTCGGCACCCCTCCGAGACCGACGCGTACATGATGACGCGCGTGCTCGCGTACTGCCTCGAATACGTGGAGGGGATCACCTTCAGCGAGGGGATCTCGTCGACAGCGACCGAGCCGGCGGTGCTGGTCCGCGATCTCACCGGCAGGCTGACCACGTGGATCGAGGTGGGCGCGCCGGACGCCGAGCGACTGCACTTCGGGAGCAAGCTGGCCGACCGCACGACGGTCTACACGCATCGCAACCCGGAGAAGGTGATCGCGGCGTGGTCCGGCAAGCGCGTCCACCAGCTCGAGCAGATCACCGTGCAGAGCTTCGACCAGGGGTTCCTGGATGCCGCGGTCGCGGTACTCGAGCGCCGCAACACGCTGACCGTGTCGGTCGTCGAGGGGCAGCTGTATCTCGAGTTCAACGGCGTGACGTCGAGCAGCGACATCCACGTGCATCAGCCGGGCTGAGCCGGCGCCGAGTGTCACGAGGTCCGTGTCCGGAAGACCGGTCGGAGGACACGATGAAGCATCCTCCGAAACGGCCCCTCGGGACGCACCCGGAGACGACGAGGGCCGGCACTGCCGTGAGACGGTCCGGGCCCTCGGGCACGCAGGGTCTGCGAGTCAGCGGCGCAGCGTGTGGCTCGGCTTCTCGTCGAAGCGCACCTGGTACGCGCTCGCGAAGCGGCCGAGGTTGCCGAAGCCCCACTCGCGGGCGACCGCGGCGACGGTGGTCGAGCAGGGGTCGCCGGCGACCAGGTCGGAGTGGGCGCGGTCCAGCCGCACGTCTCGCAGGTAGACCGACGGCGACACTCCGAGGTGCCGCTTCGTCGCCTGCTGCAGCGTGCGGGTGTGCAGTCCGGCCGCGCGGGCGGCGTCGGCCGGAGTGATCGGCTCGTGGGCGTGGTGCTGGAGGAAGTCGAGCGCCACCCGGGTGCGGGAGGCGGACGGGCGCCGCAGCACGGCCGGTACGTCCCACGCGCGCCACGGGAACAGCAGGAGCAGCACCCGGGCGAGGTCGAGCTCGGCGGTGAAGCGCACGAGCGGAGTGATCGCGGCCGTCGCGAGCGCGGCGCTCGCCTCCGTCACCGCGGCGCGCCAGCGGGCGAGGACGCCGGGGTCGGCGTCCGCCCCGTGGTCGAAGGAGACGGGCTGGCGGGGGCCGGCGTGCGTCTCGGTCGCGACGTCCTCGAGGAACCCGGGGGCGAAGTGGATGAGGTTCTGCCGGTGCGGCTCGAACTCGAGCCCGAACTGGCGCTCCGCGGGGAACAGGAACGGGGCCGAGAGCGCGCCGGTCCGGGTGAACGGCGGGAGGTTCAGGCGTCCGCCACCGGCGCGGAACCAGCCGACGACGTACTCCTTCAGGTGGGGGACCTGGCCGGTGAGGGCGCCGGAGCAGTCGGAGGTGCGCAGGGTCACCCGGTCGCTGCCGCGGACGGCGTAGCGGTAGGAGAAGCCGCGCTGCAACGGAGCGACGCGGAACTCGCCTCCGCCGTACGCCTCGGAGTAGACGGCGGACGCGGCGGACGGATCGTCGCCGGAGGCTTCGTAGCGCCGGTCGGCCCGCTCGTCGCCCGCGAACGGGCTGCCGAGGGTGAAGGTCGACTCGCTCATGACGTCCGCCCGGGGCGGCGGCGGAGGGAGCAGTGCATGGGGGACTTCTTCCGGGTTCGGGGTCCGTGCGCTCGGGGGGACGCACGAGGGTTACTGAATCAAGACGTGTCGAGGAGCCGGAATGTCACGAATCCCGTCTCGAGACGTCCCCCATCGGCGGCACTCGCAATCCGGCCAGCGGATTCGGCGGCCCGTTGTCAAGGCTGGTAGTCATGCCGGACGGCGCCCCACACTGAGGGCATCGGCGCGCGGGGCCACCGCGCGCGGGACCGCGGAGGAGGCGCTCATCGACGACGACCCCCTCCTGAACGCGTCCGACGCGACCCTCGCCGCGCGCGCCGTCGACGGCGACGTGCAGGCGTTCGAGCAGCTCGCCCGCCGCCACGGCGCCCTCATGCGCGTCTACGCCGCGAAGCTCCTCGGCTCCGAGGCGGAGTCCGAGGACGTGGTGCAGGAGGCGTTCCTCACCGGCTGGCGGCGTCTGGCCGATCTCGACAGCCCGGCGCACATCCGCAACTGGCTGATGCGCATCGTCACCCACAAGGCGATCGACCGGATCCGCGTCCGCCGCCGCCACGACGACATCGACGACTGGGATCCGCCCGCGCCGCCCGAGCACTCCCCCGAGCGCATCGTGGAGGCGCGACTCCAGCTGGACGCGGTCTGGGAAGCGCTGGACCGATTGCCTGCTGATCAGCGACGCTGTTGGCTACTCCGCGAGACCGCCGGCTACAGCTACCAGGAGATCGCCGACGCTCTCGAACTCCCCGTCTCGACGGTCCGCGGCCTCCTCGCCCGGGCCCGTCGATTCCTGCTCCACGAATTGGAGGCATGGCGATGACCGACGACGCCGCCGTGCCCGAGGACGACCTCGACGGCCACACGCTCGAGGAGCTGGGCGAGTACCTCGACGGCGGCCGCGAGCCGCGCGACCCCTCGATCGAGAACTCCGCCGCGTGCCGGCTCGCTCTCGCGAACCTCACCCGCCTCACCGAGCTCTCGGCGCGGGCGCTGCGGCAGGAGGCCGACCGCGAGCCCGACCGCGACGAGGTCTGGATCGCCGGCCTGCTCGACGCGATCCGCTCCGAGGTGCGCTCCGGCCGCGACATCCCCGTCCGCCACCCCGACCCGACCCTCCGCCTGGCGCTCACCGAGGCGGCCGTGCGCGGGATGATCCGCCGCGCCGGCGACACGATGGGCGGCGTCATCATGGGCCGCTGCACCCTCGACGGCGACGTCTCGGCTCCCGGCGCCGTGGTGCGGATCGACGTGACCTGCGCCCTCGAGTTCGGCCTGCCGGTCGCCGTGGCCGCCGACCGCCTGCGCGAGCGCATCCGCTACGCCCTCGAGCGCCACACCGAGCTGACCGTCGGCGCGATCGACGTGACCGTCGACGACGTGTACCCCCACCGGGAGGAGCGGGAATGACCGACGACACCGAGCTCTCGCAGCGGCTGACCGCCGAGATCCGCGACATCGAGGGCGTCGCGGGGGTCTACCCCGCCCAGCCGATCGTCGAGGCCGCGGCCGACGCGCTTGCCGTGAAGCTGGACCTGCGGCAGCCCGACGTGCTGGTCGACATCGACCGGTCGGAGGGGTTCACCACGGTGAGCGCGCACATCGCCGCGTCCGCCGCACTGCCGGCCCCCGAGACGCTCCGGCTGGTGGGCGAGCGGATGCACGCGCTGCTCGCCGCCGACCCGTCGGTCTCGGGGCCGCTCGCCGTGAACGTGAAGGTGCGCCTCATCGAGGATTCGGGGCGCGCCGAGCACTGAGCGGGGCCGCCGCCGCCCCCCTCCCGCGAGAGGCCACCCGAGTACCTCGCGCGGCGTGCCGCGTACCGAGGTGGCGTCTCGCGGAAGGGATCAGGGGCAGCCCGTCCGGGTCAGCAGGAGACGAGGCGGTCGAAGCGGGACGCGACTCCCGAGCTGTCGCTGAACTTGCGGTTGATGACGCTCATCGTGTTGCAGCCGCTGTCCGGGCCGTTCTTCCAGATGACCTTGACGTTGCTCGCCTGGTCGCAGTGCCACCACACCGTGACCTGCGCGCGACCCAGGGAGTCGCGCTGCGAGCGGACCTCGTAGCAGTTGCCCGGGCCGCCGTTCTGGTAGACGAGCTGCCCGGCGGAGGCGGGGGTAGCGCCGGCGACGGCCCCTCCGAGGGCGAGGGCGATCGCGGCGAGCGTGGCCGTGAGACGACGGTGCATGGTGTTCTCCTTCGAACGGGCGATCGGAGGCGACGGCGGCCGCCCCTCTGCCAGCACCCTGGACCCGGCCCGGCCGAGCCCGGTCGTGAGCTTTCGTGCCGGAGATCACCCCGCCTGGAGGGTGGGGGGAGAGCGAGTACTCCTCACTAGCGTCGAGGCGCGTGCAGCTGCGCGCCCCTTCGACGCAGAGGACTCGCCATGCCTTCACGACTCCTCGACCGGCCGCGACTCGCCCTCGCCCTCGCGGCCCTGTGCCTCGGAGTGCTGGCGGCGACACCCCCGCAGGCGGTCGCCGCCCTCGCACCGGCGTCCACGACTCCGACCGCCTCGTCCGCCGGCCAGGCCGTCACGGCGGCACCCGCCGACGCCCCGGGCTGGACCACGCTCCTGCGCGACGACTTCACCGGGCCGGCGGGGGCGCCGGTCGGGAGCCAGTGGGAGCACGAGGTCGGCACCTGGGGCACCGGGGCGGTCGACCGGACGACCGCGTCGACGGCGAACGTCTTCCTCACGGGCGGTGGCGCTCTGGGCATCCGCGCCCTCCGCGACTCCGCCGGAGCCTGGACCTCCGGGCGGATCGTCACCGCCGACAAGTCGTTCTCGGCACCGGCGGGCGGCCGACTGCTGATGACCGCCTCGATCCAGCTGCCGGACGTCGCGCAGGCCACCGGCTACTGGCCCGCTTTCTGGGCTCTCGGGCGGGACGCGAACGCCGTCATCGACTGGCCCGCGACCGGCGAGTTCGACATGCTCGAGGCCGTCAACGGCACCGCCCAGGTGATCCAGACGCTGCACTGCGGAGCGCCGGACGGCGGCCCCTGCGACGAGCCCGCCGGCCGGACGAGCGGGATGCTGGACTGCGCGTCCTGCGTGACGGGGTTCCACCGCTACTCCGCCCTGCTCGACCGGACTGTGCCCGGCGACGAGCGCGTGGAGTTCCTCGTCGACGGCGTCACCCGGTACGTGGTGCGGGAGTCGGAGGTGGGGACGGCCGCGTGGCAGGCCGCGGTCCCGAACGACGTGCTGCTGATCCTGAACCTCGCCATCGGGGGCGGGCTGCCGAACGGCGTGTGCGGGTGCGACAGCGCGGCCGCTCCGAAGAGCTCCGGCGGGACGATGCTCGTCGACCACGTCGCGGTCTACCGGTCCGACGCGGCGCCGGCTCCGGTCGTCGTCGGGACCGCCGCGGTGGGCGCGACCCTGTCCTCCTCCGCCGGCCGGACGGGACCGCTCGTGCATCGCTGGGCGGCGGGAGGCGTCGACATCGCGGGTGTGACGGGTCCGGATCTCGTGGTCCCCTCCTCCGCGGTCGGCAAGCGGGTGACCGTGACGGTGAGCGCCGCCGACGGCTCCGGCCCGACGACCTCGCAGCCGACCGCATTGGTCGCCGCCGGCACCCTCGGCGCCGCGACGCCGACCGTCACGGGCACGGCCCGGGTCGGAGCGGTGCTCACGGCAGCCCCGGGGCCGTGGACGCCGACCCCCGTCAACCTCACCTACCGGTGGAAGGCGGACGGCGCGGCCATCGCGGGAGCGACGTCGCCGCGATTCACGCTCACGAAGGCTCAGGCGGGGAAGCGGATCACGCTGACCGTCACCGGGACGAAGACCGGGTACACCACCGCGAGCAGGACCTCCGCGGCGACGGCGGTCGTGGGACGGTGACGGGCGCGGGCTGTCCCCCGCCCGCCACCGTGCCTCAGACCTCGCGCTTGCGGCGAGGAGCGATGCGCAGGACGGCGGTCCCCGCAGCGATGAGGGCGAAGGCCGCGAGGGCGAGCCAGACCGAGTCGAACCCGGTCATGGCGAGCGTTCCGGCACCGACTCCGGCTCCGGCGGCTGTTCCGATGTGGTTGTACATGTCTCTCTCTCTGTTTCACCAGTCGCGCCGACGGCGTGTCAGCGCATCCAGGTAGGCCTTGGTGTGGACGACCTGCAGGAACAGGTCGACGACGAGCTCGTACATCGACGCGGCGGCGAGCATGTACCGCCAGCCGCGGTCGCGGACCGTCACGATCCGCTCGACGACGAAGATCGCGCTGACGGCCAGCCAGAACGGCTGGAGGCTCAGCTCGCCCCAGCCGACCGCGTAGACGATCGTGGCCAGGTAGACGTAGGTGATGATGCAGCCGAGCATCGTGAGCAGCTGGCGCCCCCAGTAGGGAGCCGTGACCCGCGTGAAGCCGTACTGCACGCAGTTCTCGACCGCTCCGCGCTTCCAGCGCAGGCGCTGACGCCAGAGGTCTCCCCAGGTCGGCATGACCTCGGTGACGAGGGTGCAGCCGGCGGGGCTCAGCACGTCGTAGCCGAGGTGGCGGATCGCGAACGTGAGCTCGTTGTCCTCGGTGAGGACCGTGGTGTCGTAGATGCCGCCGATGCCGTCTCCGGAGGGGAGGGAGCCGGCCAGGCGGGCCGCGCTGATGCGGCGCATCACGGCGACCTGGAGCACGGCCGCGGTGCCCGTGACGACGAGGCACTTCCCGTTCAGCCGGCGCACGTCGCGGGCGTAGCGCGCGTACTCGTTGCGCTGGAGGTGGCCGACGAAGCCGCCGCCCTCGCCGCCGCGGAACACTCCTCCGACCGCGCCGATGCCGCCGTGCAGCCTGCCGCGGGCGATCTCGAGGAACCCGGGGTCGAGCGCGGAGTCGGCGTCCTGCACGAGCACCAGGTCGTCGTCCTGCAGCCCCGGGAGGACCTCGGCGAGGAACTGGTTGAGGCCGCCCGCCTTCTTGTGGCTGTTCCCGACGGTGACGAACACCTCGGCGCCGTGCGCGAGAGCGATCTCGACCGTGGCGTCGGTGCAGTTGTCGGCGATGACGACGATCCGGTCCGGCGGCCAGGTCTGCCGGCGCAGGCCCTCGATCGCCGCGGCGATCCCGGCCTCCTCGTTGTGGGCGGGGAGGGCGGCGACCAGGTCGCCGATGCGCGACGAGGCGCGGCGGCCGCTGCGGGGGCGCGTGCCGGCGATCGGGGTGAATGCCGGAGGGAGTCGGTCGGCGTCGACGGCGGGGAGCACGGTGCGCTCGAGGACCGCGGCGGGGGCGGCCGGACGCTCCAGGAGCGCGGTCGCGGTGGCCGGACGCTCCAGAACGGCGGTCGCGGTGGCCGGACGCTCGACCACGGCGGTCGGCGCGGCCGGACCCTCGACCATCGCGGCCCGACGCTCCAGGACAACGGTCGCGGCGGCCGGTCGCTCGACCACTGCGGGCGGGGCGGCCGGACGCTCCAGCACCGCGGTCGGGGCGGCGGGGACCGTCACCGCTCCGGCAGGCGTCGCGGACGCCAGGCGGCGCGGAGCGGAGACCCGTTCGCGCCCGGAGCGGGCTGCACGGCGTCCCGAGAGCGGGCGCGAGGCCGTCTCATCGCGCGCCTCCCAGGTCGCCCGGCGACGGGGAGCCGTCGGCTCGTCCGCGCCGTGGCCGGGCTGTGTCGTCATGACTGTTCCTCTCCGCGGCCGGGGGCCGATGTGCGCTGATGAGCGCCCGCGCGGAACGGAGGTCGTCGCCGGGGTGGGCGCGACCCGAGTGAGGAACGGCGTCCGACGGGGGGATCGGAGCAGGGCCTGACAGAGGACAGCATCGGGGGGTGCTGCGATCAACCTAGGGGCACGGAGATGATGGAAGCAAGCAAATTTTGTCACCCTAAAGGGGCCACGCAAGGTCCTTGCGGCTTCTTTGTCTTCGTCGTAGTTGATCCGTCGGCTCGCCGAGCCTCCTCCACACCCGGCGCACCCCTCTCCGCTCGGCCCCGAGGCGGGCTCTTCGGGGGTCGGCGGCGCTCTTGTGCGCCGAGCCGCCGGGGTCCACCATCGAGCGACGGCCCCCGCCCGGGGCGGCCGCACCCGACGGGTCAGGGGCGCCATGCGGTCGCGAGGTCTGCTCTTCTGCCTGATCCCGCCGATCCTCTGGGGCGGCATGCTCCCGGTCGCGGACAGCATCGCGGCGACGGTCGACTCCTTCTTCATGACCCTCATCCGCTACACCGCCGCCGCGGTCGTCCTCGCCCTGCTGCTCGCCCGGGCGGAAGGGCTCCGCGCCTTCCGGCTCGACGGCCGCGGGTGGCGGCTGGCACTGCTCGGCGCCTCCGGATTCGCCGGCTTCGGCCTGCTCGCCTTCACGGCTCTGCGGTTCACCTCGGCCCCGAACGTCAGCCTGATGATGGGGATGATGCCCGCGATCGGCGCGGTGCTCGCGAGCATCGGCGCGCGTCGCCTGCCGCCTGCCGCCACCGTCGGCTGCATCCTGCTCGCGCTCGCCGGAGTCGCGCTCGTCGTCACCCGCGGCGACGTCGCCCTCCTCCTCGACGGCGAGCTGGGGTTCGGCGAGCTGCTCGCCCTGCTCGGAGCGATCTGCTGGGTCGTCTACACGCGCGGAGCCGCGGCCTTCCCCAGCTGGTCGGCGTTGCGGTACTCGACGCTCACCACCGCGCTCGGCTGCCCCTCGATCGCCGTCGCGGTCGCCGTGGCGACGGCCACCGGATCCGCGCACCCGCCGACCGGGGCCGAGGTGCTCGCGGCATGGCCGCAGCTGGCCTACCTGATCCTCCTGGCCGGCGTCGTCGCCGTGCTGCTGTGGAACGCCGGCATCAAGCTGCTCGGCGCCCTCAACGGCACGCTCTTCCAGAACCTCGTCCCGGTCACGACCTTCGCGATCAGCATGGCGGGCGGCTACCGACCGGGGCCCGTCGCCCTGCTCGGCGCGGCCATCGTCGTGACGGCGCTGCTGCTCAACAACTGGGCGACGCGGCGCGCGGCCGCGGTCGCCGCGCGTCCCGCGGCGGTGCCGGCTCCGGTGCGCTGAGCGCACCGCGGGAGCCTCCCGCTCGGGGCGGTCACTGGTCGGAGTTGCCGGCCCAGCGGACGGAGCCCTGCGCCTCCTCCTTGCTGATCGGGGACACTGTGCGGCAGTGCGAGCACTCGAGCAGGTAGCGGGTCGAGACGGTCAGGACGGGGACGAAGAAGAGCGAGAGGCGCGTCCGGCGGCGGAGGATCCGCTGCTCGTCGCGCTGCCCGCAGACGCGGCAGACGAAGACGAGCGTCCGGAGGAGGTCCTCGACGGCTCGGGTCCCGAAGATGAGGAGCATGCGTCCGAGCGTAGGGAGCAGGGCGCGCTCGGCGGAGGGGGTTGCCGGGGCGCCGTCGCCGCGTAGCGCCGGGCGCAGACGACCACGGCGAGCGCCGTCTCGAGCAGGTCGCCTCCGTAGAACAGCAGGAGCGCCGCCTGGCGTCCCGTCTCGTCCGGCGCCTCCGCGTAGAGCACGGTCGCGAGCAGCGCGTGCGCGGCGATGCCCGCTCCGAGCACGCCCAGGCGCAGGCCGAACGGGGCGCGGTGCGGGTTCGGATCGACTCCGGCGAGAGCCGCCGTCAGCAGGCAGCCGCTGAGCAGGAAGTGCACGCCGAGTGCGAGGTGCAGCAGCGGATCCGCGTGCGCGGCGGCGAGCAGCCCGGTCGCGTGCACGAGCCAGAGGGAACCCGTCGAGAGCAGGAGCGCCGTCACCGGGTGGGCGAGGAGACGGGCCGGGCGGCTCCGGAGCAGCCGCGAGAGCCTTCGGGCCGCGGTGACGTTGAGCGCCCGCAGGGCCAGGGTGACGGGGGCCGAGAGCACCAGGAGGAGCGGCGCGAGCATCCCGAGGACCAGATGCGTCAGCATCGCCCCGCGCGGATCCGCGTGCGACCACTCCGCGAGCGGACCCGTGAAGCAGAGCGCCGCGGTCGCGAGCCCGCCGAGGAGCAGGGAGGTCCGGTGCAGCGGCCACGGCCGTCCGCGCCGCCGCTCGAGGGCCGCGGCGCCCCCTCCGAGCGCCGCCGCCGCGGCCAGCGGGACCAGGAGCAGCAGGCCCGGGTCGAGCAGGGTGTGGTCGGCGTGCGGGGTCACGCCGTCGCGCGCCGTCGCCGAGGCAGGAGGAGCAGGCCCGCCGCCAGCAGCACCGCTCCGGAGGCGATCCAGACGGAGTCGTAGAGCAGCAGGTCGACGTCGTAGCGCACCTGGTGCACCCGGAGCAGCTTGTGGTCGACGACTCCGTCCCACAGCTGGAACAGCCCCGCCCCCGTGAGCCCCGCGGCCCACGCCGTGCGCGGACGCAGAGCGGATCGGCGCCGGGCGTCGGCGAGCAGGAAGCCGCCGCCGACGAGTGCGAGGATCTCGGCCGCGTGCAGCAGCCCGTCCGAGAGCAGGCCGATCGCCGGAGTGGAGCGGTCGTAGAAGTGGTGCCAGGCGAGGATCTGGTGGAAGACGATCTCGTCGACGGCCGCCAGGAGGCCGACTCCGATCAGGAAGGCGCCCTGGAACGCCCTGTCGCCGCGGAGTCCCCGACGCCGCATCCGGTCCCCTCCCGATCGAGTGCCGGGGCCCCGGGATCCCGAGACCCCCGCGCCTCCTCCCGAGGCCCCGCCACCAGGGAAGCGGACGCCCGGATCGCGGCCTAGAGGGTTGACTCCTCGCGCCCGCGCCGGTCGTGCTGCCCCTCCGCTACGGGCTGGGCCGACGAGGCGCAACCCCGCGCGAGGGGCGCTCCCGTTCGGGAGAGTGGAGGCATGCAGCAGCTGACCTACGCCTCCAAGAGCTTCGTGACGACCGACGCCGTGACCGAGGCCCTCCTCGACCTGGTGACCGCGATCGACCGCCAGGAGCACTCCGAAGCGGTCACGGTCCCGGCGTTCACCGAGGACGGCGAGCTCATCGAGGCGAAGATGACGCTCGACGCGAGCAGCGAGCTCGTCGCCGTCCCCGTCGAGGTCTCCATCAAGGACGAGGAGTCGACCACCGGCGCCGTCGAGGCCGCCGTCGAGGACATCCGCTCCCGCATCAAGAGCAACCGCGCCACGATCGCGCGCCCCGTGATCGACGAGGACCCGGAGCCCTACAACTACGAGGAGTTCTGAGCCGCGCCTGCGGGCCTCCACGCATCCGCACCTCCGCACTGAGGTGCCCGGATCTGCTCGTGACACACCGGAGCGGCCGGCCGATCCGGGCACCTCAGCGCCGGTCCACGAGCTGCGCCTCTTGACCGGCGGCGCAGCAGGGAGTCGGATGAGGGCGTGCGCGCGCTGGTCCCCGTCTCCGATCCGTGGTCCGTCGACGGGAGCGGGCGGACGGACGACGGGCCCGTCGACGACCTCTCGGTCCGCGCCGAGCGGGACGGCGGCTCGTACTCGGTCCGCACGCTGCGGCTGACCGGTGTCCGCCTCGGGCCGCGCGGCTCGGTGCACGGAGTGGTCACCGACCCGGTCGCGACGGCCGCGCTCGCGATCGGCTCGCTCCTCCTCTCGGTGATCCCCGCCGGCCTGCCCGGGGACCGGACGCGAGCGGCGATGGTGGCGGCGGAGGCGCGGGCCCAGGAGCTGGCCGCCGACCGGCCCGCGTGGGACGTGAGCGCCCTCCCCCTCGAAGGGATCGACTACGCGCTCTTCACCCGGACCCTGCCCGAGGGCGCCGTCGCGCACGCCGACCTCGGCTGGGCCGTCGTCGCGCTGTGGAGCACAGGCCTGCTCCCCCGGGGTCCCTTCCACCTGCTCGACATCCCCGACGAGCCCGTCCAGCGCTGAGTCGCCCGGATCGGCTCGCGACACACCGCAGCGGGGAGCCGATCCGGGCGACTCAGCGAACGGGTCAGCGCACTCAGCGCGGGGTCACGCGCCCGCGACCGTGGAGCCGCGCACCAGCAGCTCGGTCGGCAGCAGCGTCACGCGCTGCACCTCCTCGCCGGCCAGGAGTCGCACCAGCACGTCCGCCATCGCCTCGCCGAGGCCCGTGGAGGGCTGGCGCACCGTGGTGAGGCGCGGCTCGCTCGCCTCGGCGAAGTAGTCGCCGTCGAATCCCGCGAGCGCGATGTCGCCCGGCACCGTGAGGCCGCGCTCGCGCAGCGCCGTCAGGGCGCCCGACGCCATCTGGTCGTTGGAGGCGAAGACCGCGTCGATCGGCCGGCCGGAGTCGAGCAGGCGGCGCATCGCGGTCGCGCCGTCCTCGGGCGAGTAGTCGCCGTACTCGACGAGCGAGTCGTCGAGGCCCGCGGCGGTGACGGCCGAGCGCCAGCCGGACAGGCGGTCGATCGCGGCGGGCATGTCCTGGCGGCTCGCGATCATCGCGGGGGCCGTGCGGCCGAGGCCCAGGAGGTGCTCGGTGACCGTGCGCGCCGCTCCGGTGTTGTCGACGTCGACGAAGTAGCTGCCGCCCTCCTCCGTCAGCGGCCGCCCGCCGAAGACCACGGGGAGGGAGGCGCCGAGCTGCGCGTAGGAGTGGTCGCCGCTGTGGTGCGAGACGACGAGCGCGCCGTCGACGTTGCCGCCGAGCAGGTAGCGCCGCGTCTTCTCGGGAGCCGCCTCCGACGCGATCACGATGGTGAGCGTGTACTCGGTGCCGGCGAAGGCCATCGCGGCGCCCTGCACCACTGAGGCGAGGAACGGATCCGCGAACACCTTCGCCGCCGACTCCGGCACCACGAGCGCGACGGTCTGCGTGCGGCGGCTGGCGAGGGAGCGCGCGGCGCGGTTGGGCACGTAGCCGAGCTGCTCGATCGCGGCGAGCACGGCCGTCCGGGCGCCGTCCTTCACGCGCGGGGAGTCGTTGACGACCCGGCTGACCGTCGCGCGGGAGACTCCGGCCAGCGCGGCGACGGCTTCGAGGGTCGGGGCGGCCGAGGCGGTGTCGTGGGTCATGCGGGCCTTCCTCGCGGGTGCCTCCGAGGCTAGCCGAGCGCCGGAGGAGCGGGCTCGTGCGGGGCGTCCGCGGCGTGAAGTGGCGCGGATCGCGGCCATTCGGGGGTGATGCGGGGCGGCGGACCGGGCCGGCGGAGTGAGTCCGCGGCCTGCGAGGGCGCGGATAGCGGCCGTTCGGGGTGGCGCCGGGCGGTCGGGGCGCCGCCTCGGCGATCACCGGCGCGACCGGCGCACGGCGATCGGTCGCGCACTGGCGGAGGCAGGCAGCCTCGCGCCCGTCAGCGCCCGCGGCGGAAGCGCGCGAGGAGGCTCCGGAGCCGCTCGGCCTGCCGGTCGGTGAAGTCGTTCGACAGCCGGAACGCCTCGTTCGTCGGGTCCGCCCCGTTCGCGACATCGCGGATGGCGCGCAGCGCCTGCTCCGACGGCGTCGGCCCGTCCCCCGGACGCGGCTCCGACGGCCCGCTCGAGGGGTCCTCGTCGCGCCGGTCCTTCGGCTCCATGTCGCCTCCTCTGCGCCAGCCTAGGCGGCGGGAGGTCGGGCCAGGAGGCCCGAACGGGGCGTGATCGGCGGGATCCTGCGCGGCAGTGGTCGGGATGCTCCGAGCACGACGACCGGTCGGGTCGCGAACCCGCCGGCCGCTCAGTCCACGGCCCGATCCCTCCCCGCAGCCCCCGACCCCCGGACCCGGGGCGCCACGGCCCCGGGCCCGAGGCCCCCGTCCCGCGGTCCGATGTCCCCCGACCCGGTCCCGCGGGAGTCTCCGGGCGTCAGCCCTTCACCGCTCCGCTCATGATGCCCGCGATGAGCTGGCGTCCGGCGAGCAGGAACAGCACCAGCAGCGGAATCACCGAGAGCACAGCGCCGGCCAGCACGATCGAGTAGTCGACGTAGTAGCCCGACTGCAGCTGCGCGAGCGCCGTCTGCAGGGTCGGGTTCGTCGGGCTGAGGACGATCAGCGGCCAGAGGAAGTCGGTCCAGGCCATCATGAACGTGAAGAGCCCGAGGATCGCCATCGCCGGTCGCGCCGCCGGGACGGCGACGGTGAGGAACGTCCGGAACTGGTTCGCTCCGTCCACGCGCGCCGCCTCGATCAGCTCGTCCGGGATCACGTCGACCAGGTACTGCCGCATGAAGAACACGCCGAACGCGGTGACCAGCGTCGGCACGATCACGGCGCCGAGCGAGCCGGTCCAGCCGAGCTGTCGCATCAGGATGAACAGCGGGATGATGCCGAGCTGCGTCGGGATCGCCATGGTCGCGACCACTCCGATCATCAGGCCGTCGCGCCCGCGGAACCGCAGCTTCGCGAAGGCGTAGCCGGCGAGCGTCGAGAACGACACGACCGAGAGCGTGATGATCCCCGAGACGATGACGCTGTTCAGCAGCGCCGTCCAGAACGGGATCGCCGTCAGCACCTGCGAGGCGTTGGCGAGGAAGTTGCCGCCCGGGACGAGCGGCAGGGTCTCGCTGCGGGTCGCGTTCGAGCCGCTCGCCACGACGAACGACCACCACAGCGGATAGGTCGAGCCGAGGATGAAGGCGCTCAGCAGCCCGTACGTGAGGAAGCCGGGCCGGTCGACGCGGCCGGCGCGGGAGGCGCGGACGCGGCGCACCGGGAAGGCGGCGGAGGTGGCGGGGGCGGTCATCGCTCGCTCTCGTTCTGGCCGAGGCCGGTGGTGGTGAGCAGGGGGTCCGCGGCGGCGATCTCGTCGGCGGTCGCGGGGCGGGCGGAGCGCCGCTTCGAGCGCTGCGAGATCCGGTTCTCGACGGAGGCGATCCGCCGCGAGATCGCGAAGTTCAGCAGGCCGATCAGCACGATCAGGAGGAACAGCAGCCACGCGATCGCGGCCGCCTCGCCGAAGTTCTGGCGGAAGAACGCCATCTCCCAGAGGTAGAGGACGGTGGTCTGGAACTGCCGGTCCGAGCCGCCGATGCCGCCCGCGTTCGACACGTCGAACAGGCGCGGCTCCGCGAAGATCTGCAGGCCGCCGATGGTGGCGGTGATGATCACGAAGATCAGGGTCGGCCGGATGCTGGGGATCGTGATCGAGCGGAAGCGGCGGAACGCGTTCGCCCCGTCGATCGCGGCCGACTCGTGCAGCTCGCGCGGCACGGCCTGCATGGCGGCGAGGAGGATGAGGGCGTTGTAGCCGGTCCAGCGCCAGTTGACCATCGTCGCGATCGCGACGTGGCTGGCGAGGCGGTCGTTGGTCCACTCGATCGGGCTGATGCCCACCAGGCCGATCAGATTGTTGATCAGGCCCTCCTGGTCGCTGAAGACGCTCGAGAAGATCAGCGCGACCGCGACCGGCGAGACGATGTACGGCAGCAGGACGCTCATCCGCCAGAAGGTGCTGGCTCGCAGCGCCTGGTCGAGGGCGGCTGCGAGCAGCAGCGCGACGGCGAGCTGCGGGATCGTGGAGAGCAGGAAGATGCTCAGCGTGTTGACGATCGAGTTCCAGAAGAAGCGGTCGCCGAGCACGGCCGCGAAGTTCGCGAACCCGACGAAGTCGCCCTGGCCCTGGAGCAGCTGCCAGTCGTAGAGCGACACGACGAGCGTGTAGACCAGCGGGAACGCTCCGGTGAGCGCGAAGAGCAGGAAGAACGGCGAGATGTAGAGGTAGGGCGAGGCCTTCACGTCGAAGCGGCTCGCGCGCTGGCGGAAGGTCAGCGGGAGTCGGGGCGCCGGGCGCCGCTTCCCCGCGGGGGGCGTCGCCGTGGTCGGCGGGGTGAGTGTGCTCGTCATGGCGCTCTCTTCGAGGTCGAGTCGGAGTCGGAGGGGATGCGGCGGGGCCGGAGTCTCTCGTGCGGCGGGGCCGGCCGGGAGGAGTCGCGGGCAGCGGGGCCGGAGAGGCCTCGGCCGGCGGGCGGCAGCGTTTCTCCCGGCGGCGAGGTGGCCCGGGATGCGGGCGGCCCGGCCGCACGGGGACCGGGAGGTCCGGTGGCGGCCGGACCTCCCGTGATGGTGGGGCCTCGTCCCGGAGGGGTCAGCCCCCGGGCGTTGGCCCGACCGGATCAGTCGACGAGCTCGTCGAGGAGCTGGAGCGCCTCGTTCCAGCCCTCCTTGCCGTCGATCTCGCCGCGGTCGACCTTCTGCAGGACCGGTCCGAAGACGTTCTCCTGGATCAGCGAGTCGTCCGGGCCCTTGTACTGGGCGACGACGCCCTCGGCGCGCTGCGCGAGGATCGCGCCGGTCGGGGAGTCGTTCATGCCGGGGTCGGGAGCGGCCGCGGAGGCGAGCTCCTTCTGCGCGTCGAGGGTGCTCGGGAACGGTCCGGCCGCCTCGAACGCCTTCAGCTGCTGCTCCGGCTCGCTGAGCCACGACGCCAGCGCGGCGGCCTCGGCGGGGTGCTTCGACTGGGTCGGGACGGAGAGGAACGAGCCGCCCCAGTTGGCGGGGCCGCCGGGGAAGACGTCGGCGAAGTCCCAGCCGGTGGCCTCGGCGTTCCCGCCGCCGGCCTCGACGTTGCTCTTCAGCGTGCCGAACATCCAGCCCGGGCAGACGAAGGTGGCGAAGGTCTGGTCGGTGAACGACTTGCCCTTGTTCCAGTCCCACGCCTTCTGCGCGGCCGAGAGGCCGGAGGCGGTGGCGTCGGTCAGCTGGCCCCAGCGCTCCTCGAGCTCCGGGTTGCCCTCGACGTTCAGCTCGCCGTCGGAGGTGTAGTACCCCTCGGGCAGCTGGTTCACCATGGCGTTCCAGACGAATCCGGAGTGGTCGAACCAGGCCTTGCCGGTGGCGTCGTGGTACTTCTGACCGGCGGCGAAGTAGTCGTCCCAGGTCGCGTCCGGTCCGCCGAGCATCTCGGCGACGGCGGCGCGGTCGGTGGGCATGCCGGCGGCCTCGAAGGCTGCGGTGTTGTAGCAGAGGCCCTCGGGTCCGATGTCGGTGCCGTAGCCGATGACGCGTCCCTCGGGGTCGGTCGCCTGCTCGTACTTCCAGTCGACCCAGTCGGCCTTGCGGTCCTCGATGCCGTGGTCGCGCAGGTCGACGAACTGGTCCGAGACCTCCATGACGGAGCCGAGCCAGCCCTCCTCGATGGCGACGACGTCGGCGAGTCCGGAGCCGGCGGCGAGCTTGGTGAACGCGTCGGTCCGCGCGTTGCCGCCGGTGTCGATGTTGTTCGGGACGATGGTGATCCCCGGGTTGGCGTCCTCGTACTCGCCGTAGAGCTCGTCGAAGCCCATGGCGTTGAACGTGGTGACGGTCAGCTCGATCTCGCCGCCCTCGGAGGCGTCGGATCCCGACGAGCATCCGGTGACGATCAGGGCGAGGGCCGAGGCGCCGGCGATCGCCGCGGCGATCCTGGTGCGTCGTGAATAGGGCACGGTCACTCCTTCGTGATGGTGGTGGGGCACCCCTGCGAGCGCTCTCACGCGTGCTGTTCCGCGTATGTGAGAGCGCTCTCACGAGGTGTGCGGCGAGCTTACGCACGCCCCCGCGGAGAGGTCAAGCGTTTTCGAGAGAGCGCTCTCATCGAATTGATGGTCCGCGCCCAGCCGCGCGCCTCCCCGCCGCCCTCGCCCCCGCGAGAACGCAGAAGTCGCGGTACTCGACCGCGAGTACCGCGACTTCCGACTCACCGCCCCCTGCCGATCGAGTAGCGGCTACTCGACCAGCAGGGCCGCCCTCAGCCCACCAGCACCGCGAAGCCCTGCGCGGGCAGCTGCACGGAGACGGCTCCGGAGGGCGACGTCTCGCTCACGAGCGCGCCGTCCTGCGAGTAGACGCGCAGGGTGCCCCACGGTCGACGACACCCTCCTGCTGTCACCGCTCATCGTTCCGCCCGAGGCCGAGATGAAGAAGGCCCTGCTGCTGAGCGAGCGGTTCTCGACGATCGCTCCGCGCGGGTTCCCACCCACCGAAGCCATGGCCGAGATGAAGGAGCGAGGCTGGTGGATTCCCGCCCATCTCGACGATCTCGACGAGCGCGCTCGAGAACGCGCCGTCCGCGAGTGCATCCGCGCCGCAGAGCGGTACACCTTCACGACCGACGACTGGAAGCAGTCCGACCGGCTGTTCGCCCGCAAGCTCCCCTACGAACTGGAGCACTGGCTCCTTGCAAACGACTACCTCCGGCCCGCTTCTCACGACGGCTCTCAGTTCCGCGCGACCAGGGAGAACCTGGTCCCCGCGCTCCTCGCGATCTGCGGCCGACGCCTCTGCCAGGCGAAGGGCTGGCAGTACGGCGTGGCCACGACCGCGACGGCCCGGCAGGCGCTGTTCGCGATCGACGACGCCACCGACCAACGGGCTCTCGCCCTCACGCTCTACGACATCCCCGAGCCGCACCCGGAGGCGACCTTCGACGACATCGTGGCCTTCCGTCAGAGCAAGGAGAAGCTGCTCGCCCGGTACATCGACGGTCTCCGGGACGTGCGGCACGCCGTCGCCGAGGCGGAGGACAGCCGGGAGCTCGAGGACGCGCTCCTCACCTACAAGGCGCGCGTCACGGAGCTGCATCGATCGTCCGGCCCTCTGAAGGGCGAGGGCGGCGGGCGACTCGATCCGATGACTCTGCTGATCCCGATGACCGAGGTCGGCGTCGCGGTCGGAGACTGGTTGACCTCTGGGCCGAGCTTCGCTCCGATCGTCCTGGCGGTGCGAGCCGTCGCCTCGGTCGTCACTCTGCGCCGGCACGACGCGACGTCCTACCTCTCCGCCGCAGTGGCGAAGAACCTGATCGAGGCGCCGGAGAGCCGGGCGGTGACGGTCGGCCTGCGGGACTGACCGAGGACCCCCACGTCACCGCCGAAGCAGACCAGCTCCTACGCCCCCCGCACCCCCTCCGCGTGACGGCTCTGCGGCGGTGGCCCCGAGCTGCCCCGGAGCACTGTCGGCGGGATCGTCATCGACAGGGTCGGCGTCCTGTCGCCCGCGATGCGTTGCTCGAGCAGCGAGAAGGCGCGCTGTCCGAGGTCGTCGAAGTCCTGCGACACCGTCGTGATCGACGGGCGCCAGATCGACGAGAGCGGGTGGTCGTCGAAACCCACCACGCTGACATCGCCCGGCACTGTGCGGCCGGAGTCCGTGAGGCCGGCAATGACCCCCATCGCGAGCTCGTCGTTGCCGCAGAAGATCGCCGTGATGTCGGGGGCCTGCGCGAGCTCGGCACCGATCGCGACGCCGGACGCGGCTTCCCAGGTGCCGGCGACGACGGCCGGCACGACGGCGCCCGACTCCCGCAGCGCGTCGCGCCACCCGGTCGTCCTGCCGTCCTCGGTCCCCGACCGGGAGGGCGGCACCGTCACGTGGTGCACGGTGCGATGGCCGAGCTGCAGGAGGTGCTCCGTGATCGCCCGCCCTCCGGCGACCTCGTCCAGCGCGGCTTGCGGATGGAGGCCGTCCAGCTCGCCCGAGGCGACGACCACGGGAAGGTGCTCCGGGAGGTGCGGGAGTGCGGCGACGCCCGCGGGATCGAACTTGAGCACGATGACTCCCGCGAGCGGCAGCCTGAGAGCCGCATCGATGGCGGCGCGGGCCGAGCTCGACCCCTCGTCGTCGATGACGGCGATGGTCACCGAGTATCCGGCCGTCCTCGCGGCCTGCTCGATGCCGCGGATCGTGGACGAGTACCCGTAGATGGTGGTGTCGGAGCTGAGGACGGCGATCGTGGTGGCGCCGCCGCGCACCAGTGCCCGGGCGGTCGCGCTCGGCCGGTAGTCGAGAGCCTGGATCGCGTCGGTCACCCGCCGGGTCAGCTCCGGGCTGACGCGAGCCGCTCCGGTGAGCACCCGCGACACGGTGGGCACCGACACCCGGGCGTACTCGGCGACGTCCGAGATCGTCGCCGCGCGGTCGCTCGCGGCCGGGACGTCATCGCCGACGGACAGCTGCTTCACGAGACCGGACCTCCCTCCTCGACCCTATCGAGGGCGGCTCCGGCCAGGAGCGGGCCCGCCCCCGTGGTCGAGGTCAGGTGGAGGACGTCGGCGCCCCGGGGGACGTCGATCGTGACGGACACCGTCGCGAAGTTCGCCCAGTCGTGCGTGAAGGGGAACGTCACCGGGACCGCCGGTCCGTCCCCGGCTCGGACCTGGAGGTGACGGTCGATGACGTCGGTGTTGTAGAGGTGTCCTGTCCTCCGGTCGGCGTTGCTGTACCGCAACGAGAGCAGGTAGCGCCCGGCGGAGGGCGCGACGAGCTCCGCCGCTCCGGCGGGCCGCCCGTCCGCCGATCCGAGACCGTCGATGACGGGGACGGCCGCATCGCTGCTCAGCCGAGCCCCGCCCGTCAGCCGCCACCGCTCGTCGGACACCGGGATCTCGGACGTCCCCCGGCTCGACGGCTCGACGGTCAGCGCCCTGATCGCCGTCGCCCTGTCAGCGGTGATCTGGATTTCGCTGATGCCGGCCGGCAGCACCACGCTGTCCAGCCGGGTCAGCACGGTGCCGTCGAGCTCGACGGTCGCTCCGGCGTCGCTGTCCAGGCTCAGGCGGTACCGGGCACGGTCGGGCACCCCGACGTGGAAGGAGAGGCTGTCGCCGGGTCCGACGATCACCGCGGTCCTGGCGCCGTCGGCTCCGTGCCGCACCTCGCCTCCCACGCGCAGCGCCCTGCTCGCCGGATAGTGCCGCACCGGCACGAGCGTGTGGAGCTCGATGCGGTCGATCGCCAGATCGGCACCGTCGAGAGGCCGGACGGCGACGACGTGCGGCCCCGCGTCGAGCGTGACGGGCGTCTCGACCCGTCCGGTGAATCCGCGGGCGAGAGTCGCCGGCAGCTCGATCCGGACGGCGTCGCGTCCGTCGATCCGGACCTCGGCCGTCGCCGGGACGGAGTCCGTTCCGTAGTGCAGCGCGAGGACGTGCTCGCCCTCCTGCTCCACCACGACCGGGAACTCGGCCCGGCTGCCGGCGTCCGGAGTCCCCGAGATGCCGGATCGCCCCGTTCCCGCGTACTGCTGCATGTCGTCGTCGTGCCGAGTCCACGTCAGGCCTTCGCCCGTGGCGGCGTCCGCGGGCACCATGACGGGGGCCGGGACAGCAGTCGACGGAGCGCCGTCGTCCGGCGCGATCGTCACGCGGTACGCCGCCAGGGGGTCGTCGTTCGCGATCCCGAAGCGGAGGACGCCGTCGCTCGTGCCGACGGGCTCGTCGACGACGGTCGTGGTGCTGCTGAGCGGACCTTCGTACCCGCTCCACTCGACACGCTCCACGGCGACCCGCCAGTGCCCGCCGGCCGCGAGCCCGCGGACCTCCACCTCCACGGGGTGACGGCCTCCGCCGATCAGCGCGGTCACGATGTCCCCCTCCCGCGCCGCGAGGGAGTGGAGGGAGTCGCGGACGCTCGAGGCGGCCGTCTCGGAGCGCACGGTCTCGCCGCGCAGGGCGGCGTACCAGTGCAGGAGCCACCAGCCGCCGTTCGCCTGATGACGTCCGACCGCGTGGTCGTCGAGGTTCCCCGCCATCGTCCAGTAGGCGAGGTCGCCGTCGATCTTCCCGGTCTCGAGGATGTCGATCCACTGGATGAGCCGTCCGGGCACCGAGGTGTCCCGCCGGTTCGCGTACTCGTCGATGTTCACGGGGAGCGGCGGGATCGAGAGCTCCTCCTCCAGAGCGCGGTAGTGCTCCAGATGACGGGGCAGCAGCTCGAGCGAGGAGGGCTGCAGTTCGTGCCACGCCATGATGTCGGGGAGGACGCCGTTGGCCTTGCCGTACTCGAGGAGGTCGCGGACGCGGTTCGGGTAGTAGTGGGACTCGTTCGGCCCGACGATCCGCGCGTCGGGGTCGACGGCGCGGATGGCGCGGTGCAGCGTCGTCCAATCGGCGAGGAACCTGTCCCGGCCGGCCGCGTCCCATGCGGCGTACCAGATCCAGTCCCCCTCGTTGAAGGGCACGTACACGAATCGTCCCCGGTCCTCACGACGGGAGATCGTGCGGACGGTGTCCTGCACCAGCTCCGCGTAGCGGTCGACCCCGATCTCCTCGTACGGCCACTGCTCGAGGAGGTCCTGCAGGTAGACGACCATCTCCTCGCCTCCGGCGGCGAAGAAGTCGTCCGCGACCTCGAGGGCGTCGCCTCCCGGGTGCTGGAGCCCCCCGGGGGCCTTCTGCGCCAGGGTGCGCGGGCGGATGCCGGAGAGCAGCGCGGACGAGGGCGCGTCGGGACTCCCGAGCCCGTACAGCATCCCGGTCGCGCCGCCGTGCACCTCACCGGTGGTGGCCGACGCGTCGATGACCACGTGCTCGACGAACGGCGAGCGCCCGATCCGGAAGGTCCGCGCGGCGGGCTCGTCGTCCCCGCCGGGGAGCGAGACGGTGAGCACCCCCCGCTCCTGGTCCCACTCGGTGACCCACGGCGTGAGGCGGCGCGGGAAGACGGTCTCGACGACGAGCGGCCCGCCGCGGAAGGCGGGCAGCGGCACGTCGATCGATCGATCCCCCTCGCGGCGCCAGAGAGTGAGGTGCGTCTCGTCCTCGTCTCCGAGAGCGAGCGCGACCCAGGGCGCGGTCCACAGATCGATGCCGAGCGGCCAGGCCGCGTGCGCACGGGCGAGCCCCGGCCGGAGCCGCTTGTGCGCGGCGACCCCTTCGGCCACGAGCATCCGCTGGGCGGGACTCATGCCGTCGAGGCGCCCCGACAGGTAGAACCGTCCCAGCATCGCCGTGCAGAGGGTGAACGCGATCGCCTCGTCGCTCATGTCGGGCTGAGGGTAGGCCCAGTTAGCCGCCTGCTCGGGGACCATGGCGAGCGGAGCCGCGGCGGCGATCGGGGGGTAGGCGATCGGGTCCTGCTGGTCGCTGGTCGACTGCAGCTGGAGACGCGAGAGCATCGCCCCGTCCATCCGCATGGCGCCGGAGGCGCAGTTCTCCAGGACGAGGTCGGGGTGCCGGTCGAGGACCGCCTCCAGCCAGGCCAGATGCGCCCTGTTGTGCTCGAGGAGCCCGGCGCCGACGGAGGGCGCGCCCACGTCCGTGCCGGCCCCCGCGTCGATGTTGTAGTCGAGCTTGAAGTAGCCGACACCCAGCTCGCCGACCAGACGGTCGATGACGCCGTCGAGGTGGGCGATCGCGGCGGGATGGCGGAGGTCGAGCGTGTAGCGGCCGTGCTCCACCAGGCGCTCACCGAGCCTCTGGAGGAAGGCGTCGTCGGGAAGGCGCTCGGCGGCGGGGCTGCTGACGCCGATGACCTCCGGCTCGAGCCACAGCCCCGGCACCATGTCCCGCTCCCGGATGCGGTTCAGGACGGCGGTCAGCCCTCCGTCCGGGAACCGGACGGTGGAGGGCTGCCAGTCGCCGACGCTGTACCACCAGTCGCCGGAGTCGTCGTACCAGCCCGCGTCGATGCAGAAGATCTCCGCGCCCGCTTCGGCGGCCTGGTCGATGAGGGGCAGCAGGCGCTCGGTCGTCGGATCGCCCATCAGGGTGTTCATGTAGTCGTTGAAGACGACGGGACGGGTGGCGGAATCGGGATGCGGACGCCGCAGCGCTCGGCGACCGTCGGTGAGGGCGGCGAGAGCCTTGTCGAAGCCTCGTCCGGCGGAGAGCAGGACCGGGACGGTCGTGAAGGATCCACCGGGCTCGAGCGGCTGCAGCCACTGGTGGTCCTGATCGGTGGGGCCGGACAACGCCACGTAGGTCCCGTCAGGGTCCTCCCCCACTTCCCAGCGCCAGCCTCCGTTGTGCTCGACCTGCCAGGCGAGGGCGGCCTCCTCGGCGGGGTCCGACAGCGCGAGCACGCCGACGGGCAGCGCGCCGGCCGTCGACCAGGTCCCGGTGGAGGTGACGGCGTAGCCGTTCCGAGCGCCTCCGCCGTGCGCGTCCTTGCGCAGGTCGACGAGGAACGTGTCCAGCGGAGCGGTGGACCATCGCGATTCACCGACCCAGTCGCTGCGGCCCGAGGTGAGGGAGAGACGGGTCGGCCGGGTCTCCGCGTGGGATCCGACACCGACCCGGAGCGCCATCGACGTCACCGACCGCAGGACGCGGCGCTGGGTTCCGGTGTTGCGCACGACCGTCGTGCAGCGGACCGCCGCGGCTCCCTGCACGACCTCGAGGCGCAGCTCCGCTTCGAGACCGGCCTCGTCGTCCCCGAGCAGGACGATCGTCGAGACGACTCCGACCGACGCGACCGACCGGTGACTGCGGTAGCGGAGGCCGAGGCCGGCCTGCCCCCCGATGAGACGGGGTGTCGACGGAGCCCGCCCGGAGTCGCTGGTGACCACCTCCAAGGCCGGCCGGCCGGTCGCCAGGTCGCCGGTCGCTCCTCGGGGCCCGAATCGCAGCACTCGGAGCGGCTCGTCCCCGTCCTGAGCGAGGACGAGGTCGAGTGCGTCGTCACCGGCGTCGATGCGGATGGTGCCGGCGTCGGTGCCGGGGAGCGTGGGGGTCAGTGCGGACATGGATCCTCCTGGGAGCGGCGGGTCGGCCGCAGACGGGGCGAGTGGGGGATGCGGCTTACTTCACAGCGCCGGAGGTGACTCCGGCGATGATGCGGCGTTGGCCGATGACGAAGGCGACGACCATCGGGATGCTCATGATCACGACGTAGGCGAAGATCAGGTTCCAGTTCCTGACGTACTCCGACTGCGAGGCGACGTTGAACAGGCCGAGCGGCATGGTGCTGATCGGTCCTCCGCTGAGGATGAAGAAGGCGTAGAACACCTCGTTCCAGACGCTGATCGTCACGAGGATCGCGGCAGTGGCGAGGACGGGCTGCAGGAGCGGCAGGATCACGCGGAAGAACACTCCCACCGGGCCGGCGCCGTCGATGCGCGCCGCTTCTTCGAGCTCGAGAGGGATGGATCTCACGAAGCCGGTGATGAAGAAGATCGCCGTGGCCATGAAGCTGCCGCCGTAGACGCCGATCGCGCCGACGAGAGTGCCGTCCAGCCCGATGCTCTTCAGTGTGAGGACGATCATGATGACGGCGGGAGGGAGGATGATCCCGCTGATGCCGATGGAGTAGAGGACGGACGTGAGGCGGGACGACCGGCGGGCGAGGACCCATGCGGCGGCGGAGCCGAGACCGAGGACCAGCAGCACGCTGGGGATCGTCACGAGGAGGCTGCCTCCCATGGCGGCGAGGACTCCGCCCTGTGTGATGGCCTGCGCGTAGTTCTCGACGAAGTGCCACGTTGTGGGCAGTGAGAGATCCGGTGACGCCGAGTCCGCGGTGCTCTTGCCGGAGGTGATCACCAGCAGCCACAGCGGGATGCCGATGACGACCGCTGTCCCGATGACGGCGATGACGTTGTGGATGACCGACCCGGCGCGGCGGGAGACGGTGTACCCGGTCCGCGGCGGACGGGTTCCGGTCATGCTTCTCGTGCTCACAGCTGCTGCTCCCGACGTCGAAGGAAACCGATGACGGGGAAGGCCAGTACCACCACGAGGAGGAACAGGACCAGGCTCATCGTCGTGGACTGGGCGTAGAGCCCCTGCCCGAAGGTGCGGTAGATGAAGATGTTCAGCACTTCGGTCGTCTGCGCCGGCCCGCCGCGGGTCGTCGCCTGAACGGTGTCGAATCCGTTCATCGACCCCAGCAGAGCGGTGGCGACGTTGAAGGTGATGGCGGGAGCGAGCAGCGGGAAGCGGACGCTCCGGAGAGTCCTCCACCACGACGCACCGTCGATGCGGGCCGCCTCGAGCACGTCCTCCGGGAGCGTCTTCAAGCCGGCGAGGAAGATCAGCATGGAGAGGCCCATCCACTTCCAGGACTGCACGAGGGAGACCACGACGATCGACCAGGTCGTGCTCCCCAGCCAGGCCGTGGTCACCTCCTGGCCCACGATCGCGCTGAGGATCCCGTTGAGAGCTCCCGAGGGCTGCAGGAACGCCTGGAAGATGTAGCCGACCGCGAGGGGCGAGATCAGGACGGGGATGAAGAAGAAGGCTCGGCCGATGCGGTTGATCCGCGTGTCCCGTTCGAAGAAGAGGGCGAGTGCCAGGCCGAAGAAGTTCTGGAAGACCGCCACGAGGAGCGCCCAGACGAGAGTGACGCGGACGGCGCGCAGCACCTCGTCATCGCCGAAGAGGGAGGTGAAGTTGTCGAAGCCGACGAAGTCCACGCTGTCGTTGTAGGCGGACCAGTTTGTGAAGGCGTAGAAGAAGTTGAGAACCGTCGGGAGTAGGAAGAAGACGGCGAGGATCGCGAAAGCCGGGATCAGGAACCAGAGCGGGTGGTTCCTCGCCGCGGCCCTGTCGGCGGACCGTCGCGTTCCGCTGCGTGCGGGCGGTCGCGGTTCGCCGCGCGTGGGCGGCCGTACGAGCGTGGTGGGCAGTGCCATGGGAGTCTCCGATCAAGAGGGTGGGGTCGGGCGCGGCAGGCGTGCCCGACCCCGGTACCGGGCTAGAAGCCTTCGGCTCCCTGCGCCTTAGCGAACTGCTCGAACTGCTTCTGAGTGGTGCTCGCGACGTCCTCCGGCGTGACCGTTCCCTGGAGCATGTTGGCCAGGTTGATGTACAGGTCGGGGTTCGCGATGGCCAGCGACTGCATGGAGCCGACGGAGGATCCGAGGGAGGCGGCGATCGTCGAGGCGACCTCCGGGACTCCGTCCGGAGTCGGAACGTCCGTCTGGATCGAGACGCCCTTGACCGCGGCCAGGTAGTCCGGGTAGTCGGTCGTGAGCCAGAAGTTCAGGAACTGCTTGGCCGCGGCCTCCCGCTCGGCGTCTCCCGTGCGGAACGCGACGACACCGTTCTTGTTGTCGGGGATCGACGTGGCGAGCGAGCCGTCCTTCGAGATGGGGAACCAGCCGATGTTCGCGTCGATGTCCTCCGTGGTGGAGGTCTGCTGCATCTGCAGGAGCAGCGCGTTCACCTGGACCGACATGGCGGCGTCACCGCTGAGGAGCGCCGCGGCCTGGTTCTCGAACGTGCCGGTCTTGTAGTCGGAGTTGAACAGTCCCTGCGCGAAGAGATCGTTGTAGTTCGTGATCGCGTCGGTGATCGTCGGTCCGGTGAACTGCTCCTTGTTGGTGTTGATGTCCTCCCAGAGCCCGTTCTCCGCCGCCTCGGCCAGCTGCACCTGCACCCACCACTGCGTCGGCCACTGGGCTCCGCCCGCCTCGTAGAAGGCAGTGCCGCCGCTCGCCTTGATCTTCTCGGCCGTGGCGATCAGCTCGTCCCAGTTCTTGGGCTCGCTGGTGATGCCGGCGCTCTCGAACGCGGGCTTGTTGTAGTAGACGCCCATGACGGACGGAGAGCTGACGAGCGCCGCGTAGCGCGTGTCGTCGAGGATTCCGCTGACGTCTCGGACCGACGGGTCGAGACGGTCCAGCCACGGAGCGTCGTCGAGCGGAAGGAGGTTCCGCTCGGCCTGCAGAGCGCTCAGGGAGCTGGCCGTGGGCTGCCATGCGGCGAGGTCGGGCATGTCGCCGGCGGCGACCTTGGTGAGGAGGCTCTGCTCGTACGGAGCCGGGTACGCGACCTGCTTCCACGTCACGCCCGTCGCCTCAGCGAAGGCGTCCTGCACCTGCTTGAGGCCCGCGTCCGCGACCGCTCCGCCGCCGTACGTCAGCGTGACGCCCTCGAGGGATGCGGTGGGATCGTTCCACGGCACCTCCTCCCCCGACGAGGAGGAGAGGTCGCCGCCTGCAGCGCAACCGGAGAGCAGAAGGGCGGTCGAGGCCGCGAGCGCGGCGACGACGAACCGGGTTCGAAAAGTCATGATCTCGTCTTCCTTGAAGTGATCGCGGGCGACCTCGGCAGCGGTGATGTGCTGCTGGTCGCCAGATGAAGGGGATGGCCGGCTCTCAGACTCTCGGGAGAGCGGACGAGCGACACGGTGGCGAGCGATCCACTCCTTCGTGCACTCGAGCCCCGGTCTGAAAGCGATATCAGGATGCGTCTGAAAACGCTATCTGTCAAGAACGATCTTCGAGATCGGCTCCTGCTCCGCGTCGATCCGCGGCGGTGGGACCGTGGTCGGCACGACCGCGTCCCTCGGCCTCCCGGGGACGAGGAACGCGGAGTGCGGCCGGATCGAAGCGCCTACCAGGAGTCCCCTCCGCCCCATTCGATACCGTCTCCCCCATGCCCGACCCCTCTCCCGACGCTCCCGAGGTCGCCGCCGAGCACCTCCGCGCCGAGTTGCAGCTGCGGCGCTTCGGCCGGCTCCGCCTCACCATCGACATGGCGCTCGGCAGCGGGATCCTCGCGCCCTACGACCTCGTCGTCGTCCGCCTCGACACCGGGGCCGAGATCATCCGCGTGAAGGCCGACCTCACCGATCCCCACTACCTGCTCGGTCAGGTCGAGCTCGACCTCGAGACGAAGACGGTCGCCGAGTTCCTCGAGGAGTGGCGCCCCGCCTGACCGGGCCGGCACAGCCGCGATCCCGTTGACGGGGACAGCACGGCGCCGAGGCGACTGGAGCAGGACAGCGGGGATCCGCGCCCCCTCGCCTCACAGATCCGCAGGAACTCTGTCGCGCTCCTCGCCGGCGACCACCACCGGCGCCCACGCGCCCCGCGCCGGCCGCCCAGCCCACCACACGTACATTCCGGCGGCGACCACAGCGCCTCCGGCCGCGATCGCCCACCACGGGAACCCGGCGACGTCGGGCGACTCCCCCGCCGCGTCCACGTCCGACTGCGGCGTCGGGATCACCCTTTCGCCGGTGACGAGGATGCGATGGGTGTTGATCCCGAGCGGGGTGCAGGTGACGAGGGTCAGGAGGTCCTGGCCGGGCTGCACGAGGAGGCTCTGCGTGTCCTCCGGCTCGACGACCAGCGTCTCGCGCACGCGGTAGGTGACCACCTCGCCGTAGACCTCGATGGTGAAGGTGTCGCCGACGTCGACGCGGTCGAGGTGGGTGAAGAGCTCGGCCGAGGCGAGGCCGCGGTGGCCGGTGAGCACCGAGTGGGTGGAGGGGCCGCCGACCGGCAGGGCGGTGCCCTCGAGGTGGCCGACGCCGCGCTCGAGGACGGCGTCGCTCGTGCCGTGGAAGATCGGCAGGTCCACGTCGATGGCGGGGATCCGGATCCGGGCCATCAGCCCCTCGGCGTCGCCGCGCAGGAGGGAGGAGTAGCGCTCGCGGTCGGCGACCTGCTCGTCGTCGGCGAGGGGGAGGCGCTCGTTCGCGGCGACGGCCGCGCCGCCACCGCTCAGGCTCTGGTTGTAGGCGCGGGCCTCGACGAGGTTCTGCCGGAGGGTCTCGGCGCCGAGGTCGGTGATGTCCTGGGTGAGGGAGTCGATCTCGCGCGCCTGCTCGACGGCGCTGAGCCAGCTGGCGGCGACGGGGTACAGCAGCAGCGCCACTCCCGAGAGGCTGATGAGCGCGATGACCAGCGGGGCGATCGGCAGCCGCCAGCGCGGCCGGCGGTGGATCCGCCTCCGCGGAGGAAAAGGGCTGGAGACAGAGGAATGCGGGGCACCCGACGGGTGCCCCGCATTCGACTTCGTCATGGTGCGACGTTACTCCGCGGTCTGAGCAGCCAGCGCGGTGCGGCGGCGCGAGGCGATCAGGCCCGAACCGATCGCGAGGGCGAGGAGCGCGCCTCCACCGAGGGTGAACCACTGCGCGCCGCCACCGGTGAGGGGCAGGGCGAACGCGGGCACCTGGGTGTGGAGGAACTCGACGTAGTTCTGGATCGGCGCGGTGGCCGAGCTCGGTCCGGCGACGACCTGCGTCAGCACCTGGGCCGGGGTGGGCAGACGGAATCCGGCGGGCGGGGTCAGCTCGCGGACGTAGTAGTTGCCCGGCGTGATGATCGGGATCTCGACGAAGCCGTTCGCTCCGGTGGTCCAGTTCTGGTTGCCGTTGATGAACACCGGGTTCTGGCCGAGGTTGGCGTCGTTCTCGGTGAGGAACACCTGGTAGACGGCACCCGCGAGCGGCACGCGGTTGGCGCCGTTGTTCTGGTAGGCGTACACGGTCAGCTGACCGATCGGGGTGCTGCCGGTGACCGTCTCCGTGGCCCCGTTCACGACGCTCGTCGCCGAGTTGGTGATGATGCCGTTGGCCGGGATGGCGGTGGCGCGGGTGAGCACCGTGAGGGTGACGACGCCGCCCTGCAGGCCCTGGAGCTTGGTGAGGCCGGACTGCAAGAAGTTCAGCGTCACGTTCCGGGTCGCGGCGTCGTAGCCGAGCGTGTAGTCGGTGTTCGCGATGAACGCCGGTGCGGGCGCGGTGCCCGCGGCGCTGGTCACCGTGATGCCGGTGGGCGCGACGCCGGCCGGGCCGGTCGGCAGGTAGGTCAGCTCGGCGGGGAGCGTGTCGGTGAGGGTGAACGCCTCCAGCGCGTCACCGGCGGCGAGCACCGGGACGTCCGAGGCGATGGCCCAGCGGATGAGGTCGGGGTTGCGCGCCTCGACCGAGTTCGCCGCCGCGGGGACGCGCGTCTTGGTGAGCTCCGTGACCGCATTCTTGGGGTAGACGTGGACGTCGTAGATCCACTGGTTCGCCGGCGCACCGGTCGGGCCCGTCGGGAACGGCAGGGTGACGAGGAACGGCGCCGCGCCGTTGGTCGCTCCGGCGGGGAGCTGGGTCTCGGTCACGAGGTAGAGGCCGAGCGGCATGCTCGCGCCGTTGTTGAACACGGCCTCGCCGTCCGTGCCGCTGGTGGCGGTGAAGGTGTCGGCGGCGGTGACACGGGTCGCGGCGGTGCCCGGGGTCAGGTTCGCGACCTGGTTCCAGCCGTCGGGCGTGGTGAGGTCGACGCCCTGGACGCGCGCGGCGGTGAACACGGCTCCGGGCAGCGCGTCCCCGGGGACCGTGATCTCCTGGCCGGTGCCGATCGCCTGGCCGTTGTTGGATCCCAGCGCGAGCTTGTGCACGGTGAGGGTGCGGCTGATGGTCGGGTCGATGTTGCCGGGCAGCGTGACCGCTGACGCCGGCGCGACGGCGGTGAAGACCGCCGCAGCGCTCAGCGCGAGGACGCCGGCTGCGGCGGCGAGCCGCCTGGTGAGTGAGCGGGACATGTGATCTCTCCTACTGAGGTCGTGAGTGCTGGTGTCGTGGAGTCGAAGGTGTGCGGGAAGGGGTCTGCGGGAGAGCGCGGGGGCTCTCGGTCGGGGCGTCACCGGGAGGGGCCTCGCAGCCTCCGGCGCCGCTCCCAGAGGAGGAGGCCGAGTGCGAGAGTGAGCACCGACCCCCCGCCCAGGAGGAACGCGTCGGTGCTGGCGCCACCGGTCAGCGGCAGGCGTGTGGGGTCCACGGGGGCGTTGACGAAGCGGTAGACCGCCGTCTGACCGGCCGTGGGGGCCGTGATCGTCCGCGAGGCGACCGGGGACCACGTCGTCCCGGTCAGGCGCTCGAGACGCAGTTCCTGGTAGGCGAGGCGGCGGGTCGGATCCGTCGCCGCCTCGGACAGCGTGTAGCCGTGGCCCGGTCGCACCTCGAAGGTGCTCGCGGGGTTGCCCGTGGCCACGTACTCCGCGCCGGCCCGGGTCTCGGTCGGGAGCGTCGCCCCGGCCAGTGCGGCGGGCGTCGCGGTGACGCGCCAGTCGGGTGCCCGGAAGCCGGTCTGGGGGCGCAGGACCTGCTTGACCAGCGTGATGGTCGCGCTGGCGTTGTCCACGGTGCAGGTGACGGCGGCTCCGTTGGTCGGGGTCACGTCTCCGGCCGCGCTCACGGTGAGGGCGGCGCCGGTGTCGGTGCGGCACTGCCAGGGTCCGGTCTGCACGTAGGTGGCGGAGCCGCCCGTCTCGGCGAGCCGGTAGGCGGCACCCGGGGTGACGGGGATCGCCGACACGCTCGAGGAGCCCGCGCGGCCGTTCGGCCCGGGCAGGGCTCCGGCGGGACCAGTGGCGCTAAGGGTCCAGTCGCTGGGCAGCGCGCTGCCGGAGCTCACCGTCTTCACGAGCGTGAGGGAGGCGGTGGGCCGGTTCACGATCGAGCACTCGACGACCGCCGCGGAGGCGATGCCGGTGAGGCTCGCGCTGATGACGGTCCCGGACTGCGAGAAGGTCGTGGCCCGGGCGGCGCCGTTGACCGTGCAGGCGCCGCTGACGAACGCGAAGCCCGTCTGCTGCACCTCCGAGACGGTGAGGGTCGCCCGCGACGCCTCCGTGCCGAACAGGACGGTCCAGGTGGCCTGGCCCGCCGCGTCCGTCTGCTGGCGGGGCGACTGCTCCGGCAGCAGGGCGACGGTGCCGGCGGTGGCCGTCGCCGTCGTGCCGACGGTCCAGTCCGTGCCGGGGCGGGTGGTCCCGGAGGCGTCCCGGATCGTCTTGGTGATCCGCACGGTGGAGGCCGGGCGCGGGGAGTTGAAGAAGGTGCAGGTGACGTTGACGCCGAGCCGGTTCGGGAGGGTGACCGTCCCGGTCGGGTTCGAGCCCGTGCTCACCCGTACGCCGTCCGCGTAGCACTCGTAGATGCTCGTGTAGGCGGTGATCGGGGAGGCGGAGCCGGCCGCCATCGCCTCCGAGACCGTGACGGTGCTGTTGATGGGCGTCGGGAAGGGGCCGATCTGCGCGGTCTGGCGACCGGTCGTGGCGCCGGTGGTGGTGGCCGTGGCGAACGGCGTCACCGGCGAGCCGGCGGAGGCCGTGAGCTGGAACTGGTCCGCCGCGGCCAGGCGCCCGACGACGCTCTTCTGCACGGTGATCGTGGCCGGCGAGGAGCAGCCGGAGAGGTCGACGGCGTTGACGCTCACGCGCGGCGTGCCGCTGACGCGGGTCCAGGTGGTGGCGTCGAACTCGTAGGCGCTGCCGGGGATGGCGGGGACACCGTTCGCGGCGGCGACGTCGCCGTTGGCGAGGTAGACGGTTCCGCGCGGCGAGAAGGCGATGCCGTTGATGTTGGCGAAGGCGGCGTCGGTCCCCGTCACGGCCTTCGCGATCGAGGTGTTCACCGGGAGGGTGCCGCCGGTCGCCGCGGCCAGGGCGTCGGCCGGCACGGTGAAGATCGCGGCGCTGCTGGCGTTGTTGACCGAGCCCGCGCCGACGACGTAGAGGTTGCCGCGAGCGTCGAACGCCATGTCGCCGTTGCCGTTGGGGGTTCCGGAGGTGGGGAAGGAGCCGACGAGGGCGAACCGGGTGGCGACGGGGTTGGCCTCGGTGAAGCTCCAGATGTAGAACTGGCCGCTCGCGAAGCTGCCGAACAGGTACCGGCCCGTCCGGAGGTCGACCGCGCCGGCGACGATGCTGCCGGTCACCTGCGCTCCGCCGGCCACGGTCGTGTACGCGCTGTTCGCGATCCTCTGGAAGCCCGCCTCCGGCGTCCACTTGAGGACGGCGTCGACGTCCGTCGCGTCGGACGAGCGGTCCAGCGCGTAGGCGAAGGCGCCGTTCGCGCCGACGCCGAGCGCGTTGGCCTCGGCGGTCCCCGACCAGCTGCCGATCGAGGTCAGGGATCCCGTGACGATGTCGGCCTGCTGCAGGGCGCCGGCCGCCGTGAGGGAGTAGAAGCGGCCGGTGTCGCAGAACAGGCGCGGCGTCTGCACGGTGTTCGTGAAGGTGCAGAGCACCTCCGCTCCCGCCTCGCTGGGGATCGTGATCGACCCGGCGGCGGATGCTCCGGAGGCGATGACCGTGCCGCCGCGCGAGCACTCGTAGCTGTTGGAGTACCCCAGGCCCGCGCCCGCGGTCTGCGCCTCGGCGATCGTGTACGTCGCTCCGGACTGCACGGTAAGGCGGCTGATCTGCGCGGCCTGGATCCCGGTGGCGGTGCCCGTGGTGGTCGCCGACGCGAGGACGGTCGTGCCGCTGCGCACCGAGAGCGTGAACTGGTCGCCCGTGGCGCTGCGCACCGGCAGGTTCTTCCGGACGGTGAGGGTCGTCGCGGCCTGGATCGTCACCGAGGTGGGGGCGGAGGCGATGAGGCCGGTGGGAGTCGTGGTCCCGGTGCTGTACGTCCCGGCGGCGGCGGCCACCACGTCCACCGAGATCGTGCACGAGGTCGCACCCGCGGCGAGATCGCCGCCGAGCGTCGAGACGGAGGAGGATCCGGCGGCCGCGGTCACGGCGAACGCCGTTCCGGTGACGTCGGTGCAGGACCCGCCGACAGCCGCCGTCGGGGCCACGACGAGGCCGGCCGGGAGAGCGGTCGAGAAGCGCCAGTCCGCCTTCGCGAGGAGGTCGCTGGTGTTGGTGACCGTGTAGGTCAGCGTGGTCGGCACCGTCGCGGTCGGCACGGCCTGCGTGAAGGCCGCATCGAGAGCGGGGGTGACGTCCAGCACGCGGAGGTCGTCGACGGCGAAGGCGCTTCCCGTGCCGGTGACCGTGTTCACGAGCTGCACCTGGGCCGCGGCGATCTGCGCCGGAGTGAGGAGCGCGGTGCTCGTGCCGGTGTAGGCGACGGCGCGGGCGGAGGCGGGGAGCGCGGGATCCACGAGCGCGCCGAGCCCGCCGACCAGCGGGAGGGTCGGGGACGTGTAGAACACGCTGCCGGTCGCGGCGCAGGGCACGACCGGTGCCGCGAATCCGGTGAGGACGGTGGACCCGCCCGAGACCAGGTTGAGGGAGAGGGACGCGTTGTTCGTCCCGCACTGCCCGCCGGCGGCGTTCATGCCGACGGCGTAGTAGCGGGCGGCGGGCGCGGAGACGCCGATCCCCGCGGCGCTCTGGGCGACGGTCGTGCCGCCGGTGACGGCGGCGTACGGGTACTCGACCAGGGCGTGGTTCGCCTGCGTGCCGGTGTTCGAGCCGTTGGCCGGTGCGGTGCTGGAGGTGGACCCCTGCACTCCGGCCGCCACCTGGCCGAGGACGTCCGCCATGCGGCGGGTCTCGCGCGCGGCCGACGATCCCGTGCCGACGGTGAGGAGGGGCCGGGTCGGGCAGAAGACGGAGTTGGGGTAGGGCGCCGTGTAGTTGACCAGGACGCCGGTGCAGTTCGTGGCGGTCGACCAGCCGGTGGCTGCCGTGTAGCGGCCGTTCGCGTAGGCGGTGAGCGCGCTCGGTGCGGTCGTCAGACCCTGCTCGAAGGTCTCCGTCCACACCTGTCGCGGGGCCTCGGCGACGCCGGCGGCGAGTGTGGAGAAGCCTCCCGCTGCTCGTGCCGTCGCGGGTGGTCCGCGGTCCGACTCCTGATCGTCGTCCGAGGCCGCCGTGGGAGCGGGCGCCGATCCGGCGGGCGCCGGCTCGACGGGCTGCTCCGTCTCTGCGGCGCCGCGGGGTGCTGCGGGATCGGGCTCGTCCTGAGCGGGCTCCTCCGCCGTCGCACTCGGCGACTCCGCGGCCTCGGCGGGTGCCGACGGGGCGGACGCTGACGGAGTGGGTGCCGAGGTGGCAGATGCGGAGGGGGCGGGTGCCGGATCGGCCTCGGGGGCTGCCGGCGGTGTCGGTGCGACGGGCGTCGGGAGAGGAGCGGGGGCGTCGCCGGCGACCGGATCCGCCTGGTTCGCGGCCTGAGCGGGAGACGAGGCGGAGACGTCGCCGAGCCCCCACGAGCCGACGAGGAGAGCGCCGATCGTCGCGACGACGACGGCCCGCATTCCGAGGCGCGACGGCGCACGGTGCCGTGAGGGACGGCGCCGCCGGGTCGTGAAAGCCATGGTTCTGCTTCTCAGTCGTGTAGTCGGTCGTGGAGATGAGCGAAACGTCGACACGACGAACGACACGGATGTCGCAGCGAGTGCGGAGGCCCCAGACTCCGGAGGGGAGCACGCATTCCGCGCGGGCTTCCGAAGATGAACGTATAGGTCGGCCTCCCTCTCGCCATAGAGAAGTGAGCCCCCCTTGTCGGGGCCATAACCGATGAGAAAAGGACCGGGGTGAAGCCGAATATGGCGCCTTTTGACGGGTCCTCGCGAAGGAGTTCTAAGAAGTGAGCGCGCGCGACCGGCTCGGCTCACTCCTCCCGTCAGGTCCCGTGCAACGCTCGGGCCCCACCCGGCCACGTACTCGGTAGACGCCCGACCGACGAAGGATGGACCCGATGACGCGACGCACACTCGACGACCTGCTCTCCCGCAGCGACCCCGCGACCGACGACCGGGCGCCCGGCGTCCGCACCGCCCTGCACAGCGTGATCGCCGAGACCCGCGAACGCGCGCCCCGCCGTCCCGCGCGGTCGAGGGCGTGGTGGCTGGCGGCTCCCGTCCTCCTCGTCCCGGGTCTCGTGCTGGCGACCAGCGCCGGCACCGACGTCCGCTCGGTCCCCGACTTCACGATCCCGATCACCTACACCACCGACTCCGGCTCAGCGGTGTCGTGCTCGATCGACTACTTCAACGGCGAGATCGACTACCGCGAGGTCACCACCTCCGCGACCGACTACCTCCGCGCGCAGGACTGGAGCGGCGTCGGCCAGCGGATCCACGACGACGCGCTCGCCTACACGACCGATCCCGCCTGGCTGGCCTCGGACATGAACAGCGACGGCCCCGGCCTCTCGGAGGAGACGATCCGCTGGCGGGCCTGGATCACCGCCGCGGACGACCACATCCTCGACACGATCCCCGAGGGCGTGATCGTCGAGGGCGACGGCGGCCTGGGCGGCAGCACCGACTGCACGGGAGAGCTGTGATGAGCGCCGGCGAGGCGGCGCCGTCCATGGCGCGCAGCGTCGTCCGCTCCCCCGCGCGCGACCGGGAGGCCGAGATCACGGCCCTGGTCGAGCGGGAGGCGCCGGACCTGCTCCGCTACTTCGCGCGGCGGACGGCGAGCCCCGAGGACGCCGCGGACCTTCTCAGCGACACCCTCCTGATCCTCTGGCGGAAGGAGCGGTCGATCCCCGAGGACGAGACGCGCGCGCGGATGTGGGCGTTCGGCGTCGCGCGGCGGGTGCTCTCGGGCCAGCGCCGCACCGCGACCCGGAGGAGCGCGCTCGTCGAGCGGCTGGCGGAGGAGCTCCGCATCACTCCGCCCGCACCCGCCGACGACGCGGCGGAGGACGTCCGCGCCGCGATCGCGCAGCTGAAGCCCGTCGACCAGGAGATCATCACCCTCGTCTACTGGGACGGCTTCTCCCTTGCCGAGGCGGCCGAGATCCTGTCCCTCCGCGCCGCGACCGTGCGGAGCCGGCACGCGCGGGCGCGGGCGACGCTGCGGGACGCGCTGGGGGCGGCGATGTGAGGACGGGTGCGGGGCGGGCGTACCGGCAGCACCATCCGGAACCCGTGGAACCAGGTCGGCACAACGCCCCCCAACGAACGACGTTCGGCCCCGCCCCGCAGGCACCTAGTCGAGGAAGTACGCGTTCACCTTCTCGTCGGTGTCCAGGATCTCCTCCGAGGGCACCCCGACTCGGGCCGCGAGGTCGATCGCCCCGAGAAGCGCGACCTCGATGTCGGGAGAGAACGCCCGGTCGAGGATGTCGATGAAGTGCAGCATGCTCGTCTCGAGCTTCGCCAGGAGATCGGCGTAGTCGGCGGCCAGCTGTTGATCGAGTGAGCGCTGATCCTCGAGATATCCGGCGATGAGCGCTTCTTCCCGGGCGGAGAGCGAGGACGACGCGACGCTGAACATGACGGAGCCGACGGTGTTGCCGATGACGGCGCCGAGGACGGGGACCGGGATGAGCACCTGCCCGACGACCGAGGACAGCGCGCTGATGCCGGCCTGGAGGCAGAGGATCTCGGAGTTCTCGATGAACTCGATCTCGGAGATGTCGCCCGCTCGCAGCCTGCTCGCCTGGCCCGCGATCCCCAGCGCGGCGGTCGTGACCGTGTTCGCCGTGGCGGCCGACGTCGCAGTGAGATTGGTGAGTGAGTAGATCGTGAGACCGCGGACACCGCCCTTCACCGCGCCGAGACCGGAGGCGTTCGCGATGTCCTTCCAGTCGTCGGCCGAGAACTCCTTGAGCTTCGTGCCTTCGCGGCGCTTGGCGAGGACCGCGGAGACGAACGCGGTCCCACCCTCGATCCCGGCGGCGACGACGGTGACCTGAGCGCCCTGGCGCACCGTCGCCCGGTTCTCCCGAACGGCAGCCGTGCGGGCGGCCTCGTCGGTCGCCGTGATCCTTCCCTCCTCCGCCGCGAACGTGTCGGTGTACGCACCGAGCTGCACGTCGCGGTACTCCAGCCGGGAGGGCTCGAGTGCCGCGATGTCGATCGTCTCGCTCGAGAAAAACGTCTTCACCCGGTTCCAGTCGCGGAGGGACGGGCCGTCCCCGCTGCGAGAGAGGACCTTCGCCGCATCCTCGGCGGACATCGCGTGCAGCTTCTGGATGACCTCGAAGTGGTCGCTCGGGATCTGGTACCTGCCGCCGTTCCTCACGAAGTCCGGGTACCTCTCGAGGTGCTCCGTGATCGCGCCGAGGCCGAACCGCCCGCCGGCGGCGGAGAACTTCTGCTGGATCAGCAGGCCGTTCCGCATCAGATCGACGGGGCCGTTGTCGTTCACCCAGGCGTTGCCGCCGGTCTCCCCGAGCACAGCGGCACGGGCGTTGCCGATGCCGACCTCGGCGACCTCGGCGATGAATCCGTGCGCGCCCTTCACTCCACCGCGGTTCGACGAGACCACGTCGCCTATGTGCAGGAGGGCCGTATCCAGATGGTCGAGAGCCATCGAGAGGTTCTGGTCCTGCCTGCTCAGGGCGCCCATGAGGCGATCGACGCGCACCTGGTTCAGGTAGCCCACCCAGGCGGCGACGGCCTGCTCGTGAGTGCTTCTGGCGACGTCGGCGAGATCAGGCATCGTCGGCGGCCTGCTCCACACGGGCGCTCAGCAGTGCCGCACTCGCTTTCGCGACGTTCACGAGCGCGCCGAGCTGCGACTGCTGGGAGGGAGCCAGGGTCGCGAAGTCCGCCCCGAAGAACGGCAGCGCCTCGCCGTAGACCTTCAGAAGCAGCTCTCGGGTAGAGGCGGTGCGCTGGAGGAGGTCGTCGATCTGCGCGTCCATCGCCTGCACCTGCGCGATGTTCCGCATCACGGCGGTGAGCATCTCGTGCTTCGTCTCGCGATTCTCGAACTTCTTCTTCGTGAACAGGACGACCGAGGTGAGGACGGCGGCGCCTGCGAGGCTCCAGCCGACCGGGCCGGCCAGCGCGAGCAGCGCTCCTCCCGCGACGGTCCCTCCGCCACCGGCAGCGACGGCTCCGCCGCCGAGCCATGCCAGGGCGGCCTGGCTCGCAGCGGCACCGGACAGGGTCGAGATCGCGGTCCCGGTCGACGCGGTGCCGAACGTGGTGGCGACCCACATGGCGGCGGTCGGCGCGACGCTCGCGATCGCCGCTCCGGCGGTGACACCGGCGCCCGCTCCCGCCGCGGACTTCCGTGCAGCGACAAGATCAGCGCGGGCGATCTCCTCGGCGTCCAGGAACCGGGCTCTGTCGAGCTCGATCTGCTCGAAGTCCCTGCTGAAGGACTTGGGCGTGTTGGCGATGCTGTTCACCACGAGCTCGACGAGAGCGATCAGGTCGGTGGAGCGCTCGCGTTGCCGGAGGAGGGAGAGCCCGTCGTCGCTCATCGCCGTGAAGGCGCGGTTGTACTCGGCCGTGACCTCCTCGTACGACTGGAGGCTCCGCGGGCCGAACTTCTCGGCGGCTGCTTCGCGGAGATCGCCGGCCTGCTCCATCACCTGCGTCGTAGCGCTCCGCGCACGCTTGCTCAGATCGCCGGCAGCTTGTGCGACTCTCTCCTTCGCCGTGGCCAACTCCGGTCGCTCGACCATCACCCTCACCTGTTCCCCGTAGACGCCTTTTCCCGGCTCGACACTATCCAGCCGCGTATCGAGAAGTGGTCGGGAATACCGCTGCCGACGCTTCTCGGACACTCCTGCCGGATGAGTTGCTCCCGCCACTGCTCCTCCGGGTCGCGGCCCTCCGCACCCCTTCACCCGGCACCGCCGCCTGAGTAGCATCCCCCGCATGAGCAGGCTCGTCGTCTCCGTCCTCACCTCGCTCGACGGCCGCTTCGAGGGGCCCGGGCACGACCTCTCGGCGCTGCCGTTCGAGGACGCGTTCAACCACCACAACCTCGAGCTGCTGCGCCGCGCGGGGACGCTCGTCTACGGCGGCCGCTGGTTCCGCGACAACTGGGACAGCTGGAGCGCCGTCGCCGCGGACGGGACGGCGGGCGAGCGGGAGCACGAGACCGCGCGGCTGGTCACGTCGCTCGACGCGCTGGTGATCAGCGACTCCCTGGCTCCCGATCCGGCGGCGCCGTGGGCCGCCACCACGCGGATCGTGCCGCGGAAGCAGGGTCCGGCCGAGATCGAGCTGCTCAAGCAGGGCGACCGGGGCGACCTGCTGATGTTCGGCAGCGGCACCACCTGGAACCCGCTCCTCGAGCAGGGCCTGGTGGACGAGCTGATCGTCCTCGTCGGCGCCGGACTCGCGGGCGGCGGGACGCCGCTCTACTCCGGGGCGCCGCAGCACGGCCTGCGTCTCCTCGACGCGACGGTTCTGCCGGGCTCTGAGCTGGTGCGGCTCCGCTACGACGCGAGCGGGGCCGGCGGGCGCTGAGCGGGACCTGCCGACGCGCGAGAACGCCGGCGGGCCTGCGCCCTTCGAGCCGTCGAGGCGCTCGCCTCCGCCGGGGTGCGCACGACCTCGGCTGAGACAGGGCGGCCTCCCTCAGGAGCCGACCCCCCCTCCCGTCAGCTGACGTCGTGGGCGCGAGGCGCAGGGGCCGCCCCGGACAGCGAGCGGTCGCCCGGCGCTGCAGGCCTGCGGAGTGCCCCGGCGCACAGCCGGATCCCCAGAACGACGCTCGTCACGCCTCCCGCCAGCAGCCCGGCACACACCGCGGTCCAGATCGTCATGCTCGAACTCGGCACGGCGTGCAGCCCGAAGACGAGCCCCGCTCCGCTGCCGACCAGCGCGGCCGCGACCAGTGGGATCGTGAGCGCCGAACTCTTCTCGGCGCCGGTCCACGACGAGCTGCACAGGACCAGAACGGCGCCGGTCGGCCAGCCGATTCCGGGGATCAGCAGCCAGCCGAAGGCGAAGACCAGGGAGGCCGCGACCGCGAACCACCGACGGGCGAGAATCCCCCGCACATTTCCGTGCTGAACTCCGGCCTGGACCTGATCAGACATGCGTCGGAGCCTACGGAGACGGACGGGACCGCGGCACGAACTGGCGCAGGGCCCCCGCGCACCGGCACACGGCGCGGCGAGAATCGCGTCTGTGGCGCAGCGAACGCGCCACCGTACTCCGAAGCCTTGGCCGCCTGTGCACGTCATCAGTACCTTGTCACGCAATGTTCCACCCGGAACAAGAAACGGAGACATTCATGTCTGGATTCAGATCCAAGCTGATGGCGGGGATCGCCGTCCTCGCACTCGCTCTCACCGGAGCCGCGCCTGCGAGCGCGAGCACGGAAGCCGAGCACTCGGAGGTCGTCATCGCCCGCGAGTTCCTCTCGGAGTACGGCGTTCCCTCCGAGACGCAGGACGACCTGGTCGAGGCGTACCTCGCCGGCGAGGCGTGGGACTCGCTGTCGAGCGCCAACCCGACCGTGAAGGTGGTCGAGGAGAAGCGTCCTGATGGCGATTACACGATCTCCACCTATGAGGACGGATCCGTCAGTGTCGTCCGCATCGGAGGAGAAGGCGCCGACGTGAAGACGCGCGGCATCAGCGAGTGCTCCGTGAGCGGGTCCGCGCGGAACGGCTGCAAGATCGACACCTGGGTCGGACTGGTGAGCATGAGCTTCTACACCTCCTACAACCTGTCGAGCAACACGGTGACCGCCAACCCGTGGGGCCCGGCCTGGACGATCGGGGGAGCCTGTGGCTCGTCGCTCAACTACCTCGGCCGACCGCTCGCCAACCGCGCGCAGATGCTCATCAACGCGCAGATGTGCGGCGTCCCCTACAACACGACCTTCGAGTTGCGCCTGACGGTCTCCGGAGGAGCCGCGACGGTGAGCTGGAGCTGACGAGCAGAGCTCATCCGGCTCACTCCAACGCGCTGTGCGCCCGCCGCGTCCTCACGAAGCGGGCGCACAGTCGCGTCCCGAGAACAAGGCTGGTGCCACCCCCGACCAGCCACGCACCAGCCAGGACCGTCCACGTCGTCATACCGGAACTCGGCATCGCCGACAGCCAGTAGTAGAGCCCGATCGCCCCGCCGACCACCACGGCAGCGACGACGGGGATCACCAGCGCCCCCCTCTTCTCCGAGACGGTCCAGGACGAGCAGAGGAGAATCGCGACGGCGCCGAGGAGCCAGCCGAATCCGGGAATCACCAGCCAGCCGAAGGCGAAGACCAGCGAGGCGACGACGGCGAACCAGGGGCGGTCGAAGATCGACCCGCCGCCCCCAGCGAGCGATCCGCCGGCGGCCTGCGCGATCCGAGAGGGACTTCCCAGTTCAGCGATCCGCTCACGGGCGGCATCGTCGTCGAGGCCGTCCAGCTCTTCGCCGATCCCGCTCCAGATCTCACTCCGGAGGTCGGCGGGCACGCCGGACAATGCGATCCTCAGCTCCTCGAGGTAGCGCGCCGCCGCCGGCGATGTCGTCGTGCTCATGACGTTCCCCTTCCGATCGTCTCGTTCACCTGCCCGACGAAGGACGGCCACTCCGCCCTGAACCGCCCGAGCTCGACCTTCCCCACGTCGGTCAACGAGTAGTACTTCCGAGCCGGACCCTGCGTACTCGGGACGACGACTGCGGTGATCGAGCCTCGGTCCCGCAGCCGACCCAGGAGTGGGTACAGGGTGCCGATGCTCCCGATCACACCGACCTCCTGCAAGCGCGTGGACAGTTCCCACCCGTACATGGGAACGGTGTCGAGCAGCCCCAGGATGCAGAACTCGGCTACGCCCTTTCGAAGCTGTGCCCCGACTCCATCTATCATGCGTGACAGCATACGCGTATGCCCGGAGTGGCGCCATACGACCGCGACGTCGGCGCGGTCGAGCCGAGCCCCGTCTGACCTCGGCACCGAGAGCGCCGCGACACTCCCGCGCAGCCGACGATCCATCCGGTCGCCCCGACGCGGTCAGTGGCGCAGAGGTTCCGCTCCCCGGCAACGTCCGCCGTGCCGATGGCCGGCAGGGGAGGAGCCGGATCGACGACCACGTCGCCTCCCTCCCCGCGGTCGACCGCGTCTTCCTGGTCGGCGCGGGCGGATCGCTGATGGGCGTCCAGGCCGCTCAGTACCTGCTCGACACGGCCGCGATCACGCCCGCCGCCTCCTACAACTCGGACGAGTTCTTCTTCCGCGCGCCCGCCTCGGTCGGCCCCGGCGCCCTCGTCGTCGTGCTCTCGGGCACCGGCGAGACCCCCGAGACCGTGCGGGCCGGCGAGTGGGCGCAGGAGCGCGGCGCCACCGTGGTCGGAGTGACCCTCAAGCAGGAGGGACCGCTCGCGCTCGCCCTCGACGCCGCCTTCGTCGCGCAGACCGGTCAGGGCACGCAGCTCGTGCTGCAGCTGCTCGCGCTCGCGGTCCTTCGCCGCGACGGGGTGGACGTGACGGATCGGCTCGAGGCGCTGCGCGCCCTGCCGTCCGCGATGGTCGCCACGGTCGCCGCCTTCGAGCCGAGGGCCGAGGAGCTGGCCGCCGCGATGAAGGACGTCCCTGTGACCTACCTCGTCACCTCCGGGTCGCTCATGGGCCCCGGTCAGACCTTCACCACCTGCTACCTGCAGGAGATGCAGTGGATGCACGCCGCGACGATCAACACGGACGAGTTCTTCCAGGGCCCCTTCGAGGTCTTCGACGGCGAGACGCAGAGCCTCGTCTTCCTCGCCGAGGACGCGACGCGGCCGATGGGCGAGCGCGCCCGGAACTTCCTCGACCAGTACAGCGGGACGACCCACTACGTCGACTCCCGCGACCTCGAGCTGCCCGGCATCGCGGCGCCCCAGCGCGCCTTCGTCGCACCGCTCGTGTACTCGACGCTGGTCTCCCGGCTCGCCGCCCACTGGGCCGCGGTCCGGGGCTACGCGCTGGAGGGGCGCCGCTACATGTGGCAGTTCGCCTACTGAGCAGCACCGGGACCGGGAGGCGGGGGCGACTGCGGTCGCCCCCGCGCCCCGCCCTCCGCTCACCCCGCGACTGTCAGTGACACCTCGACCGCCACGTCCTCCGTCCCCTCCCCCAGTACCGTCTGCCTCACCTCGACCGCGTCGAGCCGGAGGCCGCGGTCTCCGGCGGCGTCGAAGAGCGCGACGATCGCCGGATGCAGGGTCCCCTCGGGCAGTTCCTCCCCGTCGCGGGGGCGCCAGGTGGCGACCAGCTCGGTGCGCCCCGGGAGGATCGCGGCGAGACCGGCGAGGTCGCCCTCCGCCTCCGCCGACGTCGGCCAGCAGCAGACGAGCTCCGCCGAACCCGGCTCGCCCGCGCGGAGCGCCGTCCAGAAACGTCCCGTCGGCCCGAGCCCTGCCGCGTGCACTCGGGTGGCGAGCGCGCCGAAGATCTCGTTCGCCTCGTCGTCGCCCGGCCCGTCGGCCTCGTCCAGGGCGATCGTGAGGACCTGGCCGACGTACGGCTGCGCCGGCATCGTCCGCTCGGCGACCTCGACCGGCACGGCGAGCGCCCGCAGCGCCACCTCGGCGGCCTCGAACGCCCGGTCCTCCTGCTCCCGCTCCGCGAGCACGCGCTCCCTGTGCGCCTGCAGCGCCTCCGCCGCGGTGCCGGCTCGAGTCGCCGCCGCGACCTCGGGCAGCGGCACCCCCGCGCTCCGGAGGGCGCTGATCACGACTCCGACCCGGACCTGGGCGTCGGCGTACCGGCGGTACGACGACCGCTCGTCGACCTCCGCCGGGACCAGCACGCCCTTCTCGTCGTAGTGCCGGAGCGCCTTCACGCTCAGACCCGTCACGCCTGCGTACTCCCCGATGCCCAACATGCCTCCAGCATCCCGTCTCCCCCGGCGGGAGGGTCAACGAGCGGGAGGGTCAATGGGCGGCAAGGTCGACCGTCCCGCTGGTCGACCGGCGGGACGGGTCGACCAGCGGGACGGCTAGCAGCGGAGCCGGGCGGGAGGCGACGCGACCGGCGTCGGCGGACCCGACCCCGCATCACGCCACGCGCCGGCGCCTCAGCCCGCGCGCCTCACCGCGAGCTCACCAGCCCTCAGGCCCCGCGCTCCCTGCCTCGTACTCGTCCAGCGGAGCGTCGCCCGCGGCCCAGGCGGAGAGCACCGGAGTGATGATGCGCCAGCACTGCTCGGCCACGTCGCCCGGGACCGAGAGCAGGGTGTCGCCCTGCAGGATCCCGGCGAGGACCTGCGCGTAGGGGTCGAGCGTGGCCGCGCCGGGCTGCGCCGTCAGGGTGGTGCGCTCGAGATCGGTCAGCTCGTCGGCGCTGTTCACGACCAAGTCGAGGCTGACGTCGCCGCCCTTGAGGCCGATCCGGAGGACCGTCCCGGCGTCGCCCTCGGCCGCCTGCAGGCCGCGCGGGGGCGTGGCGGCGCGGAAGTGGATCGCCACCTCCCGGCGAGGGTCGCCGATCGCCTTGCCGGAGCGGAGGACGAAGGGGACGCCCGCCCAGCGCGGGGTGTCGACCTGGAGCAGCAGCTGCGCGAGGGTCTCGGTGCCGGTCTCGGGGTCGACGTCGGGCTCGTCGACGTAGGAGGGGAAGAAGCGGCCGTCGACGCGGCCCTCGGTGTAGCGGGCGCGGCGGGCGGAGGAGGGGTCGTCGCGCCAGAGCCGCACGGCGCCGAGCACCTCGGCCATGCGCGCGTGGACCTCGTCGGGCGCGACCTCGTCGGGGCGCTCCATCGTGGTCAGCGCGAGCACCATCAGGAGGTGGCTCTGCAGCATGTCGCGCAGCGCACCGGTCTTCTCGTAGAAGGCCGCGCGGCCCTCGATGCCGAGCGTCTCGTCGTAGACGATCTCGACCTTCTCGATCCACTCGGCGCTCCAGCTCGCCTCGAGCAGGCTGTTGCCGAAGCGCAGGCCCAGCATCCCCAGCACGGTCGCGTTGCCGAGGAAGTGGTCGATGCGCCAGAGGCGGCTCTCGGGGAGGACCTTCGCGAACGCCGCGTTGAGGGCGATCGCGTCGTCGAGGTCCTCGCCGAACGGCTTCTCGATGGCGACGACCAGCTCCTCGGGCAGGTCGAGCTCGGCGAGCGAGGCGGCGACCTTGTGCCCCATCGCCGGCGGCAGGGCGACGTAGAGCACCGGAGTCGACGGGCAGGCGTCGAGGAGGGCCTTCAGCTGCTCCGGGTCGGAGGCGTCGGTGGCGACGAAGCGCGCGCGTGACGCGAGCGCCTCGACCGTGTGCGCGGCGACTCCGGCCGCCTCGAGGCTGCGACGGACGAGGCCCTGCCACTCCTCGTCGGTCTGGGGCGTGCGCGCCGCCCCGATCAGCGTGAGCTCGAGGTCGCGCGCGAGCTCGGCCACCCGGCCCAGGCCCGGCAGCAGCAGCCGCTCGGTGAGGTCGCCGCCCGCTCCGAGGATCGCGATGCTCCGCTGCTCGCTCCCCAGCGCCGCGGCCTCGGGGATTCCGATCTGCTCCGTCATGGTGTCTCCCTCGTAGCCGTCGTGAGTCAGCGGCCACAGTACGCGCCGGGCCCTGGCGCGAGGCCGGGAGCCGGGAGGGGTTGAGGAAGCGGGCGCGGAGTGGCAGGGCTGCGCGGTCGGGAGCGAGAGAGCTGGACAACCTCCGCTGAGACGCGGCCTGCCGTGTCGGGGCAGGGACCCCCCTTCTCAGCCGACGTCGGGCCGCGACCCACGACGCCCGGCCCGCCGCAGCCGTCCCGCACAGCACGTCATCCCTCTCAGGTGCCGTCCGGCGGTACCCTGCCCGCATGCGCCTGCGCCAGGTCGTCCTCGACACGGAGGACGCCCGCGCCCTCTCCGCCTTCTACCTCGCCCTGCTCGGCGGCGAGTACCGCCCCGGCGACGAGCCGCCCGCGGACGGCTCGGACGACGAGGCGGAGTGGGTCGCGATCGTCACCGCCGACGGCGCGAAGCTCACATTCCAGCGGGTGGCCGCCCTGCCGCGCGCGACCTGGCCGGAGGGGCCCGTCCCGCAGCAGCTGCACCTCGACTTCATGGTCGCGGACGCCGACGAGCTCGACCGGCAGAAGACCCGGGCGCTCGCCCTCGGCGCCGAGCTGATCGAGGACAGGAGCGACGACCCGGAGGAGGCGCTCCACGTCCTCGCCGATCCGGCCGGCCACCCGTTCTGCGTCTTCGTCGCGCCCGACTACCCGGCGGAGTAGGGGCGCGCGGCTTCAGCGAGTCACACGCATCGGATCACATGCCCGTGATCGTGACCGTCGTCGCCGCCGCGATCACCGCGGCTCCCGTGACGCTCGCGGCGGTTCCCGCGAGGACGGCGGCGGCCGCCGGCCCTGCCCAGTGCTGCGCCGCGAGCGACCGGATCGCCTGCCGGTCCGGGATGCCGGGCCTCGGCGAGAGCGCTCCGGCCGCGTCGAGCAGGCCGATGAGCGCCGCGTCCGACGGCAGGGGCGCCGTCCGAGCCGCGAGGACCTCGGCGACCCGGATCCGCAGCCGCTCGTCCTCCGCCGGCTCCACGGCGGCGACCCGCTCAAGGAGGGCGGCATGCAGCTCCCTCCGCGTGAGGCGGGCGATCCACCAGGAGGCGCTGCGCGGTGCTCGCTCCGCTTCGATCCACCCGAGGGCCCCGTCGAGCACGGCGTCCCCGAGCGCGGACCGCTCCGGCCCGAGGGCGACGACTCCGGCGTCCACCTCGACGCGCCGCTGGAGGGAGAGCTCCGCGAGGACGGAAGCGGCCAGGACGGTGTCGAGAGCGCCCGACGAAGCCGCGGGCCGCCCGTCGCTCCGCCGCAGCAGGAGGAGGAGAGCGACGGGGAGGGGCGGCTGCCCGGCTCCGGGGCGCGCAACGGCCGGCGGGGTGGTGGGAGAGGGCTGTTCCGTGGAGTTCCGTGTCGAGTCGTCCATCCCTCGAGCCTGGCGCCCGACCCGTCGAGACCGCATCCGCCGGGCGACGGGTCCTCCGTCGTCCGACCGATCGACCGGCCGGACCCGCCCGAGAGCCGAGGTCGCGCCCCGAAGCGGACCGCTCCTCCGCCACATCGGGCGTCAGACCACCCCCGCCGCCGTCCCCGACACGATCAGGTCGGCGCGGTCGCGAGTGGCCTCGATCAGCAGCGCGTTCCGCCCGTCGACCTCGGAGGCCCAGGCGGAGGCCGCCTCGGGGGCGCGGCCGAAGGAGACGTGGCGGTCGACCAGGCGCTCGAAGCGCTCGGTCTCGGGAGTCGCGCAGAACCAGGCCTCGTCGAACTCGGCGCGCAGCAGCGCCCACGGGCCCTCGTCGACGAGGAGGTAGTTGCCCTCCAGCACGACGAGCGAGGCGGAGGGGCGCACGGCCAGCGCGCCGGCCACTCCCTCGTCGACGGTGCGCTCGAAGGTGGGCGCGTAGACGACGTGGTCGGTCTCGGCGCGCAGCCTCCGTACCAGGGCGAGGAAGCCCCAGCCGTCGAACGTGTCGAGGGCGCCCTTGCGGTCGTGGCGGCCGAGCTCGTCGAGCGTGGCGTTGGCGAGGTGGAAGCCGTCCATCGGCACGAAGGCAGCGGTCCCCTCCCCCGCGAGCTCGTTCGCGCGGGCGACCACGGCCCGGGCGAGCGTGGTCTTGCCTGCCCCGGGGCTGCCGGCGATCGCGACGATCGCGCGGCGGCCCGGCGAGGTCAGCGCGAGCGCGCGCCCGGTCAGCTCGTCGAGGCCCGGCCGCGCCGCGTCGGGCGCGACCTCGGTCTCAGGCCTCGCCACGGCTGCTCTCCAGCGCGTTCACCAGGAAGCCGTGGGCGTGGCGGGCGAGCGCGGGGCCGTCGTTCCAGAAGTTCCGCCACACGGCGAGGTCGTTCGAGAGGGTCGGCGAGACGACGGCCGACGAGAACGACTCGAAGGTGATGGGTCCGCGGTAGTCGATCGCGGCGAGGGCGTGGAAGAACGTCGTGAAGTCGAGGTGGCCGCTGCCGAGGTAGCCGCGGTGGTTCTCGCCGATGTGGACATACCCGAGACGATCCCCGACGAGCAGCACCGGGCGGAAGAAGTCGTCCTCCTCGATGTTCATATGGTACGTGTCCAGGTGGATCAAGACGTTGTCGGCGCCGATGTCGTCGGCGAGGCGCAGGGCGTCCGCGGCGGTGTTGATGACGTTGGTCTCGTAGCGGTTGCAGATCTCGAGGCCGAGGGTCATGCCCTTCGTCGCGGCCTCCGCGGCGAGGTCGGTCAGCACCGAGACGACGTTCGCGCGGCCCGCGGCCGAGAGGGGCGCGCTGTACTTCCCGAGCGCGCTGTAGAGGGCGCCGGTGAAGTGGGTGCCGCCGAGCGCGTGGGTGGTCTCGAGGGAGTCGGCGAGCAGCTTCGCGCCGCGGGCCACCACCTCCGGGTCGTCGCTGGAGACGTCGGCCGAGAAGGCGAGGCCGCGCGAGCAGACGATGCCGAGGTCGTTCGCCTCGAGTGCGGCGCGGGCGGAGGCGGTGTCGAGGTTCTGCACGTCGTGCAGCGAGAGCTCCAGCAGGTCGAATCCGGCCGCCTTGGTCTGCTCGATCGTCGCGGTCACTTCGTCGGGGGTGGTGCCGCCGGCGAAGACGAGGGCGTGCACTCCGAGAGAGTTCGTGGTCATGGTTGTGCTCCTTGGTTCGAGAGGTTCAGGGGCGGCGTCGGGCCGCGGGGTCGGTGTCGAGCAGGTCCGCGAGGAACGCGTGGCCGGAGGTCGCGAGGGCGACGGGGTCGTGCCAGAGCTCGCGCCAGAGGCCCATGCCCTCGGCCGAGGCCGGGGGCTGGACGGCGGGCGAGAAGCTCTCGAGGGTCAGCGGTCCGCGGTAGCCGGAGTCGGCGAGCGCCGCCGCGAGCCCGGTCCAGTCGGTGCTCCCGGTGCCCAGCTCTCCGCGGTGGTTCTCGGAGGCGTGGAGGTAGCCGAGCAGGTCGCCGGCGTCGCGGACGGCGCTCGCGAGGTCGACCTCCTCGAGGTGGGCGTGGAACGTGTCGAGATGCAGGAGCACGTTCGGCGCGTCGAGCTCGCGGAGGAACGCGGCGGTCTGGGCGGCCGTGTTCAGCAGGTTGCTCTCGTAGCGGTTCACGTACTCCGCTCCGACGACGACGCCGGCGGGAGCGGCGGCCGCGGCGACCCTCCGCAGCACGTCGAGCGAGCGCGAGCGGGCAGCCATGTCGGCCGCGTGCTCGTACTTGCGCATGGCCGAGTAGGTGACTCCGCCGACGTACCGCGCGCCGATCGCCTCGGCGAACCGCACGGCCGCCAGGAGCCGCTCCTCGCCGCGGCCGGCCGTGGCCTGGTCCGTGATGTCGGAGTCGGCGTCCAGCGCGAGCGAGACGACCGCGTCGATCCCGTGCTCGTCGAGCAGGTCGGCGGTCCACGCGGAGGCGTCGGGGTCGGCGGGAGCCGGGATCTCGATCAGGTCGAAGCCGATCGAGGCGGCGGCGCCGATCGCGCGGCGCCCCGACTCCGGCGTCCAGTCGCCGACGAGCAGGCCCGCGTGGACCCCGATCGGCGACGAGCGCTCCGTGCTCCCGCGGTGCAGGAACTCGGGGTGCATCAGGCGGCCTTCGCGCCCGTGATCAGCGAGACGAGCTCGTCGCCGCTGGTCTCGGCGGTGCGGCGGCAGGCGACGGCGAGGCCCGCGCGCATCACCCACACCTGGTCGCTCAGGCGCATCACCTGGTCGAAGTTGTGGCTGATCAGCAGCACGGCCACTCCGGCGTCGCGCAGCTTGAGGATGATCTTCTCGACGCGCGCCGTCTCCTGGACGCCGAGCGCCGCGGTCGGCTCGTCCATGATCACGATCTTGCTGCCCCAGCCCGCGGCCCGGGCGATCGCGACCGCCTGGCGCTGGCCGCCCGAGAGGCGGCGGACCTTGCTGGTGACCGGCGGGACGTTCACGGCGAGGTCGCCGAGCAGCTCCTGGGCAGTCTTCTTCATCTGCGTGCGGTCGAGGAACCGCACCCCGGGCACGCCCTTGGTGAGCTCGCGGCCGAGGAAGAAGTTCTGCCACACGGTCAGGTCCTCGACCAGGGCGAGGGTCTGGTGCACCGTCTCGATGCCGCCGTCCCGCGCGCCGAGCGGAGTGGTGAAGTGCACCACGTCGCCGTCGAGGGTGATGGTGCCGGAGTCGGCGGGGTGCACCCCGGAGAGGCAGCGGACGAGGGTGGACTTGCCCGCGCCGTTGTCGCCGATCAGGGCGGTGATCTCGCCGCGGCGCATCGACATCGACGCTCCCTTGAGAGCGTGGACGCCGCCGAAGGACTTCTTGATGTCCCGCGCTTCGAGCAGGATGTCGCTGGTCATGGCTGGGCTCACTTCTTCTGGTAGCGGGTGATGAGGGCGGCGAGCACGACCACCAGGCCGACGGCGAGGGGCTGGTAGAACTGCGAGACGCCGAGCAGGGTCAGGCCGTTGGTCAGCGCGGTCAGGAGGAACGCTCCGATGATCGGGCCGACGATCTTGGCCTTGCCGCCGGTGAGGCTCACTCCGCCGAGCACGACGGCCGCGATGGAGTTGAGCAGGTACTGCGTGTTGATGGCCGGCTCCGCGGCGCCGACGCGGGCGACGAGGAGGAGCGAGCCGACTCCGGCGAGGACGGCGGCGATGATGTACACCGCGATGCGCACGCGTCCGGCCTTGATGCCGTTGGCGACCGCGCTCTCCTCGTTGCCGCCGACCGCCTGCACGTGCAGGCCGAAGCGGGTGCGGAACATGACGACCCAGGCGAGGACTCCGATGACCGCGGCCAGGATGATCGGGTAGCCGATGATCCCGATCGAGCCGGTGGTGAGGCGGAGCAGCTCGGGGCTGCCGACCGTGATCGGCTTGCCGTCGGAGACGATCAGCGCGAGACCGGTCGCCACCGAGAGCGTGCCCAGTGTCGCGATGAAGTCGGTGACCTTGCCCTTCGCGATCAGGAAGCCGTTGATCACTCCGATCAGCCCCGCGAAGAGCAGGGCCGCGAGCGCCGAGAGCCAGAAGCCCCAGCCGGCGCTCCAGCCGATGCCGAAGCCGACCGCTCCGACGGTCATCGTCGCCGAGATCGAGAGGTCGATGCCGCCGGTGGTGATGACGAAGGACTGGCCGATCGAGAGGATGACCAGGATCGCGGCGGCGACGAGCATCGCCTTGATGTTGCCGAGGCTGAGGAACGTCGGCGTCGCGATCGAGAACACGATCACCAGGGCGACGAGCCCGATCGGTGCGGCGTTCTCGGCCCAGAAGCTGAGCTGACGGAGGTTCGCCAGCAGCGGGGAGGCGCTGGCCGGGGGTCGGGCGGTGACTGAGGTCATGGTCGCTTCCTGGGTTGCCATGGGCGGGAGGTCCTACTTGCCGGGGACGAGCGCGGCGAGCGGGTTGTCGAACTCCTCGAACGGCTGGGGGAAGGCGCCGAGGGCCTGCTCCGCGGTCTCGGAGGTCACGAGCGCGGTGGGCGACTCGATCTCGGCGGGGATCTCCTCGCCGGCGCCGACGGCCTCGCACGCCTGCACGCCGAGCTGGCCGATCGCGAAGGGGTACTGGGCGACGGTGGCGGTGAGCCCGCCGTCCTTCACGGACTGCAGCGCGTCCTCGTTGCCGTCGACGCTGACCACCTGGACGGAGCCGGTGAGGCCCGCGTTCTCGACGGCCTTGACGATGCCGAGGCCCATGTCGTCGTTCGCGGCGAAGAACGCCTTCACGTCGGGGTTCGCGGCGAGGATGTCGGTCGCCTTGGTCAGCGCGACCTCGCGCTTCCAGTCGGCCGCGGCCTCCTGGACGACGGTGAGGTCGGAGCCGATCGCGGCGGTGAAGCCGTCGACGCGGGCGGCGCTGGTGACGTCTCCCGAGACTCCGCCGATGACGGCGACCTCGGAGCCGGCGGGCAGCTGCTGCAGGAGGAAGTCGCCGGCCTTGCCGCCCGCGGCCTCGTTGTCGGTGCCGATGTAGGTGGTGACGTCGAGGTTCGCGGCCTCGACCGCGTCGGGGTCGAGCGGGCTGTCGATGTTGACGATCGTCTTGCCGGTGGCGGAGGCGAGGGCCTGCACCAGGTTCGTGCCGCTGATCGGGTTGACGATCAGGCAGCCGAAGTCCTGGCCGGCGACCGTGGTGAGCTTGTCCGCCTGTCCGGTGGTGTCGCCGATGTCGGCGGCGGCCTGCACCGAGACGTCCACGGAGTCGTCCTTCGCGGTGTCCTCGATGCCGTTCTCCATCGCCTGGAAGAAGGGGTTGTCGAGGCCCTTGATGACCGCGGCGACCTTGGTCGATCCGGAGCCGCCGGCGGCCGTGTCGCCACCCGAGGCGCAGCCGGTGAGGAGGAGTGCGAGGGCGCCGACCGGTGCGAGAACCGGGAGGAGGCGGCGTGCTGTGCGGTTCATCGTCATCCTTGAGGATCAGTGGCACCACTGCGTGCCGGTGTGTGAAAACTACCGGCGCTTTCGCGTTACCGCAACACGAAAGTCGGGGAACTTCAGGTTTCCCGTCGGCAGGCATGTACGCTGACCGTGACAAGAGGGGGAGCGATGACGGGGTACTCCACCGGCGAGGCCGGTTCGCACGTGGCCGACGTCCTCGCGCTGTTCCGCGAGCAGGGCGAGGTCTCGCGCAACGCGGTGATGGAGCAGACGGGGCTCTCCCGCTCCACCGTCAACCAGCGCCTCGCGACCCTCGTGGATCTCGGCCTGATCGCCCCCACCACCGGCGGCGAGTCGACCGGCGGGCGCCCCTCGAGCATGTTCGCGATGAACCTCGTCGGCACGGTGTTCCTCACCGCCGACATCGGGGCGAGCGGGTTCGTCGCCGCCGCCTGCGACCTGCGCGGCACCCCCCTCCGGCACGAGAGCGGCGTCGTCGACGTCTGGGAGGGACCGGACGCCGTGCTCTCGCTGGTGATCGCCGCGTTCGAGCGGCTGCAGCAGGGCGACGCGGTCGCCGGCATCGGCGTCGGAGTCCCGGGGCCGGTCGAGTTCGCCGCCGGGCGCGTGCGCAACCCGCCGATCATGACCGGCTGGGACGACTTCGACATCGCCGGCTACTTCGCCGAGCCGCACGAGGGCGTGCAGGTCGTCATCGAGAACGACGCGAACGCCCGCGCCCTCGCCGAGTCGCGCCACCACGGCTCCGACAACCTGATCAGCCTGAAGCTCGGCACCGGCATCGGCTCGGGCCTCGTCTTCAACGGAGCGACGATCCGCGGAGCCGTCGGCGCGGCCGGCGACATCGGCCACACCCGCGCGGTCACGGGCACGGTCGACGCGGATCCGCTGCCCTGCCGCTGCGGCAACGCCGGCTGCGTGGAGGCGTATGCGAGCGGCTGGGCCCTCGTCCGCGACCTCTCGGCCGACGACCCCTCGATCAAGCACGTCGCCGACGTCACGGCCCGCGTGCTCCGCGGCGACATGCGCGCCACCCAGGCGGTGCGCCAGGCCGGCCGCGTCCTCGGCGAGGCGGTCGCCGACCTCGTCAACATCCTCAACCCGCGGACCATCGTGATCTCGGGCCAGCTCGGCGACTGCGGCGAGGTGCTGATGTCGGGCCTGCGCGAGCGCGTCTACCTGCGCACCCACCCGCTCGCCACGCGGCACCTGACCATCCACACATCGGACCTGGGCGAGCTGGCCGGCGTGATCGGCCTCGCCCTGACGACCGCCGACCAGGTCTTCAGCCGCGAGCGCTTCGACCGCGAGGCGAGCGCCGAGAGCCCCCGCGCGGCGGCCGCCGCGAGCTGAGCGGGAGCGCCCGGCAGCGGCGGGACCGGCGTGAGCGACCCCCTCCGCCCCGCGCACTGTTACGCCCGGCGACGAAGGGTTACGCCGGGCGACGCGGGCCGGGACGGGCGGGCCCGCGGTGCTCCATCATCGTGTCCGGGACGACGCGGAGAGGCCGCGGCCGCCCGACCCGTCCGAAGGAACGCGATGATCCGGCTCGAGCAGCTCAGCAAGTCGTACGGTCCGGCGACCGTGCTCGACCGCCTCGACTTCTCGGTCGCGACCGGCGAGATCTTCGCCGTCGTCGGCCCGAGCGGTGCGGGCAAGAGCACGCTCGCCGCCTGCGTGAACCTCCTGGAACGGCCCACCTCGGGCACGGTCGTCGTCAACGGGGAGGCGCTCTCGCAGCTCTCGGAGGAGCGGCTGCGCGTCGCCCGCCGCCGCATCGGCACCGTCTTCCAGTCCGACGGACTCTTCAGCCGCCGCACGGCCGAGCAGAACGTGGCCCTGCCGTTGGAGTACCTCGGCGTCACCGCCGCCGAGACGAAGCACCGCGTCGCGGAGCTGCTCGAGCGCGTCGGCCTCTCGGACCGCGCCCGCTACTACCCGCACCAGCTCTCCGGTGGTCAGCGCCAGCGCGTCGGCATCGCCCGCGCGCTCGCCCTCCGCCCCTCGGTGCTGCTCTCGGACGAGGCCACCTCGGGCCTCGACCCCGCCTCGACCACCGCGATCACCACGCTCCTGAAGGAGCTGCGCGACGACCTGGGCCTCTCGATCCTCTTCATCACCCACGAGATGGAGACGGTGCGCCAGGTGGCCGACTCCGTCGCCCGCCTCGACCACGGCCGCATCGTGGAGTCGGGGCGCCTCGTCGACCTGCTGCGCGACCCCGCGTCCCCGCTCGGCCTCGCCCTCAACCCGGTGCGCCCCTCCGTCGCGCCCGGCCCGGGTCTGGGCGAATGGGTGGTGGGCTACTCCCGCTCCGGAGTGCCGACCGACTGGGTCACCCGGCTCGCGGAGGCGGTCGGCCCCGTCTCGCTGCTCGGCGCGGCGATCGAGACGGTGGACGGGCAGGCGGTCGGCCACGCGACGATCGGGCTCGGCCCGGTCGACGAGGCGCGGCTCACCCGTGCGGCGGCCGAGCTCGGCCTGTCGGTCCGGCCCGCCGGCGTGCGCGTCCTCGCCGAGGAGGTGGCGGCATGATCCTCCACCTCGACAACAAGGTCCCGCTCGAGCAGATCCCCGCGCTGGTGCTGCCGGCGCTCGGCGAGACGCTGATCATGGTCGGCATCGTCATGGCGATCGTGGTGCTGGTCGGCGTGCCGCTGGGCGCTCTCGTGCACAACCTCGCTCCGGGCGGGCTGGCCGAGAACCGGGCCGCCCACCAGGTGCTCAGCGCCGTCATCAGCGTCGGCCGCTCGCTGCCGTTCCTCATCCTGATGGCGTCGATCATGCCGTTCACGCGCCTGATCACCGGCACCAACATCGGGATCGCGGCCGCCGTCGTGCCGATGTCGATCGCGGGGATCGCCTTCTTCACCCGGATCGTCGAGAACGCGCTGCGCAGCGTGCCGCTCTCGCTCACCCGCGTCGCCCGCGCCTCCGGAGCGTCGCGGCTGCAGGTGGTGCGGACCGCCCAGCTGAGCGAGGCGGTGCCGCAGATCATCGGCGGCCTGACGATCAACACGATCGCGATGATCGAGTACTCGGCGATCGCCGGCACGATCGGCGCCGGCGGCATCGGCTACGTCGCGGTGACCTACGGCTACCAGCGCTTCGACACCACCGTCATGCTCGCCACCATCGTGATCCTGGTCGCCACCGTCGCGACCGTGCAGCTCACCGGCGACGCCCTCGTCCGCGCGACCACGCCCGGCGCCTCCCGCTCGCGGCGAGCGCCCCGGGTCGCGGCCGCCGTCTAGAACCACTCCTCCTCCTGCGCCCTCGGGCGTCCCTCGCGCGCGCCCGCGCGCCCCCTCTTCGAAAGGCATCGCCATGTCCACTCCCGACGACCTCGGATTCGATCTCAAGAAGAAGCGCCGCTGGCCCTGGATCGCCGGAGCGGCCGTCGTCGTCGTCGGCGTCGCCTCCGCGATCGCCGTCCCGCTCCTCTCCCCCGCCGTCTCGGCCAACGAGCAGGAGGGCGCGACGCTCTACGTCGCGACCGCCGAGGGCAACGCCTCCGAGCAGGCCCTGGTCGACTTCGTCGCGGAGGAGGTGGCGCCGCGCTACGGCATCACCGTCGCCTTCAAGGGGCTCTCGGACAGCAACACCATCAACCGCGCGGTGAGCGAGGGCGAGGTCGCGGCCACGGTGTACCAGCACAAGCTCTGGCTGGGACAGGTGCTCGAGGCCAACCCCGACTTCGAGGAGGAGGCGGCCACCCCCGTCTTCCGCTGGGGCTTCGGGCTCTGGAGCGACAAGTACTCCGACGTCTCCCAGATCCCCGACGGCGGCACGGTCTCGCTCTACTCCGACCCCGCCAACGAGGCGCAGGGCCTCTGGCTGCTGCAGAACGCCGGCCTGATCACGCTGAAGCCGGGCACGGAGCCGGGCACCGCGACCCAGGACGACATCGCCGAGAACCCGAAGAACCTGCAGTTCACGCTGCTCGACTTCGCCGCCCAGTCGCGCGCGCTGCCGGACCTCGACGCGGCCGTCGGCTACACCGAGTACTACCTCGCCGCCGGCATCCCGATCGAGCAGCAGATCTTCGCCCCGCAGGCCCCCGACGACTTCGCCGGGCAGCTCACCATCGGCTCGAAGTACCGCGACACCGAGAACGTGAAGAAGCTCGTCCAGGCCTTCCAGGACCCGGCCGTGCAGGAGTTCCTCGCCACGGACGAGACGGTGAAGGGGATCCTGCTGCCGATCGACGGCTGAACAGGGCCGGAGCGACGGGGTCGCCTGAGGAGTCGCGCGCGGCTTCTCGGGCGACTCGGCGTCTGCGGACGTAGCGTGGGCTCATGAACACGTTCACTCTCCACAACGGTGTCGAGATCCCCGCCCTCGGACTCGGCGTCTTCCAGACTCCGCCCGACGAGACCCGCGCCGCCGTCGCCGCCGCGCTCGACGCGGGGTACCGGCACATCGACACGGCGGCGGCCTACGGCAACGAGCGCGAGGTGGGCGAGGCGATCGCCGGCCGCGACGACGTCTTCCTCGAGACGAAGGTGTGGATCAGCGACTACGGCTACGACGAGACGCTGCACGCCTTCGACAAGAGCACGGGCAAGCTCGGCGTCGAGCGGATCGACCTGCTGATCCTGCACCAGGCCCTGCCCGAGGCCTTCGACCGCACCCTCGACGCCTATCGGGCGCTCGAGCGGCTGCTCGCCGACGGGAGGGTGCGGGCGATCGGCGTAAGCAACTTCATGGTCGAGCACCTCACCCGCCTGCTCGCCGAGACCGACGTCGTCCCCGCGGTGAACCAGCTCGAGGTGCACCCGTACTTCCAGCAGCGGCGGGTCGAGCGCTTCGGCTGCGAGAACGACATCCTCACCCAGGCCTGGTCGCCGATCGGCGGCATCACCGCCTACCGCGACTCCCCGCGCCGCAGCTTCGACGACCCGGTGCTCCTCGAGCTCGGCGCCAAGTACGGGAAGACGGCCGCGCAGGTGATGCTCCGCTGGCACCTGCAGGAGGGCCGCCAGGTCATCCCGAAGTCGACCCGCCCCGAGCGCATCGCCGAGAACATCGACGTGTTCGACTTCGCGCTCTCCGGCTCGGAGCTCGCAAGGATCGACGCCCTCGAGGCCGGCGTGCGCGGCGGACCGGAGCCCGAGGCCGTGACGCTGGAGGCGTACGGCCGCGACATCCCCGAGGCGTGAGGAAGGCGCCCGCGACGGGAACACCGGAGCCGTCGCGGGCGTTGCCCTCACCATGAGCGTTCCCCTCTCCATCCTCGACCTCGCCCCCATCGCCCCCGGTGAGACCGCTCGCGACAGCTTCGCCGCCTCCGTCGCCCTGGCCCAGGAGGCCGAGCGGAACGGCTACCGCCGCGTCTGGTACGCCGAGCACCACAACATGGCGAGCATCGCCTCCAGCGCGACCTCGGTGCTCATCGCGCATGTCGCCTCGCAGACCTCCACGATCCGCCTCGGCTCCGGCGGCGTCATGCTGCCGAACCACTCCCCGCTCACCATCGCCGAGCAGTTCGGCACCCTCGAGACGCTGCACCCGGGCCGGATCGACCTCGGACTCGGCCGCGCCCCCGGCAGCGACCAGGCGACCTTCCGCGCGCTCCGCCGCGACCCCGACTCCTCCGAGCGCTTCCCGCAGGACGTGCTGGAGCTGCAGGCGTTCCTCGCCGGCGAGTCCCGCATCCCCGGAGTGAGCGCGACGCCGGGCGCCGGCACCCGCGTCCCCCTCTACATCCTCGGCTCCTCGCTCTTCGGCGCGCAGCTCGCGGCCGCTCTGGGCCTGCCGTACGCGTTCGCCTCGCACTTCGCTCCGGACGCGCTGCACCAGGCCGTCGCGGAGTACCGCCGCGGCTTCCGCCCCTCCGAGCAGCTCGACGCGCCCTACGTGATCGCCGGGATGAACGCCATCGCCTCCGACACCGAGGAGGACGCGCAGGAGCAGTTCGCGCAGATGAAGCGCGCCCGCCTGATGATGCTGCTGCGCCAGAGCGGACAGATCCCCGTCGGCCAGACCTTCGACGATGAGGAGCTCGACGCCCTGCTCAGCGCCCCGATCGGCGCCCACGTCGCGAGCATGACCACCTACACCGGTGTCGGCACCGGCGACCAGGTGGCCGACTACACCGCCGACTTCGCCCGCTCCGCCGACGCCGACGAGGTCATCGTCGCTCACGCGTCGCTGCAGACGGAGGCGCGCCTGCGCTCGGTCGCGCTCCTCGCGCAGTCGAACGCGCGCGTCGCCGCCTGACGGGCGGTCGAGTCCGTCGACGCCGCCGCACGGGCCCCGTGCGGCGACCGGGGCCGCGCATCGGCGGGCGTGCGGCGCGCATCGGCGGACTCCTGTGAAAGTGAGCCTCTAACGGGGGCCACCTCACAGGGAGTAACCCCGGGAGGAGCGCGTCCGCGGTGCCAGGCTGAGCCCTGTGTCGACGATGACGGGCAAGCGGCGTGAGCCCGGGGACAGCCCTGCGCGGTCAGCGGCCCTGCTGCTGCGGGTCTGCGCGGGCGACCGGACCGCCTTCCGGCAGCTCTACTCGCTCACCGCGGGCCGGGTCGTCTCCGTCGCGGACGCCGTGCTCGACGACCGCGCCGCAGCCGAGGAGGTCGCGCAGGAGGTCTACCTCGAGCTCTGGCGCACCGCGCGCTCGCTCGACCCGGGCCGTCCCGTGCTCGCCTTCCTGGCCCAGGTCGCGCACCGCCGGGCCGTGGACCGCGCCCGTGCGGACCGGTCGGCGCGGCGCCGGGAGCTGCAGTACACGGTCCTCGACCGGCCGCGCGATCACGAGTGGGAGCGCTCGGACGTCCGGCTGGCCCTGGCGCCCGCGGCCGGCGCGATCCGGCAGCTCGCCGCCATCCACCACGACGTCCTCTACCTCGCCTACGTCCGCGGGTACAGCCACTCCGAGATCGCGGAGGAGCTGTCGATCCCGCTCGGCACCGTCAAGACCCGGCTGCGCGACACCCTCATCCGCCTGCACACCCACCTGCAGTCCGCCGGCCCGGCGGACCCGGACGGCGGACCGGGACGGCGCATCCGGCACTGACCGGTGGCGCGGACGCCTCTGCGCCACCGGGGTCGCACGCTTCAGGACCGTGTCCGGCCCGCTCAGCCCGCCTGCGTCCCGCCCGAGACCGCGAGCCCGACGATCACCGTCAGCACCGTCGTCCACAGCGCGATCGCGACGCCCTGCCAGAGCAGGATCCGCCCGCGGCCGACTCCGGCGCCCGCCAGCATCACCGCGGTGAAGTGCGTCGGGAGCAGCAGCGGCCCCAGCAGGCTCACGCCCGGGACGCCGTAGCGGGTGAAGGCCCGCTGGAACTTCTCGCGCCGCGGAGTCGTCCGCTTCGCCTCCGAGCGGCCCGTGATCGCCGAGCGCACGCCGGTGCCCAGCAGCACGAGCAGCGCCACGCAGACGAAGTTGCCGATCGCCCCGGCGAGCCCGGCGACAACCGGGTGGATGCCGCCGATGATCCCGATGCTCGCCGCTCCCTCGCCCTCGATGAAGGGGACGGCCCCGGCCGCGGCGACGACGAGGGGCTGCACGAGCTCGGGAACGCGGCCGATCAGGTCCTGGAATCCGAGGATCGCGTCGCTGATGATCGTCATGGTCGTGCCTTCCGGTTCGTGGCCCCGGCTCTCGGGACTCCTCCATCCGACCGTGTCCGGGAGCGCCGCGGCAGTGCCGCCGGGTCACCGCGTCCCGGGAGGATCGACGGCCCGAGGGGTGACAAGTGTCATGGTCGTAGCCTGGGCCGCATGGTGAACACGACCGAGGCGGATCCGCCCGTGCGCGCAGGCCGCGGCGTCGCCGTGACCTGGTGGTACACGCTCGCGTCGGCCGCCTCCTTCGTGGTGATCGTCCTGGCCGTCTGGTCCGTGGCGGTGCTGAGCGCCGAGGCCGAGGAGTGGCGGAAGGGCGCCTACTTCCTGGGTGCGGCCGCCTGGGTCGCGGTGTTCTCGCCGACCGCGCTCGCGTACCGGCGCGCCGACCGCGAGGGCCCGGTGCGCCTCCGGGCTGCGCCGACCCTGGTCTTCTGCCTCGGAGTGGCGGCCGCGGCGCTCACCGGCACGGCCGCCGGGAGCCTCGCGCTCGGGCTCTCGCTCGCCGCGACCCTGGTCGCCGTGCTGCCCTGGTCGCCGTGCTGCCCTGGCAGAGCGGGGTGCGGCTCCGGGTGATGGTGCTCTGCACGATCGTCCTCGCGGTCGCGGCGGTGCTCGAGCAGACGCGAGCGGCGCCGGACGCGTCGGCCGCGCTCTCGACCCTCCTGCTTTTCGCGACGCTGCTGCCCCTGACGGTCGTCAGCGCGCTGTGGTGGTGGGACATCGTCCGCGAGCTCGACCGGGCGCGCGCCGCCGAGGGCCGGCTCGCCGCCGCCCAGGAGCGCCTGCTGCTCGCCGGCGACGTGCACGACCTCCAGGGCCACCACCTCCAGGTCATCGCGCTGCAGCTCGAGCTCGCGGAGCGCCTCCTCGGCAGCGACCCGGAGGCCGCTCTCGAGCAGCTGCGCGCCGCCCAGCGCTCGGTCGACGGCGCCCGCACCGGCACCCGCGAGCTCGCCACGCGCTTCCGCAGCGTCCCGCTCGCCGACGAGCTGGCCAACGCCGCCGACCTGCTCCGCTCGGCCGGGCTCCGCGTCGAGCTCGAGGTCGACCCGGCGGCGGCTCACGCGCCGGCCGAGACGCTCGGGCCGGTGGTCCGCGAGACGACGACGAACATCCTCAAGCACCGCGGCGGCTCCAGCGCGCGGCTGCGGCTCGCGCGGGAGCAGGACGAGTGGCGGTTCGAGGCGGTGAACGACCTGGCACCGCACGCGGAGGAGGCGGACGGGACCGGCTCGGGCGTCCTCGGCATGGCGGAGCGGGTCGAGCGGGCAGGGGGGACGCTGCGCGCCGCGGCGGTCCGCCGCTCCTTCGAGCTGGACGCGCGCCTGCCGGTGGGGAGCGACTCGTGATCCGGGTGCTGATCGCCGACGACGAGGACATGATCCGCACGGCGCTGGCCGCGCTCCTCCGCCTCGAGGAGGACCTCGAGATCGTGGGCGAGTGCCGCGACGGCGAGCAGGCGGTCGCGGAGGCGCTGCGCCTGCAGCCCGACGTGTGCCTGTTCGACGTCGAGATGCCCGGGCTCGACGGGATCGAGGCGGCGGAGCGGCTGCGCCGGGTCTCCGCGACGCGGGTCGTGGTCGTCACCCGGCACGCGCGGCCGGGGGTCCTGCGGCGAGCGCTCGGAGCGGGCGTCAGCGGCTTCCTGCCGAAGTCGCGCCGGATCGAGGACGTCGCCGAGATGATCCGCCAGGTCGCGAGCGGACGCCGCTACGTCGATCCGGAGATCGCCGCCGACGCCCTGGCGAGCACGCGCAGCCCGCTGACCGACCGCGAGCTCGACGTGCTCAGCGCCGGCTCCCGCGGCGAGACGATCGGCGAGATCGGCGCGGCGCTGCACCTCTCCTCCGGCACCGTCCGCAACCACGTCTCGTCGATCCTGCGCAAGCTCGACGTCGACACCCGCCAGCGCGCGGTGATCGAGGCCCGCGAGCGCGGCTGGATCTGAGCGCACGGCGCCGCAACGGCAGCCACTACGCAGGCGTCGTCGCACTCACACACGAGTGCGACGACTTCTGCGTTCTCGCGAGCGCCGCCGGGTCAGGCCGTCGGCGTCCAGATCCGCATCGTCGACGGTCCGCGGTTCGCCCAGCGGTGGTACGGCCGGAACTCTGCCTCGAAGCGGCGCCCCTCCTCCATCGGCACGGAGCCGTAGGGCCAACCGGGAGCCGCCTCGCGCGCCACGAGGGACACGCGCGCTCCCTCCGCCGTCACGACGGGCGGCACCGAGGCGTCGACCGCGATGTGCTCGGTGTCCAGGCCCTCGGGCAGGTCGAGCGACTCGATCGCCAGCACGAACGGCCCGCGCTCGAGGGCGACCTGGCCGCGCACCGCGTCGATCCGGGGGTGCGGGGCGACGAAGCGGGCCGACATCGGCAGCGAGAGCCGCACGGTGTCGCCGGCGGAGAACGCCCGGCGGACGGTGACGGTCGGCGTCGAGACCGGCTCGCCGTCGAGCAGCGCCGAGCCCCGCGCGAACGGCGGCACCCGCAGCGTCAGCGCGAACTCCGCGTCCTCGAGGATCCGCACGACGATCTCGCCGTCTGCCGGGTACTCCGTCTCGACGCGCAGCGCGACGCCTCCGGTGCGCACCTCGTACGCGCCGTACTGGTGAAGCTGCACCCCGTCGTCGGTGGCGGTCGCGAAGCCGAGCTCGACGCTCGCGAGGGTGCGGGCGGTGTTGGTCGGGCAGCACGAGACCCAGAACCACGGCGCGCGGAGGCTGGACTGCGCGCGGTCGGTCTCGCGCGACTCGTCCGGCGCCACTCCGTCGACGCGCTGCTGCAGCGTGTTCGTGTAGAAGAAGGCGCGGCCGTCGTCGCGGGTGGCGGGGAGCACCGCGTTCAGCAGCGTCCGCTCCATCAGGTCCGCGTAGCGGTGCTCGTTCGAGCCGAGCAGGAGCCGCCAGCTGAGCATCGTGGAGCCGATCGCCGCGCAGGTCTCGGCATAGGCGCGATCCGGCGGCAGCTCGTAGTCGGCGCCGAACGCCTCGTCCTGGTGGTGCGAGCCCATCCCTCCGGTGACGTAGGTGCGCCGCTCGACGGTCGCCTCCCACTGGCGGCGGACCGCCTCCTCCAGCTCGGCGTCGCCGGTCTCGACCGCGACATCGAGAGCCCCGGAGGCGAGGTAGAGGGCCCGCACCGCGTGGCCGCGCAGCACCTCCGCGTCGCGCACGGGCACGTCGTCCTGGAAGTACTCGGCGCCGAACGCGATCGGCTTCAGCGTCCCCATCCCGCGCCGCTCCACGAAGAGGCGGGCCAGCTCGAGGTAGCGCTCCTCCCCCGTCGCCCGCGCCAGCTCGGCGAGCGCCGGCTCGATCTCGGGGTGGCCGCACACGGCGACCCTCCCCTCGGGCCCGAACTCGCGGTGCACGTGGTCGGCGAGGCGCCGGGCGACCTGCGGCAGGAGGTCGTCGTGCCCGGTGCGGAGCCGCGCCACGGCGGCCTGGATCAGGTGCCCGAAGCTGTACAGCTCGTGGCCCCACTCCAGGTCGGAGTAGCGCGCACGTTGGCCGGCCCGGCCGAAGCTCGTGTGCAGGTAGCCGTCCGGGTCCTGGGCGGAGGCGACCCGCGAGACGAGGTCGTCGTACCGCTCCTGCAGCCCGGCGTCGTCGCTCCGGCCGAGCTCCCAGGCCATGCCCTCGAGGAGCTTGTAGACCTCGGAGTCCACGAACTCGATGCCCGCGTGCGCGTCGCCGCCCTCGGCGGACGAGATCGAGCCGTCGGCCGCACGGTCGAAGTTGCCGGCCCAGCCGACGCGCTCGATCCACGAGCGGCAGTGCTCGATGACGGCGGAGGAGTTGAGGTCCTGGTAGTGCTTCCAGAAGCCGCCGGTGAGGCGGATCTCGTCCTGGCGCAGCGGCCGGAGCGCGCTCCGCGAGGGGGCGACCGGGCCGCCGAGGGCGGTGGCGGTGGGGGCGGTGAGGGTCACGGTGTCTCCTTGGAGGGACGGGTCAGTCCTTGACGGCGCCGGCGGTGACTCCCGCCGAGACGTACCGCTGGGCGACGACGAGGAGGACGGCGGCCGGGAGCGAGGCGACCACGGCGGTCGCCATGATCGAGTTCCACTCCTGGTTGTTGTTGCCGATGTACTTGTAGATGCCGAGGGTGATCGGCTGGAGCTTCCCGCCGCTGTCGAGCGTCGAGGCGAAGATGAAGTCCGACCAGGCCCAGAGGAACGCGAACAGCGAGACGGTGACCACGGAGTTGCGGCTGATCGGCATGATCACCGAGGTGAAGGTGCGCCAGGCGCTCGCTCCGTCCATCCGCGCCGCCTGGGTGAGCTCGTCGGGGATCCCCGACATGAAGGCCGTGAAGATCAGCACGCCGAACGGCACCGCGATGGTGGAGTCGGCCACGATCAGGCCCGGGATCGAGTTGAGCAGTCCCAGGTTGAGGTAGATGGCGTAGAAGCCCATCGCCATGATGATCGCCGGGATCATCTGCGCGATCAGCAGCACGAACGAGAGGGCCTGCCCGCCGCGGGGCCGCAGCTTCGCCAGCGAGTAGGCGGCGGGAGCGGCGATCGCCACGGTCAGCAGCACCGTGCCGAGGCCGACGACGAGGCTGGTGCCCAGGTAGGGCAGCTGCTCGCTCAGCACCGCCTGGTAGCCGGTGAACGTGGGCGAGAACGGGAACCAGTCCGGCGGATCCTTCCGCATCGAGCCGGTCGGAGTGAGGGAGACGTTGATCATCCAGTAGACGGGGAACAGCATGACCGCCGTGAGGGCGATCCCGACCACCGTCAGGTACCAGGGGCGTCGGGCGGTCACGAGTCGGCCTGCTTCCGCTGGACGCGGATGTACACGAGGCCGAAGACGAGGGCCAGGATGATCAGCAGGTTGCCGACGGCCGCGGCCGGTCCGAAGTCGGGCAGCATCGAGCCGAAGCCGAGCTGGTACGTCCAGGTGGCGAGAGTGGTCGAGGAGTCGGCGGGGCCGCCCTTCGTCATGATCCAGATGATGTCGAACACCTTCAGCGTGTAGACGAGGCCGAGCAGGATCGTGATCGCCGACACCGGGCGCAGCAGCGGCAGCGTGATCCGCCAGAACTGCTGGGCGCCGGTCGCGCCGTCGAGCGAGGCCGCTTCGTAGAGGTCCTGCGAGATGTTCTGCAGGCCGGAGTAGAGGATCACCAGGTTGAACGGGATGCCGATCCAGATGTTCGCGATCAGGACCGCGATCAGCGAGGTGGTCGGCGAGGTGAGCCAGTTGATCTGGCCGATCCCGAACGACTCCAGGAACGCGTTCACGATGCCGGAGTCGCTGTTGAGCATCCACGACCAGGTCGAGGCCGAGACGATCAGCGGCAGGAGCCACGGCACCAGGAACAGCGCCCGGAGCGTGCTCGCCAGGGGGAAGCGGCGGTAGAAGAACACGGCGAGCGCCAGCCCCAGCGTGAACTGGAAGAGGAGCGAGACGCCGGTGAAGACCGCCGTGTGCAGCAGCGCCGGGCCGAAGGTCGCGTCCTGGAACACCTGGACGTAGTTGTCGAACCAGACGAAGGGCGCGTTCCCCTGCACGAACGAGCGGACCGTGTAGTCCTTCAGGCTCAGCTCGAGGTTGCGGTAGAGCGGGAACGCGTAGAAGACGAGCAGGTAGGCGACGAGCGGGGCGAGGAACGCCCACGCGACCAGGCGGCCGCCTTCGGGTCGCCAGCGGCGCCGACGGCTCTCGGCGGCCGGGGCGGGCGGGGCCGGCGGCTCGGTGCCGCGCCGCAGAAGGCGGGCGGTCTCGGTGGCAGTGGTCATGGTCTCTCCCGTCCCCCCGGCCGGTGCGCGGAGCACCGGCCGGGGGGACCTCGTTCGGGGAGCGGGAGCCCCCGGTCGTCCTACTTCGTGGCGGATTCGGCGGCCGACTGGGCGGCCTTCAGGGCGTCCTCGGGAGACTGCGAGCCGCTGAGCACGGTCTGCACCGCGCCCCACAGCTGCTCCGAGATCTTCGGGTACTTCGTGCCGAGGTCGTCCGAGGTGCGGCCCTTCGCGGCCTGCACGGCGGTGACCCACGGCTCGAGGTCGGCGTTGCCGGCGACCTGCTCCTGCTGCGCCTCGGCCGTCGGCGCGATGTACGAGAGCGTGTTGTCGGTCGTGACCAGGCTCTCCGTCGAGGTCAGGCACTCGGCGATCTGCTTCGAGGTCTCGTAGCGCGCCGTATCCGACTGCACCGGGAGGGTGAGGAACTCGCCTCCGGTCGGTGCGGGGGCCGCTCCGCCGTCCTTCGACGGGATGGTCAGGACGCCGTAGTCGATGCCCGAGGCCTTCGCGTTGGCCAGCTGCCAGGTGCCGTTCTCGCCGAACGCGTACTCGCCGGTCTCGAACTCCTGCCAGCTCGTGGTCTGCGTGTTGCCGATCACGGAGTTGGGCGCGTAGCCCTTCTCGAGCCAGTCGCTCCAGAGCGAGACGGCGTCGACCGCGGCGGGCGAGTCGAGGTCGGTCAGCTCGGCGCCGGAGCCCCAGAACCACGGCAGGAACTGGAAGGTCCCCTCCTCCGTGCCGATGCCGGAGAACGTGATGCCCTTGCCGCCGGAGGCGGTGACCTTCTCGAGCGCGTCGGTCAGCCCGGCCCAGTCGGTGATGGAGGCGGCGTCCACGCCGGCCTTCTCGAGCACGGCCTTGTTGTAGTACAGCGCGAGCGTGTTGGCGCCGATCGGCACGCCGAAGGTGTCGCTGCCGGTCTGGCCGGCCGCGAGGATGTTCGCGTCGATCCCGTCGGTGGAGAGCCCGGACTCGGCGGTCGTGGTCAGGATGCCCGACTCCGCGAGCGTCGAGACCACGGGGTTGTCGACGAGCAGGAGGTCGGGCGAGTTGCCCTGCTGGCCGGCGAGCAGCGCCTTGTTGGTCAGGTCGGTGGTGTCGTAGCCGGTGCGCTCGACGGTGACGCCGGCCTCGGTCCCGCAGGAGTCGATGAGCTTCGCCCAGTCGGACGACTCGTCGAACTGGGGGTACGGGTCCCAGAACGTGTAGCTGCCTCCCGCGGCGGAGCCGGAGTCTCCCCCGGAGCCGCTCGCGCAGCCGGTCAGTGCGGCGGCGGCCGTCCCCAGCAGGACGGCGGCGGCGAGGCCCCGAGCGTGCTTCCTCGTCTTCACGGATGATCCCTTCGTCGTTGACGGATTCCTCGGCAGTCGTCCCGATCGTCTACGCCGGGCCGAAACTACTTTCTGTCGGGTAAACCTAGGCAGGGGCGGTCAGCGCGTCAAGAGATGCGACCTTTTCGGTCTTTTCGGTTTTTCGCCGGAGTCGTGCGAGGATCGACGCGGCGGCCCGCCGGGCCCGGAACGGAGGCGCGGTGCCACCACGCAAGCCCACCGGCACCATCACGCTCACCGACGTGGCGGCCGCCGCCGGCGTCTCGATCGCCACCGCCTCCAAGGCGCTCAACGGCCGCGACCAGGTGCGCGCCGAGACCCGCCAGCGCGTGCTGGACGCCGCCGAGGCCCTCTCCTTCACCCCGAACCCGTTCGCGCAGGCCCTCAACTCCCGGCGCACGGGCACCATCGGGATGCTCACCAACGATCTCGACAACCGCTTCGTGCTCCCCGTGCTGCTCGGCGCCGAGGACGCGTTCGGCGCAGGATCGACGTCGGTGCTCCTCTGCGACGCCCGCGGCGACTCGATCCGCGAGCAGCACCACATCAAGAACCTGCTCGCCAAGCGCGTCGACGGGATCGTGGTGCTCGGCCGGACGACGAACCCGCGCCCTTCGATCACCCGCACCATCCCGGTGCCGGTCGTCTACGCCTATGCGCCCTCGGAGGATCCGCGCGACTCCTCCTTCACGCCCGACAACGTGCAGGCCGGCGTCCTCGCCGCCCGCCACCTGATCGAGCGCGGACGGACGAGGATCGCCCTCGTCAACGGCGAGCCGAGCTACACCGCCGCGCACGACCGCGCCCGGGGCGTCGAGCAGGCGCTGACGGAGGCGGGGCTGCCGCTGGTCGGCGGCGGCGTCCTCTTCGGGCAGTGGTCCGAGAGCTGGGGGCGTCAGTGCGCCGAGACGCTGCTGCGGGCGCATCCGGACCTCGACGCGATCATCTGCGCGAGCGACCAGATCGCCCGCGGCACGCTCGACTACCTGCGCGAGACCGGCCGGCGGGTGCCGCAGGACGTGGCCGTCGTCGGCTTCGACAACTGGGACCTCCTCGTCGAGGCCGCCCGCCCGCCGCTCTCGAGCATCGACATGATGCTCGACACGCTCGGCCGCGCCGCCGCGGAGGAGCTCTCGAACGCGATCCACGGACGTCCGACCGCGGGCGTGCAGGCCATGCCCGTCCGCTTCGTGCCGCGGGAGTCCTCCGGCTGACGCCCCCGCCCTCCGCGAGAACGCGGAGGACACCGCATGCTCAGCGGTGTCCCGACGCTCGGAGCGGCGTCTCGACGCACGAGCGGGCCTGCGCGCATCGGCGAGGACACCCGAGAGACGGGCGGAGCGCGATCGAGGGCGCAGACGTGCGCCGGACCCCTCGGGAGTCCGGCGCACGGCCTGGCGGTGATCAGCTTCCGGTGATCAGCCGGGATCAGCTGCCGGTGTGCTCACCGCGGCGTCGGAGGGTGAGGAGCATCAGACCGCCGCCGACCAGGGCGAGCAGGCCCAGCACTCCGGCGGTCGCCGTCGCTGCGGCGTCCACTCCGGTCGAGGCGAGAGCCGGACCGCGGGGACCGTTCGACCCGGACACGGGAACGACCGCGGCGTGGGAGGGCGCCGGTCGCGGCGCTGTGGTCGCGGTCGGAGTCGGCGAGGCCGTGGACGTCGCGGTCGGCGTGGTGGTGGGAGTCGCCGTCGGAGCCACGGTCGGCGTCACCGTCGGCGTGGTCATCGGCGTGACCGTCGGGGCCACGGTGGGCGCGATCGTCGGCGTCACCGTCGGAGTAATGGTGGGGGTCACCGTCGGGGTGACGGTGGGAGTCACGGTCGGCGTGACAGTGGGCGTGACCGTCGGAGCCACGGTGGGCACGACGGTCGGCGTCACGGTCGGCGTCACTGTCGGAGTCACGGTCGGCGTGACGGTGGGGGTCACCGTCGGAGTCACGGTCGGCGTCACGGTCGGCGTGATGGTCGGGGTCACCGTCGGAGTGACCGTGGGCGTCACCGTCGGAGTGACCGTGGGCGTCACGGTCGGCGTGACTGTCGGGGTCACGGTCGGCGTCACGGTCGGCGTGACCGTCGGCGTCACGGTCGGCGTGATCGTCGGCGTCACGGTCGGCGTGATGGTCGGAGTCGCCGTCGGCGACGATCCGCCGTCGGAGGGCTCGCAGCCCGGCTCGGTGAAGTCGTTGGAGTCGAGCGTGACCGCTCCCGTGCGGGCCAGTGCGCGGCCCTCGACGGAGACGCCCGTCGTCACCGTGATCGAGGCCGAGGCGAGCACGGAGCCCACGAAGTCCGAGTCGGTGCCGAGCGTCGCGGAGCTGCCGATCTGCCAGTAGACGTTGCAGGCCTACGCTCCGTTGATCAGGGCCACCGTGCTCGACGAGGCCGTCGTCAGCGTCGACGCGGCGCGGATCACGAAGACCGCCTCGTTGACGCCCTCGGCGTCGAGCGTGAGCGTCCCCGTCACTCCGACCGGTCCGGCCGCGGTGTAGACCCCGGGCTTCAGCGTCCTGCCGCCGATCTCGGCGTCGATCTGCGCGGTCGTCGCCTGCGAGGCGAGCTGTCCGTAGGCGGTGCCCACGTCGGCCTGGGCCTGAGCCGCCTCCGCGTCTCCGCGGTGGATCACTCCGTCCGTCCGTCCGGGCGGGAACCCGGTGACGGCGGTCAGCGGGCTGACCCCGACGCTCTGGTCCAGGACGCTCGACCCCGTGTTCGTCACGGTCGACGCGGCCAGGACCGAGTAGTCCTCCGCCGTGCCGAGGTCGGGAGCAGTGGCCGCGTGCGCCGAGACGCCGGCGAAGAGCGCGGCGCCGACGACGGCGAGGACGACACCCGTCCCGATCGCCCCTCTTCTGCGGTTCTGCCGATGACGGCGGAGCGAGGTACGAGAGGACACGTGCGGCAATGAGGCCAGCGATCTGCCCACGTCAGCGTGAGCTCAATAACCCGAGGTGGGAGGCTCGAACCGTGGGTCGCGCTCCTCGCCCGCGTCTACGCCGCGACCCTGACGGGGGGCAGGATCCGCCGACGGCGTCCCCCGACCCGGGACATGCCCGCCACCGGAGTCTTCGCGCCGGTGACGGCGGACCCGGCCGGCGGAGCGGATCAGCGGTGACGCCCGCGGCACCCGAACCGGTCGGAGTGCTGTGCGTCCCGGGAGCCCTCAGCCGAGAGCCGCCACCCGCTCGATCACGCCCTCGCCCAGCCGGGCGACGTACCCCTCCGGATCCGGCCCGGCCGGCGCCAGCTGCACGTGGTCGATCCCCAGCGCCGCGTACTCCTCCATCGCGCGGACGAAGCCGTCGGGGTCGCCGATCGGATCGCCGCCCCCGGTGATGGTCTTCGTGATCGTCGCGTAGTCGCGCCCGAGGTCGTCGCAGTGCCGCTTCAGCACGTCGAGCTTGTGCGCCACGTCGTCCGCGCCGGTGCCGAACAGGTTGCAGGCGTCGCCGTACTGCGCGACCAGCCGCAGCGTCTTCCTCTCTCCGCCGCCGCCGATGAGGATGGGCGGGCCGGGCTGCTGGATCGGCGCCGGGTGGTTCAGCGTCTCGGCGAGCCGGTAGTGCGTCCCCTCGAACGGCCCGTCGTCGTCGCTCCACATCTGACGGCAGATCCGCAGCGTCTCCTCCAGCCGCTCGAACCGCTCCTTCAGCGGCGGGTACGGCACGCCGAGCCCGAGGTGCTCGCGCTCGTACCAGGCGGCCCCGATGCCGAGCATCGCGCGCCCGCCGGAGAGCACGTCGAGGGTGGTGACGATCTTCGCGAGCAGTCCCGGATGGCGGTACGTCACGCCGGTGACGAGGAGCCCCAGCCGCATCCGCTCCGTCCGGCCGGCGACGAAGCCGAGCGAGGTGTAGCCCTCGAGCATCGGATCCTCGCTCGTCGCGAAGTGCTCCATCTGGAAGTAGTGGTCCATCAGCGTGAACCACGCGCAGCCGACGTCCTCGGCCGTCCGCGCGGTCGCTCCGAGGATCGGCGCGATCCCCGCGCTCCCGCCTGGAAGGGTGAAGTCCATGAAGTGAATGCCGAGCTGCACGCGCGTCTCCTGTCGTCCCGGGATGTCCAGGAGCCAGTGTGCGCCGAGCCACCGCTCAACACGCCGACGCGTCCGCTTCTGAGCGGCGTCTCATCGGTTCCGCGCCGTCTCGGCCGATCGCACCCGCCGAGGGGCGGCCGCCCTCACTCGCAGACGCGGAAGCGGTTCCGATCGAACCCGACGACGTCGCCGACGGCGAGCTGGCGCCCGCGGCGCAGATCCACTTCGCCGTTGACGGTCACCATCCCCTCGGCGACCGCCTCCTTGGCCTCGCCGCCCGAGAGGATCCCCGCGAACTTGAGGAACTGGCCCAGACGGATCGACCCGCCGCCCAGCGGGACGTCGACGGGCTCGGGGACGGCAGCGGCGCCCTTCACGTCTGTGAACGCGCCCGCGAAATGTCGCCGCAGGCCCCCTGGATCAGCGGGTTTCCCACGTAAGTGTCGCCGCAGTTTCCAGCACAACGTGTCGCTCCGAACATGCCCGCGTGATTCCGCGGATCTGAGGCCTCGATGGGGTCATTCGGTGGCCCCTCGCCGCGCAGGAAGTGCCCGGCGGCCATACGAGGTCGGGTTGGCACAGACTTCGGGTTCAGTCTCCACGAAGCCTTCCTCGGCGTCGCGGTCGGCGTCGGAGCTGCCGCCCTGCGCGGCCTGCTCGAACGGGCTGGCTGCCGGAACAGCCGCAACAAGCGAGGCGTCAGGGCGATGTCGGTGCGGCTGTTTCGCATGCATGCCTGCGGGCGAAGCACTAGAGGGTGTTCTTCGTGGTCGCCAGGTACTCCGGCGTGGCGAGCGCTTGCATGGAGAACCAATGTGTCGCCTCGAGGCTCGCCTCCAGGTGTCGCCAACCGTTCGAGACGAACGAGCTCGTCTGCGCGCCGGTGAACATATAGACGACGGCTCGAGCGGCAGTCGGGATATCGACCTCGGCGCGAAGATTGCCTTCAGCTCGTGCCTGTTCGAGAAACAACGCTATCGCGTCGAGCCAGACTGGATCCGGCAACTTCGCAACGCCGGGGAATTCAGATGAGGCTTGTGCGACGAGACGCAGGCCTGCTTGCGCCGTTGGATCGTGCTGCACTGCTCTCGCGAGGGACCGGGACAGCGTGAGCAGTGAAGCGAGGCCGTCGTCGCCCGACTCCAGAATCGAATCCCGGAGGAGGATGAAGCCCTGGTCCTGGCGGCGGATGATCTCCTCCGCCACCTCGATCTTGCCCCTGCGGAAATGAAAGTAGAAACCACCCTGCGTGACGGATGCTGCTTCTAGGATATCGGCGACGCGAGCGGTCGAGTAGTGCAGGCGCGCAAACACCTTCGCCCCACCGAGAATAATCGCCTCTCGTGTGGCGATCCCGCGTTCCTGTTGTGCCACGCGCACCTCCGACTGATCCCAAAGCCACTCTATCGGCCCATGGTTCAGCGTCTCTGCCGTCTGGTCCCCGTTCGGGAGGGTTCACGCTGAGTAGCCGAACGCCGCGCTGGCGCTCGCACCGTGCTCGGATGTCGAGACCAACCTCACGTCGCGGAGGGTTCGGCCGCCGATGACGACCTCGGCGTTCCTGCGCACGGACGTGCGAGCGGAGAATCGAGCCTGGCCGCCGGACGGAGCGGGCGTCCGAGAGACGGAGGCGCGCCTGAGCCAGAGGTTCGGTACAGCGGAGCGGCTGGTGTCATTGACGGCGTAGATGAGGACTTGCGCCAACTGACCGAACATGACGAGTTCATCGACGGCGTCAAGGCGGGGCGGGGCGGCTGAGTACCCTGCCTGGGATGATGTGACGGAATGGGACGTCTCGAGGTGTCCATCGACGAGGTCCACGCGATCGACGTGGGACGACATCTGGTTCGAGTCGCCTGCTGCCGCATGGGTGAGGCCGGGTGCCGCCTCGGCTGCGCCCGGTCGGGCTCGGCTCGGGGCGCACTCCAAGTCGACGTCCAGTCCGCCGATACAAGCCCGCAATGACTTGGTGCTGACGAGCGGTCCGCCGTGATCGGTCGTGATGCCGATGGGGACAGAGCCCACATCAGTTGTCGCCACACGTCCGGCGACGACTGAGAACCCTGTGACATCGAACGGCCCTTCCCACCAAGCGCCGCGATTCGTGTTCTCACACAAGCTGATGGTCTTCAGCGCCAGGCTGATCGCATCGATAGAACTGAGATGCACCTCGCGGGGATCTCCTGCCGCGTCCAGCGACCAGCGGCGCGGATAGACCGCCTGCTTAACCGCCGAAAGTCGGATCCTGTCACCGTCGACGTGTTCGGCCACCTGGCTGACGGTATGCCTGATGTGTCGATGACCCGAACCGAAGTATCGGCCGGACTCCTTGCCGAGTATCTCCTTTAATGGCCGCCCATCAAAGTGGTGCATCTCGTCCCTTCGGATCTTCTGATCGGTCTGGTGATATGTGCACGCCTGGAAGGTGTCTCGCCGGATTCGATCCCAGGATCTCGAGCGGCGTCATGCACCCGGACCGTGCCTCGGCTGCGAGGGCTGCCGGTACTTCCAGGTAGATCGCAGCCGCAAAGGCTGTTCCAGACCCAGCAGTCAGAACGAACGATGCACGATCGCCGGCGCTGCCTTCCACGGTGACTCGGAGACGAGGCTTGATGATGGTGCTCGCGGTCGACGTGAGCATCCGAGGCCGCGTTCGCCGATGTGATGGAAGCCTGAGAGGGCGAACTCCGTGCAGCGAAGACAGCACTCGCAGGAGCGGGAGTAGCAGGAGGAGCTGGCCGCGAGGCAACCCGAGCTCGGCGAACACCTGGATGTCGGTCGCCGCCGTCGTCCTCCGCAGAGCGAACAGGTCGCCGGTGTGCAGTGTCAGGTGAGAGCTCGTCTCAGAGGTCTCAACTGCTCTTCCAACTCTCAGCCTGACCAGCGTCCCGGACCGGAAGCGCCAGCTTCCTGAAGCGAGAACTGCCTGCGACGAAGCTGTGACGCCTGGTGACTTCGAAGTCCTGCCACTCGCGAGGCTCGTCAGGCTGACCTTCTGCGGCTGGTCTATCGTTCGGAGCGCATGCTCGGCGAGCACTTCGGCCAGATACGTGCCGAACCCCGCGCCGGTTACCACGGCGATGCCGCATTCTCGCCAGTGGGCATCCCGTTTCCACGCGTACTCGTGAGTGCGGCCCTCATTCGACAGGTCAGCGTAGGAGACGCAACCTTCCGCGCTGGCCTCCATGAGCGGCTTCGCGGTGGAGGACTATGGTCCGGCTGCGTTGATCACCCCGCTGACGCCGTCGAGGTGTTGCGTCAGGGAGCTCGCACGCTGCCGGAGGTCGAGCTGCATCCTCGCGACGCCGTACCGGTCAGCCAGCATGTCGAGACTCGCGCCGTCGCGCCCGGCGAGGAGGAACGGCATGCCCCGGCGCCTTGCCTGCATCGCGAGTTCCGCTGCAACCGAGCCCGTGCCGTAGATCAGGCAAGGTGTCACCGGATCGACAGGGATGGTGCTCTCCCGGAGTGCATCGTGCTGGACGCTAGGGGAGGGGCGCTGCTCGCCGGTCGTCGTCGACGCCCGGCGGGGGGACCTGGCGTGCCGCGCGCACGGCGATCGCGCTTCCGAGCAGCACGAAGATCAGAAACGCCGACAGGCCTGCGAGCACGAACGCGTTCGAGTGCGTGGGGTCGACCACGAGGCTGAGCGAGCCCCCCGTGACCGCCAAGAATGCGCCGATCCACACGCAGGGTCGGGCTGCCTGATGGCCCCGCTGCCAGGCTTCATCGGAAGCCATGACCGAGGCTGCTCTGATCCCGACCAGGTTGTTCGGGCCGAGTCGCCCTCGGGCGGCGCATTCGACGGCTGCGACGACGGCAGCAGCAGCGAACACGAGGACGAGCACTCCGAAAACCATGAACCAAACATACATGCACGGTTGTATGTCGTCGTTCGCGCCGTCGGTCGTCGCGCCAATTTTCGCGCCCAGAAACAAAGCACCGTACATGTTTGGTTTGATTCGACGAGTCTGCGAAGTGCAGCTCGCGATGTGGCGCTGGCAACTCGCCTCCGCTCCACTGGTCCACGAGCCCGTCCCTGGCGCTCGAGGCCATCACTCTTGGGGGAACATTGGCTATCAGGATGAAGTCGGCTGTCTCGGTGCTGTGTGCGGCAGCGTTGGTACTCGCGGGGAACCTGCCTGCGGTTGCGGCGCCCTCCGGCGCGAGCCTTGTTGCACAGCACGAGGCGGCGACGACGACGTCGTACACGGACCACGACATCATCAGCTTCCTGGTGCTCGGCTCGGGTCCGGTCTACGAGGACCACAAGGCACTCTCGCCGTATGCGCCGGAAGTGGATAGCGTCACCGTCGAAGCACGAGACGAGATGTACGCCCTGTTCATGGGTGTCGAACCGAACTTCAACGAGCTCGTTACCGTGCCGCTGCAGTCCGGTGATCCTCGTCTCGTCGACGTTGCTCTCGAGAACTTCTCCGAGATCTCCTACGGCGTAGCGGAGGTCATGGGGCTCAACGTGCCCGACAAGGAGGAGTTCGTCTCGGCGCGATCGATCGTCTTCGTCGTCGTCGTGGCTGCTGTCGCCGGAGCGGCCGTGGCGACGGTCGCCGGGGCGGGGAACGTGCGATGGGTCTGGAACACCATCGATTTCTGGGGGACGAGCACTGAGCAGAGCCCGATCTCGCATGAGAAGCGCGCGGCCCAGTTCGCTGCGGCTCTCGGCAAGTAGGTGAGGCTGCCTCCGCGCTCGAGGGAGAGGGGAGTGATCGCGGACAAGGCTGTCTGGTTCTTCGGGGCAGCCTTGGCCGTGCTCGCTGTTTGGATCGGGGCAAGCGTGTACTTCGTGCTCCCGCCCAATGTTCTGTCAAGTGAGTCGGACGTGCACAAGAACCTGCAGCTGGCATTCACAACGGTCTCCCCACAGGGGTGGGGGTTCTTCACGAACGCACCACAGGCGACTGAGATCGCCGCATATGACGCGGAGACGATGGCGTCGTTGATGCTTGCACCTCAAGGGCGGGTGGAGAATCTCTTCGGCCTCAGCAGGGCGCAGCGGGCGCAGGGGCCCGAGCTCGCACAGCTCTCCGAAGCCGTCGGGCAGTGGCACGAGTGTGAAAGTGGCCAGACCCGCGAACACTGCCTCGCCGAGGCCAGTTCATTGCAGCCACAGAAGATCACCGTGAACCTCGCTCACCGTACGCTTTGCGGCCCGATCATTCTGACCACAGAGACGTTCACGCCCTTCGAATACCGAGAATTCGATCTCCCCATGCACTCCATCGAGACCTTCACGACCGTGGACGCGGTGTGCTGATGCACGAGCGACCCGGGCCAGCGCTACGGCTCCAGATCGCCTTGCAATCGTTGGAGGTTCGGCAGCGTGCCTTCACGCTCGGCCGCGGCGCTCTGGCGGCCGCCCAGATCTCCATCCTCGTTTTCACGCCGTTCAGCGCACTGATGCAAACGGTCGGAGGAGCCGAACCGGCGCCTTACTGTGCTGGGGCGCGGATCATCTCCGCCTTCTGCATCGGTGGTCCAGAGGTGCCCTCGATCGTGCGGGTCATCGTCATGATTGTTTTGCTGGGCCTCGTGCTCGTCGGGTTCCTGCCGAGGGTGATGGCGTTCGTTCATGCCTGGATCGCCATCTCCATCTCCACCGGAATCTCATTGCCCGATGGCGGCGATTCTGTGGCCGCGATCGTCTCGGTGATCATCATCTTCATCATGGCTGCGGATGATCGGAGATGGGCATGGTCCAAGGAGCGCCGGCCCGTCGGACCAGTCGGTCGAGGTGTTGCACTCGCTGGGATCTATGCCCTGCGACTCCAGGTGACCTTGATCTATCTCAATAGTGCATTTGAGAAGTTCAACGTCGATGACTGGTCCAACGGATCGGCCGAGTACTACATCTCTCGCGGGTACATGTTTGGCGCAAGCGGCCTCATCGCAGATGTGCTGCACTGGGCGACGTCAGTCCCGCTCCTCTTAGCCGTCATCACCTGGGGTGTCATCGTCGCAGAGATCTGCATCGGAATTCTCGTTGTGACCATTGACTTCGGTCGACGGATCGCGTTCATTATGGCGGTCGCATTGCACGTCGGGATCATCCTCAGCATCGGGCTGTGGAGTTTCGGGATCATCATGATCGCAACCGTCGGGATCGCGACGATGAAGCTCGTCCCGCCCTCCGCTTCGCCCGGTTCTGCGAGTGACGAGGACGACTCTCCATCGATCCTCGGAGACGACGATGCCGTTCGGCGATCGGAGGTGTTGTGATGCTGCGATTCCTCCGGTCGGCCAGGCCGCGGCAAAGGCGTGAGGCGCCGAGCACGGGTGGTTGCGTCCGGCGCGCAGTCCGCACGGATCACGCCTACTGGCGCAAGCTCGCCGTTCCGCTCCTCCTGTGCTCGGTGCTGGTCGGATGCAGCCTGAATCTCAGAGAAACTGTTCCGACAGCGGGCACAGACCTGACCGCTAAGGAACTCCGGACCCAAGATCTGATGCTGTGGGCGGTCGAACGGCTGAACGCAGAGGAGGACTTGACCACTGAGGCTGTCGAGTCGAAATCGGACGCGGGTGCGTTCGACTCGGAGTCCACCGCGCATTTGGTCACCATGGTGAATTCGAGCCTTCGGCCCCTGGGCCCATACACGGTGAAGTCCTTCGAACTTCGACCCGAGGGAGCTCTTGCTGTCGTCCGCAATCGGCTTGGCATTCTCCTCGATCTGCAGATCACCGCGAACGCGAACGGAGAGCTCAGAGCGCTCGTCGTGAACGCGGCGGTTGCCACTGCATCACCATCGATTGCATCCTTTGCCGAAGCAGCGGCTCGTCTCGAAGCGCTCGTTCCTGCGTCATCACTGCTCATGCAGGTGACACGCGGGTCGCACACGGAGTCGGTTCACGAGCGGGCGCACGACGTTCTCCGTCCGGTTGGATCGGTGATGAAGCTGTACGTTCTGGCAGCTGTAGTGGAAGCGATCAAAGAAGGGGATCTCTCCTGGGAGGACGTGCTCATGATCGACGATGGGAAGAAGAGTCTCCCAACCGGTCGGCTGCACCTCGAGCCGGACGGAACAGAAATTAGCGTGTTCGAGCTCTCACGTTTGATGATGCAGATCAGCGACAACACAGCAGCCGACGTTCTCATGGACGCTGTCGGAGCCCAGCGGTTGTCGGCCGCGGTGCGCGATCTCGGGCATCACCAACCTGACCTCCTCGAACCGTTCCCGACGACGAGGAAAATGTTCCAGTTGACGCTCGGCGGCGACACGTCGCTCGCGAACGACTGGAACGAGGCATCCAGCGCGGCTCGCCATGGCATTCTTGAGAAGTTGAGCAGTCAGCCGCTGACAGTGGACCCGGCATGGATCGAGCGCGCGCCGTTCTGGCCACGCGACATCGATTGGTTCGCGAACGCTGAAGACGTGGCGAGTGCGCACCGGGCGGTCGTGGAGCTGGGACGCGACGATCCGCGCATGTCGCAGATCCTCCGGTCACCCGAGATCGCGTCTTCTTCGCCGTTTGTAGAACGCGGGTTGGTGACACTCTCGGAGAAGATCGGAAGCTCGCCAGGCGTCGTGGCGGTCACGCTGGTTGCCGTGGGGAGCGACGGTGCCGTCTATTCCGTGGTTGCCCTGGGCGTATCCGAACAACCCGGTGACCCACTGGAGCTCTATCGATCGAAGTTCATCGATGTTGCCAGGAGCGCCCTTGACCTATTGATCGAGTGACGCGACATCTCGGATTCTCGACAACCGGTTCGGATCCGTTCAGAGCACGGCGCGGCTGGCGTTCACCTGCTGTTCCGGTGAGGCGGCGTGTCCGATGATGGCATTCCCGCTGAGGAGCGCCGACAATTTCGATGCAAGGAGAGCGCTTCGGCAATTGGCTCACCGGCAAGTGTGGGGAGTGGCCGAGATCGATCCGACGCCGATTGTATTCGGACGCGATCGGAAGCAGTCTGCCGTCATCGATGCTATTGCACGGCACGCTGAACAGTACGGTTCCAGCCGCAGTTCGGTCTTGCCTCGGTGCCCTTACATGCACCTCGCACTGAGTAGGTCAAATTGGGAAGATCATGACCGGGATTCGCCCCTGTCGGTAGCACACGTCAGACCGCCGGGATGTCGGCGAAGCGCGAGAAGTGGCCGTGGAAGCCCACGGTGACCGTGCGGGTCGGGCCGTTGCGGTGCTTGGCGACGATGAGGTCGGCCTCGCCCGCGCGCGGGTTGTCCTTCTCGTAGGCGCTCTCGCGGTGCAGGAGGATCACCATGTCGGCGTCCTGCTCGATCGAGCCGGACTCGCGGAGGTCCGAGATCGCGGGGAGCTTGTCGGCGCGCTGCTCGGGGCCTCGGTTCAGCTGCGAGAGCGCGATGACCGGCACCTGCAGCTCCTTCGCGAGGAGCTTGAGGGCACGCGAGAACTCCGAGACCTCCTGCTGGCGGCTCTCGACCTTCTTGCCGGAGGTCATCAGCTGCAGGTAGTCGATGACGACCATCTTGAGCCCGACCCGCTGCTTGAGCCGGCGGCACTTCGCCCGGATCTCGACGAGGGTCATGTTGGGCGAGTCGTCGATGTAGAGCGGCGCGTCGTTGATCCGGCCGCGGGTGGAGGCGATGGTCGTCCAGTCGCGCTGGTCGACCGTGCCCTTGCGCATGTGCTGCAGCGGCACGGACGCCTCGGCCGAGAGGAGGCGCATCGCGATCTCGCTGCGCCCCATCTCGAGGGAGAAGAAGATCGTGGCCATGTTGTGCTTGATCGCGGCGGCGCGGGCGAAATCGAGCGCCAGCGTCGACTTTCCGAGCGCGGGGCGCGCGGCGACGATGATCATCTGCCCGGCGTGGAAGCCGTTGGTCAGGTCGTCGAGGTCGGCGAAGCCGGTGGGGACGCCGGTGAAGCTGCCGTCCTTGTGAGCGGCCGCCTCGATCTCGTCGATCGCGACGGTCACCGCGTCGGTCAGCGGGACGTAGTCCTCCGCCGTCTCGGAGCCGGTGACGTTGTAGATCTCGGCCTGCGCCGTGTTGACCAGGTCGAGCACCTCGCCCTCGCCCTGGTAGCCCATCTGCGCGATGCGGGTGCCCGCCTCGACGAGGCGGCGCAGCAGAGCGCGCTCGGCGACGATGGAGGCGTAGTAGCCGGCGTTGGCCGCGGTGGGGACCATCGAGGTGAGCGTGTGCAGGTAGTCGGCGCCGCCGGCCCGCTGCAGCTCGCCCTGCTTCGTGAGCTCGTCGGTGACCGCGATGACGTCGGTCGGCTCGCCGTGCGAGTAGAGGGCGAGGATCGCGTCGAAGACGATCTCGTGCTTGGGGATGTAGAAGTCGGTGCCCTTGACGCTCTCGACGACGTCGGCGACCGCGTCCTTCGAGAGCAGCATGCCGCCCAGCGCCGACTGCTCGGCGAGGAGGTCGTGCGGAGGGGTCCGCTCGTTCCCGCGCGACTCGCCGCGGTCTCCGCGACCGTCCCGTCCGTCCGAGCCGGGTACCGCCAGGTGCGCGATCGTCATGCCTTCGCCTCCTCCTGTCGGGTGCTGCGCGTCCGGTCGCGCGGTGCCGGGATCCGGTCTACCAGCGACCTCCGACAGCGGCGCACGGGCGCCTGCCCGCACCCCTCGCGGGGCGCTGCGCCACCCTACGGACCGCCGCCCGCGGCACGCAAACCGCCCTGTGGAGAGAGCTGTGCAGAACCGCGGGGAAACGCCGGGCCCACTGTGGGCAACATGTGGACAACCCTGTGGGATCAGCGGCTCTCAGTAAGTTTTTTCCGGCTCCTGACCAGGCATTTCCTGCTTTCCACAGGTGTGTGGGGAAAAGAGTCTCAAGACCACAGTGAAGGTTGGTCCCGCTGGAGGGTGTATGTGGATGGAGCTGTGGAGAACGGGAACGACGAAGGGCGGTGCGAGGGGACTCGGAAGTCCCGTCGCACCGCCCTCCGCGGCGTTCTCGCGGCCTTACTTGGCCGCGACCACCTGCAGCTTCACAGTGGCCTGGATGTCGTCACGCAGACGCACCACGGCCTCGTGCTCGCCGACGTGCTTGATCGCGTTCGAGATGACGATCTTGCGCTTGTCGAGCTCGCCGAATCCGGCCGCCGCCACCGCGTTCGCGATGTCGGAGGTCTTCACCGAGCCGAACAGGCGGCCGTCCTTGCCGGCCTTGACCGTCAGCTTCACGCGGTTGGCCTCGAGGACCTGCTTGGTGTGCTGGGCCTCTTCGATGGTCTTGTGCTCACGAGCGGCTCGCGCCGACTTGATCTGCTCGACCTGCTTCTCGCCACCGCGGGTCCACGCGACGCCGAAGCCCTGCGGGATGAGGTAGTTGCGGGCGAACCCGTTCTTCACGTCGACGACGTCGCCGGCCGAGCCGAGTCCGTCGACCTCGTGGGTCAGGATGACCTTGGACATACCGTTACCTACCTTCCGCTGCCGGCGTAGGGCAGGAGCGCCATCTCGCGGGCGTTCTTGACGGCACGGGCGATGAGGCGCTGCTCCTGAACGGAGACGCCGGTGATACGACGGGCGCGGATCTTCCCGCGCTCCGAGATGAACTTGCGGAGGGTCGCGACGTCCTTGTAGTCGATGACACCCACGCGGACCGACTTCGCGGGGGCCGCGTTCTTCGCGCCCTTGCCGCGGATCGGCTTGCGGCGGTCGCCGCTGCTCTTTCCAGCCATAGTGGTTTCCTTAGATTCTGGTTCGCCCCTGCCCCGCCGCGAGCGATCGCGGTGCGGGGGAGGCGTGATTCAGGTGAGGAGAGCGTCCGAGCCGAGGCTCAGAACGGCGTCTCGTCGTTGTAGCTGCCCGGCGTGCTCCACACGTCGCCACCGGCGGGAGCGCTCGGCGCCCACGGCTCCTCGGCCTGACCGCCACGGTTGCCGCCGGCGTTGCCGGAGCCCCCCTGACCGCCGCCGCCGAAGCCGCCCTGGCCACCGCCGATCTGACCGCCGTTGCCCTGGCCGCCACCGGCCTGGCCGCGTCCGCCTCCACCGGAGGCGCGCGTGACCTGCGCGGTCGCGTAGCGCAGCGAGGGCCCGATCTCGTCGATCTCGAGCTCGATGCTGGTGCGCTTCTCGCCTTCCTTCGTCTCGTAGGAGCGCTGCTTCAGGCGGCCGGTCGCGATGACGCGGCTGCCCTTGGTCAGCGTTCCTGCGACGTTCTCGGCGAACTCGCGCCAGACGGAGGCGCGGAGGAACAGCGCTTCGCCGTCCTTCCAGTCGTTCGCCTGACGGTCGAAGGTGCGCGGCGTGGAGGCGATGGTGAAGTTCGCGACCGCGAGCCCGCCCTGCGTGTAGCGCAGCTCGGGGTCGGCGGTGAGGTTCCCCACCACGGTGATGATCGTCTCGCCGGCCATGAGCGCTACGCCTTGGGAGCGGCCGAGGCCTTGGCAGCCTTGCGGGCGGCCTTCTCGTCGGCGAGCTTCGCGGCGGCCGCGACCTGGGCGATGCCCTCTTCGGCCCGCAGCACCTTGGTGCGCATGACGGCCTCGGACAGCTTCAGCTGACGGTCGAGCTCGTTCGCTGCGGCGGAGGTCGACGTGAAGTCGACGACGGCGTAGATGCCCTCGGACTTCTTGTTGATCTCGTACGCCAGACGACGGCGGCCCCAGACGTCGACCTTGTCGATGGATCCACCATCGGTGCGGATGACGTTGAGGAACTTGTCGAGACTCGGAGCGACGGTGCGCTCATCGATCTCGGGGTCCAGGATGACCATGATCTCGTACTGATGCGTCACTAACCCACCTCCTTCGGACTGAACGGCCACGGTATTTCCGTGACAGGAGGGTATGTAGCATCTGCCCACTCCCGCGGACGCGAGTGCGTCTGGTCGTGGACAACCTGTACAGACTACAACAGGACCGCCGCGACGCGCCGGACGGATCCGCTCGAGGCGCACCAACCCGGGTGCAGGGCGGGGCGGGCACGCGGCCCGGCTCAGCGCCTCAGCGAGACGCCCACCACTCGCGGAGCCGCTGCGTCGCGACCTCCTCGCCGAGCGGCCCCTCCTCGAGCCGCAGCTCCAGCAGGAACCGGTACGCCTGTCCGACCTCGGGGCCCGGGGCGAGGCCGAGGATCTCCATGATCCGCGTGCCGTCGAGGTCGGGGCGCTTGGAGGCGAGCTCCTCCTTCTCGGCGAGCTCCGCGATGCGCGCCTCGAGGTCGTCGTAGGCGTGCGCGAGCCGGTCGGCCTTGCGGCGGTTGCGCGTGGTCACGTCGGCGCGGGTGAGGATGTGCAGCCGCTCGAGCAGGGGCCCGGCGTCGGTCACGTAGCGGCGCACCGCGGAGTCGGTCCACGCGCCGTCCGTGTACCCGAAGAAGCGCAGGTGCAGCTCGATGAGGCGGGCCACGTCCTTCGTCGTCTGGTTGTCGAACTTGAGCGCGCGCAACCGCTTGATCGCGAGCTTGGAGCCGACCAGGTCGTGGTGGTGGAAGCTCACCGCTCCGCCCGGCTCGAGCCGCCGCGTGGCCGGCTTCCCGATGTCGTGCAGGAGGGCGGCGAGCCGCAGCACCACGTCGGGCGCGGCTCCGGGGTGCCGCGACTCCTCCAGCGCGATCGCCTGCTCCAGCACGGTGAGGCTGTGGGTGTAGACGTCCTTGTGGTGGTGGTGCTCGTCCTGCTCCAGGCGCAGCGCGGGCAGCTCCGGGAGGAAGCGACCGGCCAGACCGGTGTCGACGAGCAGCTCCAGGCCGGCACGGGGCGAGGCGGTCGCGAGGAGCTTCCGCAGCTCCTCCTGCACGCGCTCCGCCGAGACGTCGTCGATCCGGCCGGCGAGCTCGGCCATCGCCCACTCGACCTCGTCGGTGGTGCGGAAGCCGAGCTGCGAGGTGAAGCGCGCGCCGCGGAGCATCCGGAGCGGATCGTCGCCGAAGGAGAGGTCGGCGGGGGAGGGGGTGCGCAGCCGGCCGGCGAGCAGGTCCTCCACTCCTCCCGAGGGGTCGACGAGGACGACCTCCGGGAGCCGCAGCGCCATCGCGTTGACCGTGAAGTCGCGCCGCACCAGGTCGCCCTCGAGCGAGTCGCCGAACTCGACCTCGGGCTTGCGGCTCACCCCGTCGTAGCTGTCGCTGCGGTAGGTCGTGATCTCGACCGTCTCGCCGGCGACGCGGGCGCCGATCGTGCCGAAGGCCCGGCCGATGTCCCAGTGCGCCTCGGCGATCGGAGCGACGACCCGCACGATGTCGTCGGGGCGCGCGGAGGTGGTGAAGTCGAGGTCGTGCACGCCGTGGCCGAGGAAGGCGTCGCGGACCGGGCCGCCGACCAGCGCGAGCTCGTGGCCCTGGGCCGCGAACGCCTCCGCCAGCCGCGTCACCGTGGGCGTCCCCGCGAGCGCGCGGAGGGTCTCGAGAGCGGTCTGGACGCTGTGCATTCGCACGATCCTAGTGGCGGGGGTGTCCCGTCAGCGGGTGACCGTGCCAGGGGGTTACAGGGGGATCCGCGTGCACAGCGGACGCACCGCCTGCCCCGAGGAGGGCTGCCCGTAGAATCACCCGCATGGAGGCCGAGTGAGTCCGATGCATCGGCGCGACCCCTCCCTCCGCTCCCGCCGCTCGCGGGCGGCCCTCCTCCTGCTCCGCTCGGCAGGTGCCGCCGCCCTCGCGCTCGGCCTGACCGGCGTGGCCTCCCCCGCCCTCGCGGCCCCGGTCGCCGCCGCGACGGCGACCTCGACGCCCGCTCCCGGCATCGTCACCACGACCGCGGGGGCCGGCAGCGACGGCGTCCTGCGGCCCGGCCAGGACCTCGAGCTCTCGATCGCCGTGCGCAACGGCACCACCGAGGCGATCGACAGCGCCGACGTGACGGTCGCCCTCTCCTACGCCACCCTCGACACCCGCGCGGAGCTGCACGACTGGCTCGACGCCGAGGCCGACAACGACACCGACCCGGTCCGTGCGACCGCCCAGCTGCGCCTGCTGCCCTCCAGCACCGCCGAGGCAGGCCTCACCGTGCCGGTCGACCAGATCCCCTTCTCCAACGACCGGACCGCCCTCGGCACCCACGCCGTCCTCGTCACGGTCACCGGTCCGGGTGGTGTCGTCTCGACCGCCCGCACGGCCGTCGAGCTGACCGACGACGCGGCGGCCCCGGAGCGCGAGACCGGCGTCAGCGTCCTCGTCCCGCTCACCGTCCCGGACACGGCCGACGGCCTGCTCTCGGCCGAGGCCCTCGCCGACTACACCGACGGCACGGGGACCCTCACCCGGCAGCTCGACGCGGTCGCGGGGAAGGGCGTCACGATCGGGGTCGACCCGCGCATCCTCGCCTCGATCCGCATCCTCGGCAGCGCCGCTCCGGAGTCGGCCCTCGACTGGCTCGACCGGCTGCAGTCCGTGCCGAACGAGCGCTTCGCCCTGCCCTACGCCGACGCCGACGTCTCGGCCCAGGCGCAGGCCGGGCTCTCCGCGCTCCTCTCTCCCACGTCCTTCGAGTACGCGATCGACGACACCCGCTTCGCCGCGGTCCCCGGCACCGCCAGCCCGGCGCCCACGGTCGCCGTCGACTCCGACCAGCCGGCCGAGGACCTGCCCGCGCGTCCGAGCACCGAGTCGCTGCTCGCCTCCGACTGGAGCACCTCCCTCGGCAGCGTCGCGTGGCCCGACGAGGGCACCCTCCGGGGGTCGGACCTCGACGTCTACGCGGCCAGCGGAGTGAACCGCACGGTCGTCCCCTCCTCCGGTCTCCTGCTGCCGGAGGAGGTGACCACCACCTCGCGCGCCACCGTCGGCGACTCGGACCTGGTCGTGGCCGACTCGCGCCTCACCGAGGCGTTCGACGCGGCCGCCACCGCCACCGACGACACCGAGTGGCGCGCCCGCATGTCCGAGATCGCCACCGATCTCGCCGAGGTGCAGGAGGAGGGGACCGCGCCGGACGTCGTGCTCACCCTCGGCCGCGGCTCCGCGATCGGCGCCGCACGCCTCTCCGAGACCCTCGACGCGATCGAGTCGCTGCCCTGGGCCCGCGGAGTCGCCCTCTCCACCGCCCTCGCCGTCCCCGCGACCGAGGGCGCGAGCGTCGTCGACTCGCCGGAGTCGGAGTCGAGGCTCGACCGGGTGCGCGACGTGCTCGACGCCGGCTCCGAGGTCGAGGCGTTCTCCTCCGTGCTGCAGGAGCCGGAGCTGCTCTCGGGCAAGAGCCGCAACGACGTGCTGGCGCTGCTCGCGGTGACCTGGCGCGGAGACGGCAGCGGCTGGGGCGACGCCGTCGGCGCGGCCATGACCGAGGCCGACCGGACGCTCTCGCTGGTGTCGATCGACGCGACCGGCAGCATCCTGCAGGTCTCCCGCGACTCGAGCATCCCCGTGTACGTCCGCAACGAGCTCCCCTGGCCGATCGCCGTCCGCATCCAGGCCTCGACCTCGAACGCCGTCCTCGACATCGACGAGGAGGCGATCGAGACCACCGAGATCGACGCCCGCTCGCAGGGCCGCGTCCTCATCCCCGTGAAGGCCCGGGTCGGCAACGGCGAGACGAGCCTCGGCCTGCAGCTGACCTCGGCGCAGGGCGTCCCCATCGGCACCCCCACGGGCATGACGACCAGCGTCCGCGCCGACTGGGAGACCGTCGGCACCCTGGTCATCGGGATCGCGCTCGTCGTCGTCTTCGGAGCCGGCATCCTCCGCAACATCCGCCGTCGCCGTCGAGGCGACACCCCTGAGGACGAGGAGGACCCGAACGCCGTGCTCGAGGTCCAGCCCGACCTCGACGACCAGCGATCGGACCCGCGTGGCTAGCTTCTCCCTCGGACGCGCGAGCGCCGTCCTCGCCTCCGGCACGATGGTCTCGCGGATCCTCGGCTTCATCATGTCGATCGTCATGGCGAACACGATCGGAGCCGCGGTCGCGCCGGGCGCGGACGCCTTCACGACGGCGAACCTGCTTCCCAACACGATCTACTCGATCATCGCGGGCGGCGCTCTGAACGCCGTCCTCGTCCCGCAGATCGTGCGGGCGGGCCTCGACGCCGACGGCGGCCGCGGCTACATCAACCGCCTGCTGACCCTGGCGCTCGGCCTGCTCCTGGTGACCACGATCGCCGCCACGGTCCTCGCTCCCCTGCTCGTGCGCCTCTACGCGCCCGGCTACGGACCGGAGCAGTACCAGCTGGCCGTCGCCTTCGCGTTCTGGTGCCTGCCGCAGGTCTTCTTCTACGGCCTCTTCACGATCCTCGGCGAGGTGCTCAACGCCCGCGGCTCGTTCGGCCCCTTCACCTGGGCGCCCGTGCTGAACAACGTCGTGGTGATCGCCGGGCTCGTCGCCTTCATGGTGCTGTTCGGCGCCGATCCGGAGGGGAACCGTCCGGTCGACTCGTGGTCCCCGGCGATGGTCACCCTCCTCGGCGGGAGCGCGACACTGGGCATCGTCGTCCAGTCGCTGTTCCTGATGCTCTTCTGGCGGAGGGTCGGCCTCAGCTACCGCCCCGACTTCCGCTTCCGGGGCGTCGGTCTCGGCACGGCCGGGCGGATGTCGCTGTGGTCGTTCGCCACGGTGCTGCTGACCATCGTCGCCGGCATCGTCGAGAGCCAGGTCTCCTCCACCGCGTCCGGCGAGGGGCCCTCGGCCGCGGCGCTGCAGAAGGCGTGGCTGATCTTCATGCTGCCCCACTCGGTCATCGCGATCTCGATCGCCATGGCCTACTTCACCAAGATGAGCGGCCACACCGCACGGGGGGAGATGAAGGAGTTCCGCTCGGACGTCTCCACCTCGCTCCGCCTGGTGCTGATGATGCTCGTCTTCGCCGCCGCCGCGATCGTCGTGGTCGCAGTGCCGTTCGGCTCCGTCTTCACCGACTCGTTCGCGGACGCGCAGGCCATCGGAGCGATCGCCGTGGCCTACGTGATCGCCCTGCCGCTGTTCTCCTCGATCGCCATCATGCAGCGCGCGTTCTACGCCCTGAGCGACGGAGCGCGGCCGTTCCTGTTCACCCTGGTGCAGGTCGTCGTGGCGGTCGCCGGGTACCTGATCGTGCTCCGGCTCCCCGCCGACCGCACCGCTGTCGGCATCGCCGCTGCGACCTCGCTCGGCATCTGCGTGCAGGCCCTCGTGGCGGCCCTCCTCCTGCGCCGCCGGCTCGGCGGCCGCGGAGGCAGGCGGATCCTCGTCAGGCTCGCGCAGTTCGTCCTCGCCGCGGTGCCCTCCGCCGCCGCCGGCTACGGCGTCCTGGTCGCCCTCGGCGGCACGCGCGCGGGCGGTTTCGCCGTCTCGAACTACGTGGAGCCGCTGCTCTCGATGGCCGCGATCGGCACCGTGATGGCGCTCGTCTACTTCGCGGTCCTCTGGTTCCTCCGGGTGCCGGAGCTGCGCGCCGTCCTCGCTCCGGTGCTCCGCCGACTCGGCCGCTGATGCTGCTCCGGTAAAAGCCCGGTCAGATTGCATTTCCTGGGCTGCTGCATCGAGCGGCGCGTGGCACGACCGGCACTCCCGGGCCCGCGGAATAGTGCCCGCCTAGGATGTGTTGTAGCCCACGGAGCCGCGGAACGATTCGAGCGACCGGCTCCGGGTGCTCGGCTCCCGCCCCACCCGTCACCGCTCGTACAGACCCCGAGGAGTTGCCGTGCGCGACATCGTCATCATCGGATCCGGCCCCGCCGGCTGGACCGCCGCCATCTACGCGGCGCGCGCCGAGCTGCACCCGGTGGTCGTGGCCTCCTCGGTCGAGATCGGCGGCGACCTGATGAACACGACGGACGTCGAGAACTTCCCCGGCTTCCCCGACGGCGTCCTCGGCCCCGAGCTGATGACCTCGATGCAGGCGCAGGCCGAGAAGTTCGGCGCCGAGACCTTCTACGACGACGTCACCTCCCTCGACCTCGAGGGCGAGGTCAAGACCGTCCACCTCGGCTCCGGCGAGAGCATCGAGGCGAAGACCGTCGTCGTCGCGACCGGATCCGCGTACCGCAAGCTGGGCCTCCACGATGAGGACCGCCTGTCGGGACATGGTGTCTCGTGGTGCGCCACCTGCGACGGCTTCTTCTTCAAGGGCAAGACCATCGCCGTCGTCGGCGGGGGCGACTCCGCCATGGAGGAGGCGACCTTCCTCACCAAGCACGCCGCGAAGGTCTACGTGATCCACCGCAAGGATTCTCTCCGCGCCTCGAAGGTCATGCAGAAGCGCGCCTTCGACAACGAGAGGATCGAGTTCATCTGGAACGCCGAGGTCACCGGCATCACCGGTGAGAACCACGTCGACGGCGTGAAGCTGCGCGACACGGTCGACGGCACCGAGTCCCACCTCGACCTCGACGGCCTGTTCATCGCGATCGGCAACGACCCGCGCACGCACGTCGTGCACGGCAAGCTCGACCTCACCACCGAGGGCACCATCTCGGTGGTCGGCCGCTCCTCCCAGACCTCCGTTCCCGGCGTCTTCGCCGCCGGCGACGTGATCGACCCGACCTACCGTCAGGCCGTCACCGCCGCGGCATCCGGAACGGTCGCCGCCCTCGACGCGGAGCACTACCTCGCTTCGCTCGCCGATGGCACCGCCCACACCGAAGGCTCACCCCGGGCCGAGCTCATCACCCGCTGACCGTCCGGTCATCGCACATCGGAGCCGGCAGCCCGCCGACTCGTGAAGGAGAGAACACCATGTCCACCGCGAAGAGCGTCACCGACGCATCGTTCCAGTCCGACGTCCTCGACTCCGAGAAGACCGTCCTGGTCGACTTCTGGGCCGAATGGTGCGGCCCCTGCCGCATGGTCGCGCCGATCCTCGACCAGATCTCGGCCGAGCACGGCGACAAGATCGAGATCGTCAAGCTGAACGTCGACGAGAACCCGCAGACGGCCGCGAAGTACCAGATCACGTCGATACCGGCGATGAAGGTGTACCAGAAGGGCGAGGTCGTGAAGACCGTCATCGGCGCCAAGCCGAAGCCGGCCCTCGAGGCCGACCTGGCCGCGTTCCTCTGAGTTCCCACTCCTGACCGCCCTGCGGTCTCCGAGAGCCCCTGTCACGTCGTGACGGGGGCTCTCCTCGTTCCCGGAGCTGTTTCACGTGAAACAGACCCGCTGGGGCGCAGGCCACGATCCCTGCGGTGGCGCCCGACCGCCCCGCCTCAGTACAGGACCGGCCGGTACTGTGGATCCACCCGGCTCCGGCCGGAGAGACCCTGTCCACCGAGCGAAGCGGAACCATCGTGACCAACCGCGGCACCAACCTCGACCCCTGGTACAACTCCTATGCGGAGCGCACGGCCGGTCTGGCCGCCAGCGAGGTCCGAGCCCTGTTCGCCGTCGCGTCACGCCCCGAGGTGGTCTCGCTCGCCGGCGGCATGCCGTTCGTGTCCGCGCTCCCCCAGGACCTGGTGACTGGCGCCATCGACACCGTGATGCGGGAGCAGGGGCCCGTCGCGCTGCAGTACGGGTCGGGCCAGGGCGTCCCCGTCCTGCGCGAGCAGATCCTCGACGTCATGGCCCTCGAGGGCATCTCCGCCAGCGCGGACGACATCGTGGTCACCACGGGCTCTCAGCACGCCCTGGAGCTCGTCTCCAAGCTCTTCCTGGACCCGGGGGACGTCGTCCTCTCCGAGGGCCCCAGCTACGTCACGGCGATGGTCATCTTCCGGTCGTACCAGGCCGAGGTCGAGCACGTCCCGATGGACGAGCACGGGCTCATCCCCGCCGCCCTCCGCGAGCACATCGCCCGCGTCCGCGCCGCCGGCAAGACGATCAAGTTCCTGTACACGATCCCCACCTTCCACAACCCCGCGGGCGTGACCCTCAGCTGGGAGCGCCGCGTCGAGATCCTCGAGATCTGCAAGTCCGAGGGAATCCTCGTGCTCGAGGACAACCCGTACGGCCTCCTCTACTTCGAGGACGTCCCGCCGAAGGCGATGCGCTCGCTGGAGGAGGACGGGGTGATCTACCTCGGCACGTTCTCGAAGACGCTCGCTCCCGGCTTCCGAGTGGGCTGGGCTCTCGCTCCGCATGCGATCCGCGAGCGGCTGATCCTCGCCAACGAGGCGGCCGTCCTCAGTCCGTCGTCCTTCAGCCAGCTGGTCATCTCGAAGTACCTCGAGACAGCCGACTGGCGCGGACAGATCGACACCTTCCGGGGCGTTTACCGCGAGCGGAAAGAGGCGATGCTGAAGGGCCTGCATACCCATCTGCCCGGCCTCAGCTGGACGAACCCGAACGGCGGCTTCTACGTCTGGGTCACGCTGCCCGAGGAGCTCGACTCCAAGGCGATGCTGCCGCGCGCAGTGAAGGAGCTCGTCGCGTACACGCCGGGTACCGCGTTCTACGGCAACGGAGACGGACGTCAGAACATCCGCCTCTCGTTCTGCTACCCGACGCCGGAGCGCATCGGTGACGGCATCCGCCGCCTCGCAACGGTCATCAACGGGGAGCTCGATCTGCTGTCGACCTTCGCGGGCACGGGCCGGCTGAGCAGCGCCGACGCGAGCAAGCGCGACGCCGTCCTGCCGCCGAACGTCTCCTGACACCGCTCCTTCGATAAGAAAGCCCTGGTCATGACTGATTTCTCTGTGCTCGACCGTACTCTCGACATCGTCGTCATCAGCGGTGGCATCAGCCACGAGCGCGACGTCTCCCTGCGGTCGGGCCGACGCGTGGCGGATCGTCTCTCCGCGATGGGCCACCGCGTCTCCCTGCACGAACCGGACGCCGGCCTCCTCTCGACGCTCCTGCAGAAGCGTCCCGACGTCGTCTGGCCCGCGGTGCACGGGGCGAGCGGTGAGGACGGTGCACTCCTCGGGCTCCTCGAGGCTGCGGGCTTCGCCTACGTCGGCTCGCAGACGGACGCGGCGCGCCTGGCCTGGTTCAAGCCGACCGCGAAGACGCTCGTCGCTCGCGCCGGCTTCTCGACCCCGCGCTCCGTCACCCTCCCCCGCGAGACCTTCCGCGAGCTCGGAGCCGCCGGGATCCTGGAGCAGGTCGAAGCGCACCTGCCCGGCTCCCTCGTGGTGAAGCCCGCTCAGGGCGGTTCGGCCCAGGGCGTCAGCATCGTGACGGAGTCGGCGCAGCTCCCGCGAGCGATGGTGGAGGCGTACACCTACGGCGACGTCGTGCTCATCGAACAGCAGATCCAGGGAACCGAGGTCTCCGTCGGTGTTCTCGACCTCGGTGACGGACCTTTCGCCCTGCCGCCCGTGGAGATCGCCCCTGTCGCGGGGCAGTACACCTTCGAAGCGCGGTACAACGCGGGGGAGACGCACTTCTACACGCCGGCCCGGATCTCGCCGGAGATCACGCAGGAGGTGTCCCGCGTGGCCGTCGCGATCCACGAGTTGCTGGGGCTCCGCCATCTGTCGCGACTCGACTTCATCATCGACGAGACCGGACTCCCCTGGTTCTTCGACGCGAACGTCCTTCCCGGAATGACCGAGACCTCACTCGTTCCTCAGGCCATCGAGGCATCCGGCCGCTACCTCGGCGACGTCTACTCCACCCTCGCGAAGCTCGCAGCCTCCTGACCTCCACCGTTTCACGTGAAACGGTCCGTTGCGCGTACGCTCCTGATCACGTGGCTGCTGAGTTCTGAACACTGCTCGAATCCATGCCAGACGAGTAATTGCGTCGCGGCCGATCAGGACCCTCTATCGCCGCCTTCTCCCTACAATGCGGGTCGAGTGGCCACTCAATAGCGGGTCCACGTCTTCATCAGCAGACCAGTAGTGCCAACTCGGGGAAGAACCCGAGGCCGCGTATCGACTCCCACCAACGTTAGACATCTGTCGCCGCGCCGGTCGATTATCCGCAGATCAGCGTGGTACATCCCGCCCCCGCCATCTTTTCACCAGGCCCACGGGCATCCATCGCAACCTGGTCCTCGTCGTCATGCTGGTCGAGTAGACGCATTGCCGCGTATCGAGACCCGGCCACCCCCAGTGGGTACCTGGCGGGCGTTGCCTGGAGCGATGTATCCACGCCCACTGTCTGGCCATATCCGCAGACATACCGGTGAAGAGCAGTAGTGCGTCGAATCGAGGCTCACCACGATCGCCACCCGCGCCATCTCTGGGGAGACACAACATGGTCGATCGACGCTGATCGACACCAGGCACCCGTCGCCATGCTGGTCGAGTAGCCACAACGCGAGGTATCGAGACCCACGGCCCGAAGGGACCCCTTCAGCTTGGTTCTCTGACCTCAACTTCGCCTCGGGGGGGTGGTGTCTCTATTCCGCTGGTCAGGCGAGAAATCTCTTTCGAGCATTGCGGTCGAGTCGGTGCCACGATGATCCGCATGGGCGTCCAATGTTCTCGGCAGGGGCGTTTCACGTGAAACGCTTCCGCAGCCGTTGAGCAACTTCGATCCGAAATGTTGCGCCCGTTGGAGCGAGTCGAGCCGACGAGGGCCTCCTCTCCTACATGACAAGCTCGTAGCTCTTCAATGGCTAGGCCGCCCTAGAGCGGACCGTTTCACGTGAAACGGCCCTTCCATCATCTCTTTCAGTGCTCTCTGGGGGCGACCGCCGACGGGGTCCTCCGTCAAACCTCGGCGAACCCACTCATCACATCTGCATCGATCCGCGAGAACGAAGCGATACTGCATTTCGTCTGAACTTGCCCCCCCGCCGGCCAGTTTCTGGAGGCTCAGGAAGCACTCCTCACCGGCTACTTGCAATGCACGGACAGCCGAGGTGATCCTCATCTCGGCGGCAAACGTAGGAATGTTTCACGTGAAACATTGCGCGCGCGACTATCGGCGACCATGACGTCGCCCTGGGCAGCGGAGAGCGCCACCGAGTACGACCCGCCCAGGCACCCGTCCTGCGCCCGCCACGAGTCACCGAAAGCGACATGAACTCCGGAGGTCAACGAGGTCTGAACTCAGCCAACCCTTAATCCGGCGCTCCACGCCTACTCAACCGCCATATAGGCGCATCGTGAGCTGCTCTATCCATAGATCAATGCCCCAGATACCCGGCGATCGTCACCGTTCGGCAATACCAGCCGTATTCTCGACCAGGACCGGAGTAAGCAGGGCCCCGCAGAACCTGGAACCACTTCATCGGACTGTACCGGTCAGAAGGGCCTATCAATCAGAGAGAGGACGACAACCGAGAATCCTCAGCTCACAAGGCATCTCGAAGATCGCCCCAAGCGTGCTGATCTGCGATCGCGGTGCCGACGAGGGGAGCGGATACCGCCACATCGGCGATTGCGGCCAAGAACACAGCGCGAGCACGCGCACGCCAGCCGCACGGCGAATCAGTGGCGGCCGCTAGGCCGGCCCTCTACGGAGCGAGCGACACCTCGGTCGGCTCCCCGATCTCGGCGAGGATGCGGTTCAAGTCCTGGATGGTGGCGAAGTCGATGACCATCTGGCCCTTACGTGCGCCCAGGGTGACCTTGACGCGCGTGTTCAACCGGTCGCCGAGGTGATCCGCGATCGACGAGAGGTGTCCGGAGTGCCCGCCCTGCTCCTCCACCACGGGACGCACGGTCGTCCGCGGCGCCTTCATCTGCGCGGCGGCAGCCTCGGCGGCACGGACGGACAGGTCCTCGTTGACGATCTTGTCGGCCAGGCGGCGCATCATCTCGACGTCGTCGAGGGACAGAACTGCACGCGCGTGTCCTGCGGTCAGGACGCCGGCAGCGACGCGGGCCTGCACATCGGCCGGGAGCCGCAGGAGACGGAGCGTGTTCGAGATCTGCGGCCGCGAACGTCCGAGCCGCGTCGCCAGGGCCTCCTGGGTGATCCCGAAGTCGCTGAGGAGCTGCTGGTAGGCGGACGCCTCCTCGAGCGGGTTGAGGTCGGCGCGGTGCAGGTTCTCCAGCAGCGCGTCGCGGAGCATGTTCTCGTCGGCCGTGTCCTTGACGACCGCGGGGATGGTGGTCAGTCCCGCGGCCTTCGAGGCGCGGAACCGGCGCTCACCCATGACGAGCTCGTACTTCGCTCCGCCGCGAGCCGTCACGGGCCGGACGACGATCGGCTGCAGCACTCCGAACTCGCGGATGCTGTGGACGAGCTCGGCGAGGTCGTCCTCGTCGAACACCGACCGCGGCTGTGCCGTGTTGGGGGTGATGTCGGCGAGGGGGAGTCGCGCCAAGCGCGCTCCGGGGACCTCGAGGAGCTCCTCGGCACGGGCCGAATCGCCGACCTGATCAGGAAAGAAGACGTCGACGGGCCGGGAGCGCGACTCGTCGCTGGTCGGGATGAGCGAGCCGATCCCCCGGCCGAGTCCCGTGCGCTTGGTCGCCATCAGCGTGCCTCTCCTTCGTGTGCCGTCTCGGGTGTCTTCCGGGCTCCGCGTCGTGCGATCTCCGCGGCCGCCTCCAGATACGCCAGCGAACCGGACGACTGCGGGTCGTAGCTGATCACGCTCTGTCCGTAGCTCGGCGCCTCCGAGATCCTCACGTTGCGCGGGATCACCGCGCGCAGCACCTCCTTCGGGAAGTGCTCTCGGACATCCGCTGCCACCTGCTGGGAGAGGTTCGTGCGGCCGTCGTACATCGTCAGGAGGATCGTCGAGACACCGAGGTTCGGATTGAGGTGCCGCTCGATCAAGTCGATGTTCTTGAGCAGCTGGCTGAGCCCCTCGAGCGCGTAGTACTCGCACTGGATCGGGATGAGCACCTCGCGAGCGGCGACGAACGCGTTGATGGTCAGCAGACCGAGCGACGGCGGGCAGTCGATGAAGACGTAGTCGAACGGCTCGTCCATGGTGTCGAGCATGCGGTCGAGCGCACGGCGGAGACGCTGCTCGCGTGCGACGAGCGAGACCAGCTCGATCTCGGCGCCGGCCAGGTGGATGGTCGCCGGCACACCGTAGAGCGAGGCGAACTCCGGGCTCTTCTGCACGACGTCCGCGAGGGGAGTGTCGTTGACGATCACGTCGTACACGCTGGCCGTCTCGGCGCGGTGCTCGATGCCCAGGGCCGTCGACGCGTTGCCCTGCGGATCGAGGTCGATGACGAGCACCTTCGCCTCACCGCGGGCGAGCCCGGCGGCGAGGTTGACGGTCGTCGTCGTCTTGCCGACGCCGCCCTTCTGGTTCGAGATCGTGATGACGCGCGTCGACTCGGGCTTGGGCAGCGGCTGGGCGTTCAGCAGTGCGCGCCGACGGGTCATGTCCGCGATCTCCCGGGCCAGGGGAGTCGAGGAATCGAAGCCTCCGGTCAGACCGGCGGAATCGGTTTGTTTCACGTGAAACCTTCGCTCAGCGAGTGGGACGGACATCAGCACCGAGGAGTCGACGGACGAGGAGTCGGGGGCTCACTGCGGCGTCGTGGCGATCAACCCACTGTAGCCCGGACGACCCTCGTCACTTCGGAGAGCACGCCGTCGCCGAGCACGACGACCTCGGGCGGGGAGAGCCGGAAACGACGGATCTGCTTGGCCGCCGCCTCGATCTCCTTCTCGGCGTTGATGCCCTTCAGCAGGACCAGCTCGCCTCCGGGCCGCAGCAGCGGCGCGGTCAGCGGGATCAGCTTCGAGAGGGCGCTGACCGCCCGAGCGGTCACCTGGTCGAGAGGCTCCGCGAGCTCCGCCTCTTCAGCACGGGCTCGAAGAACTGAGACATTCTCGAGTGCGAGTCCGTCGACCTGCTCCTGAAGCCAGACGACGCGACGCTCCATCGGCTCGATGAGCACGAAGCGGACGTCGGGCCGCACGATGGCCAGGACGAGCCCGGGAAGGCCCGCGCCACTGCCGACATCACCGACCAGTCCAGGACCCAGGAGAGGGGCCACCAGGGCGCTGTTGAGCACGTGCCGCGTCCAGAGCCGGGGGAGCTCCAGCGGCCCGATCAGGCCGCGCTCCTCGCCCTGGTCGGCGAGAGCCTCCGTGAAGCGCCGCAGGAGGGGCAGGCGGTCGCCGGCGATCGCCGCAGCGGCTGCGGGCTCGGCCTCGAGGCTCGACTCCACGCTGCTCAGCCGCGGGTGATGACGGTGTGGCGCTCGCGCGCCTCGCCGCGCGACTCCGACACGAAGCCACGCTCGCCCACCATGTCGTGGACCAGCTTGCGCTCGTACGACGACATGGGCGGGAGCGAGGCCGACGTCGCGCCGTCCTCGATCCGCTCGATCGCGCGGTCGACCAGCTGGGCGAGCTCCGCCTCGCGGGCGTCGCGGGAGCCGCCGATGTCGAGGATGAGGCGGGAGAACGCGCCGGTCTTCGTCTGGACCGCCAGTCGCGTCAGCTCCTGCAGCGCCTGGACGGCGTCGGGACGGGAGAGCACCCGGAGGTTCGTGTCGCCGGAGGCGGTGACCGAGAGGTAGGCGCGGCCGTTGCGGACCTCGATGTCGATGTCGCCGTCGAGATCGCAGATGTCGAGGAACTCCTCGATGTAGTCGGCGGCGACGTCCCCCTCGTCCTCGAGCTGAGAGAGCGTGGACTCGGGCGCCTCGTCGACGGCGGACGCGTCCACGTCCACGGGTGCGGACGCGTCGTCGGTGATGGTCTGCATCGGATCGGTCATGGCGGCTCTACTTCTTTCCGGCTTGCTTCTTGGAGCGGTTCTTGCTCACGGGCTGCGTGCGCTGCACGGCCTTCTTCTCGACGAGGGTGACGTCGCCGGCGGCCGTGGTCTCCTCGACCAGCTTGCCCTTGCGGCGCAGGCGCTCCTCGCGGGCCTTGGCGGCCTCGCTGCCCGGGGTCGGCATGTTCCGGATGACGATGAACTGCTGGATCATCGTCCAGATGTTCGAGGTCAGCCAGTAGAACATCACGCCGAGGGGGAAGGCGAAGCCCGAGAAGGCGAAGACGAGGGGGAGGATGTAGAGCAGGATCCGCTGCTGCTTGAACGTCGGCGAGGCCTTCGCCTCGGGCGACATGTTCTTCGACACGATCTGCAGCTGCGTGATGAACTGCGATGCGGTCATCAGGACGACCATGATCACCGCGATGATGATGACCGGCTCCTGGCCGCCCTCGGCGAGTGCGCCCTGGATCGACTGGTGCAACGGCGCGACGCCGAAGAGGTTCGCCTCGCCGAACTGGCGGGCGAGCGTCTCGTCGAGCGGGCCCACGCCCTTCTGGCTGTGCTGCGCCGCGTTCAGCACCGAGAACAGGCTGAAGAAGATCGGCATCTGGATCAGCAGGGGCAGGCAGGAGGCGAGCGGGTTGGTACCCGTCTTCTTGTAGAGCTCCATGGTCTCGCGGGACATCGCCTCGCGGGACAGCTGGTCGCGCTTGCCCTTGTACTTGTCCTGGATCTTCTTGAGCTGGGGCGCGACCTCGAGCATCCGGCGCTGGCTCTTGATCTGCTTGACGAAGATCGGGATGAGCGCGGCGCGGATGACGATGACCAGGCCGACGATCGAGAGGACCCAGGTGATTCCCGCGGCCGCCTCCATGCCGGTGAAGGTCAGCAGCTGGTGGAAGGCGACGAGGAGCAGCTCGACCACCCACTTGAGGGGCCAGAGGATCGTGCCGAGGAGGTCCATGGAGTGGGGTCAGTCCTTTCGAGGGCCCACGACGAACCCGGCTCGCGTCACGGCGAAGCGGGTCCGGCCGGAAGCCGGTCGGTGCAGGGGGATCGAGGTCGGGACGTCGTCGATGCCGCCGGCCGCCCACGGGTGGCAGCGGAGCAGACGGCGGGCCGCGAGGACGGAGCCGAGGACGAGCCCGTGGAGCTGGACCGCCTGGAGCGCGTACGCGGAGCACGAGGGGTAGTAACGGCAGACGTCCCCGTAGAGAGGGGACACGACCGCCCGGTAGACGATCAGGAGCAGGACGCCGATGTTCCGCGGCAGGAGGAGGATCGCCCACCCGAGCCGGGCGAGCGGCGCCTCGCGGCGGGGGAGCACGGCGGTCACGAGGACGCCCCGCTCTTCCGCGCGGCTCGCGCCATCGCGGACCACACCTCGGAGCGCAGCTCCGACCAGGGGGCGTCGGCGCTGCCGGGCAGCGCGCGGACGACGACCTGGGTGCCGGGGTCGATCTCGGGGACGAGCTCGAACGCCACGGCCTTGAGCCGGCGGCGGACGGTGTTGCGCGTCACCGCGGTGCCGACCGTCTTGGCGACGATGAACCCGAACCGCGCCGGATCGCCCGCGGAGGACCGGCGGACATACGTGACGGTGTGCGGTCCTGTGGACCGCACACCGCGACGGACGACTGTCCGGTACTCGCCTCCGTGGACGATGCGATTGGCTCTGGCCAGCACCGCTGGTCGGTACCGCTCGCTGCTAGGCGGAGAGCTCGGTGCGCCCCTTGGCGCGGCGCGCGCTGAGGATGCCGCGGCCGGCACGGGTGCGCATGCGCAGACGGAAGCCGTGCACCTTGGCGCGACGACGGTTGTTCGGCTGGAAGGTTCGCTTGCTCATAATCAGATCTCCACGTACGTGTTCCGCGGCGCGAACCGGCACCACCCGCTCGGGCGGAGACTCGGATCCTCCGGGAAGAAGGGGTGCCCGGCTGCGGAATCCGCTCGGCCTGCGAGGGCCGCACGGACGACACCGGGCAGGCGTCAACTGATTTAAACTACGGCCTGTTCCGCCACCGGTCAAATGTGGACGGCGCGAAACCTCGATCATGCACACGGGACACGGGGTTCCGCGCATTGACACGCGGGTGTCGCTGTGGTGGATTTGTCTCCCGTCGGCTCCGTTCGTTACGGTGTTGAGCCGCAGTTATCCACAGGTGGGATCCGCGTCCTCCCGCGCCCGCACAGGCATCGCTCGAGGCCGGTGGACAACCCTGTGGAGAGAGCGGCACTCGAGACCCGGCTCCGCGCCCGGTCCGCGACGCCCCTGCAGCGGGCGGCGACGGGTCCGGCGGAGACGGCGATCCCGCAGCGACTTCACAGCGACAGCACCCAGGACCGGAGACAGATGGCAGACGACACGTCGATGGTCGACGCGTGGAACGTGATCCTCGGCGCACTGTCCCAGGACGAGCGGATCACCGCTCCCCTCTACGGGTTCGTCTCGCTCGTGGAGCCCAAGGGCATCATGGCGGGCACCTTCTACCTGGAGGTCCCGAACGAGTTCACCCGCGGAATGCTCGAGCAGCGCGTGCGCGTGCCCCTGCTCAGCGCGATCGGGACGCTCGACGACTCCTTCGGCGTCACGACGTTCGCCTTCGTGGTGAACCCCGACATCGAGCACGAGCCCCTCAGCTCCCCGTCGTCGCAGGAGTCGATGAACCCGTTCGAGCCGATCACCGCCTCCTCGGCGACGGTCGCGCCCACCCGCGGGGTCGAGGAGCTGCGGACCGTGCCGGCGACCGACACCCGGCTGAACCCGAAGTACAGCTTCGACAACTTCGTCATCGGAGGCTCCAACCGGTTCGCGCACGCCGCGGCCGTCGCGGTCGCCGAGGCTCCCGCCAAGGCCTACAACCCGCTCTTCGTCTACGGCGACTCCGGGCTCGGCAAGACGCACCTCCTCCACGCCATCGGCCACTACGCGATGAGCCTCTACCCGGGGATCCGCGTGCGGTACGTCTCGAGCGAGGAGTTCACGAACGACTTCATCAACTCGATCGCGAACAACCGGGGCAACGCCTTCCACGGCCGCTACCGCAACGTCGACATCCTCCTGATCGACGACATCCAGTTCCTGCAGGGGAAGGCGGAGACGCAGGAGGCGTTCTTCCACACCTTCAACCAGCTGCACGACCACAACAAGCAGGTCGTGATCACGTCCGATCTGCCGCCGAAGGCCCTGACGGGCTTCGAGGACCGGATGCGCTCGCGCTTCGAGTGGGGCCTCATCACCGATGTGCAGGCTCCCGACCTCGAGACCCGCATCGCGATCCTCCGCAAGAAGGCGGTCAGCGAGAAGCTGCTCGTGCCCGACGACATCCTCGAGTTCATGGCGTCGAAGGTGTCGAGCAACATCCGCGAGCTCGAGGGGACGCTCATCCGCGTCACCGCGTTCGCGAGCCTGAACCGGACGCCGGTCGACATGTCGCTCGTGCAGACCGTGCTGAAGGACCTGATCACGCTCGACGAGGACAACGTCATCTCGCCGGTCGACATCATCAACCACACCGCGGACTACTTCAAGCTCACGGTCGACGACCTCTACGGCTCGTCGCGCTCGCAGGCCGTCGCCACCGCGCGCCAGATCGCCATGTACCTGTGCCGCGAGCTGACGAACCTCTCGCTGCCCAAGATCGGCCAGCTGTTCGGCAACCGCGACCACACCACGGTCATGTACGCGAACAAGAAGATCTCGGAGCTCATGAAGGAGCGCCGCAGCATCTACAACCAGGTCACCGAGCTGACCACCCGCATCAAGACGAACCGCTAGCCGGCAGTCGTACGGTCCCCGGGACCACCTGTCCCGGGTGGCGTGCCCCGGGGTCCATCGGCGTCCGTGCGCGGTGGTCGGGTAGTCCCTCCCCTTTCCTCGTGTGACGGGAGGGAGCGACGGGGATCGCGGCGCGAGCAGCAGGGCGTCGGTGTCGGCGCGCGTCGAGATCAGGCGAAGGCGCTGGCGGGGGTCTCGATACGGCTCGCTGGGGCTACTCGACCAGCACGGACCGGACATGCTCAGGGGGTTCGGGCGAGTGGCGGAGCGGCTGAGCGGCCGGCGTGCGATCGGACGGTGTCGATCCGCCGTGCGACGGCCAGGAGAGCAACGCGGGGGAGGGGGAGCGCGCACCGTCTTCCGGGCCGCTCGGACGGCGGCAGCCGCGCTCGACGGTCTCCGTCGTGACCGGAGAAGTCGTCGACGGACTCCTCGGACCTGCCTCGCGCGCCTCGGACACGCCGCCTCGCGCGCCTCGGAGGGCCGATTTCCACAGTGTGAGGAACCTGTGGATAACTGTGGACAACCGCCTCGGGACTGTGCGCCCGGAGAGCCCGCCTGTGGAGGGCGACCGGTCGGCTCGGATCGCTCCACAGGGCGTCCACGGGCCCGCTCACACTCCCTCCACAGGGGCGGGTCCCTCCGATCCCACCCAGGAGTAGGGGTCCGGAGCGTTTTCCACAGTTTCCACACGTGTTAACACTGTTAACGCAGTTCTCTCTTTAATGAAGCCTCGACCGGCAACCTCTCCACAGCGACTCGGGAGTGCTCGGCGGTCCACCCCCTTCCGAGCTCGTCGAGCCCGGCGGGTACGATGGGCGACGGTCTTCGTCCGCGACTCGTCAGGGGTGTACTCGTGAGGTTCCAAGCCAACCGCGATGTCTTCAGCGAGGCGGTGTCCTTCGCGGTCAAGCTGCTTCCGCAGCGCACGACCCTGCCGATCCTCTCCGGAGTCCTCATCGAGGCGACCGCCGAGGGTCTGACACTGTCCTCCTTCGACTACGAGGTGTCCGCGCAGACGCAGATCGCGGCCGACGTGGAGGAGACGGGGACCGTGCTCGTCTCGGGCCGTCTGCTCGCCGACATCGCGAACCGCCTCCCCAACGCTCCCGTGCGCATCGCCACGGAGGAGTCGCGCGTCTCGGTCTCGGCCGGCTCGGCGCACTTCACGCTCCTGCAGATGCCCGTGGAGGAGTACCCGAGCATCCCCGAGATCGACGCCTCCACCGGCCTCGTCCCGGCCGACGCCTTCGCAGCCGCCGTCTCGCAGGTGGCGGTCGCCGCCTCCCGCGACGACGTGACCCCCGTCATCACCGGCGTGCAGCTCGAGATCACCGAGAACACGATCGGCCTCGTCGCGACGGACCGCTACCGCGTCGCCGTCCGCGAGATCGACTGGGACAACGGGGACAACCCCGCGCCCACCCAGCCGCTCACCGCCCTCGTGCCCGCACGCACGCTGCAGGAGGTCGGCAAGACCTTCGGCCACTCCGGCACCGTCTCCGTCGCGATCACCAACCGCGACGAGCGCGAGCTGATCGCCTTCACCGCGGACCGCAAGACCGTCACCTCGCTGCTGATCAAGGGCAACTTCCCGCCCGTGAAGCGCCTCTTCCCCGCCTCCGTCGAGAACTACGCGGTCATGTCGACCAGCGACCTCATCGAGGCCACCCGCCGCGTCTCGCTCGTGCTCGAGCGCGAGGCGGCCCTCCGCTTCAGCTTCAGCAGCGACGGCCTCACCCTCGAGGCCATCGGCTCCGAGCAGGCGCAGGCGTCCGAGAGCATCGACGCGATCGTGACCGGCGACGACGTGGTCGTCTCGCTCAAGCCGCAGTTCCTGCTCGACGGCCTCGCCGCCGTCCACTCGGAGTTCGTGCGCATCGCGTTCACGAAGACCGAGAACCCCAACAAGCCCGGCCCCGTCCTGATCACCGCGCAGACCTCGCGGGAGCAGCCCGGCAGCGACAGCTACCGCTACCTGCTCCAGCCCAACCTGCTGCTGCGCTGACCACTCCCCGGATCGCAGAGCCGCGACCGCCCCGCTCCCGACGAGCGCCCGCCCGCCGGACAACGAATCCAGGAAGGTTCACCATGCACATCGGACTCGTCGGCCTCGGCAAGATGGGCGACAACATGCGCTCCCGCCTCCGCTCCAAGGGGCTCGAGGTCACCGGCTACGACCGCAATCCCGACGTCTCGGACGCGGCCTCTCTCGACGAGATGATCGCCGCACTCCCCTCGCCCCGCATCGTCTGGGTGATGGTGCCGGCCGGCGAGATCACCGACGCGGTCGTCAAGGACCTGTCGGAGAAGCTCAGCGAGGGCGACCTCGTCATCGACGGCGGCAACTCCCGCTTCACCGAGGACTTCAAGCACGACGCGCTGCTGAAGCCCAAGGGCATCCACTACATCGACGCGGGCGTCTCCGGCGGCGTCTGGGGACTCCAGAACGGCTACGGCCTGATGGTCGGCGGCCCGAAGGAGCTCGTCGAGTACGCCATGCCCGTCTTCGACGCGCTGCGCCCCGAGGGCCCCCGCGAGGAGGGCTTCGTCCACGTCGGCGAGGTCGGCGCCGGCCACTACGCGAAGATGGTCCACAACGGCATCGAGTACGCCCTGATGCAGGCGTTCGCCGAGGGCTACGAGCTGCTCGAGACCCGCAGCGACATTATCAAGGACGTCACCGGCACCTTCAAGGCCTGGCAGCGCGGCACGGTCGTGCGCTCCTGGCTGCTCGAGCTCCTCGTCCGCGCCCTCGAGCAGGACCCGGACTTCAAGAACATCGAGGGCTACGTGCAGGACTCGGGCGAGGGCCGCTGGACCATCGAGGAGGCCATCAACAACGCCGTCCCGGTGCCCACGATCAGCGCCTCGATCTTCGCCCGCTTCGTCTCCCGCCAGGAGGACTCCCCCGCGATGAAGGCCGTCGCAGCGCTCCGCAACCAGTTCGGCGGGCACTCCGTCAAAGCCGTCGACTGAGTCGGCTGGTGAGGACTGCCTCCGGCAGTCCTCACGGCGGTCGGCTTCCGGAAGGGGGCGCGTTCCGCAGGGCCGGTGATGGACGGCGGACTGCGGCCCGCCGCCCCCGTGAGGCAGGGATGCTCTCACGGGGGCGGCGGGCCTCCGGCCGCCTCCACCTCGCTACCGACGTCGGGCGGCGAGCCTTCGGCCGCCTTCACGGGCGGGGACGGGGCTCGGCCGATCATGGTGAGCGAGTAGTGGCCCCGGACGGGCGTATCGGGATCCGCGTCCCGGACGGTTCCGCCGCCGTGCTGGTCGAGTAGCCCGCAGGGGTGTGTCGAGACCGGGGGCGAAGGCCTGGCCGACCGTGGGACAGCGGGCCGCAGGCGCCGGAGCGGGTGGATCGGCCGAGCGAGACGGGCCAGGAGCCCGCAGGGGTGCAGTGAAGGCCCGCGACGACGGGTGGAGGAGAGGAGCGCGACGTGCAGGTGACGCAGCTGGCGCTCAGCGACTTCCGGAACTACGAGTCGGTCGATGTCGAGCTCGTGCCCGGACCGAACCTCTTCGTCGGCCGCAACGGCCAGGGCAAGACGAACCTCGTCGAATCTCTCGGCTACCTCTCCACCCTGGGCTCGCACCGCGTGTCGAGCGACCAGGCGCTCATCCGCGCCGGCCGGGACAGCGCCGTGGTGCGCGCCCGCCTCCGCAACGGCGAGCGCGACCTGCTGGCCGAGGTGCAGATCAACCGCTCCTCCCCCAACCGCGCGCAGATCAACCGCGGCGGGATCAAGCCGCGCGAGCTCCCCCGCTTCTTCTCCAGCGTCCTCTTCGCGCCGGAGGACCTCCTCCTCATCCGCGGCGACCCGTCGGCCCGCCGCCGCTTCCTCGACCAGCTGGTGATCCTCCGCTCCCCGCGGATGAGCGCCGTCCAGGCCGACTACGAGCGGGTGCTGCGCCAGCGCAACTCGCTGCTCAAGTCCGCACGGGCGAGCGGCGTCCGGGACCCCTCGAAGCTCGGGACCCTCGACATCTGGGACGAGCGCCTGATCGCGCTCGGGACCGAGATCATGCAGTCGCGCCTCACCCTGGTGGAGGAGCTGAGCGGACCGGTGCGCGCCGCGTACGAGGCGGTCGCCGGTGCCGACCAGCGTCCGGTGCTCCGCTCCCGCCTGAGCATCGAGGGCGCGGTCGACGACGACGGCGAGCCCGTGGAGCAGCCGGGCGCCGCGTCACCGGCGGCGGGCGAGGGACTGGCGGAGGCGTTCGCGTCCGCGCTGGCCGGGGTGCGCCGCCGCGAGCTCGACCGGGGCGTCTCCCTCGTCGGCCCGCACCGCGACGACGTGCAGTTCGAGCTGAACGCGCTGCCGGCCAAGGGCTACGCCAGCCACGGTGAGAGCTGGTCGTTCGCCCTGGCGCTGAAGCTGGGCGCTGCGGAGCTGCTCCGGCGCGACTCCCCCATGGGCGATCCGGTGCTGATGCTCGACGACGTCTTCGCCGAGCTGGACGCGCGCCGGCGCGAGCGCCTCGCCTCGGTGGTCGCCGACTACGAGCAGGTCCTGATCACCGCGGCCGTCTTCGACGACGTCCCGGAGGCGCTGGCCGCGCACACCGTGCGGATCGAGGCCGGCCGGATCGTCGGCACGGGCGCCGCCGCCGCGCCGATCGCCGTGCCAGAGCCGACCGCACCCGACTCCGCCTCGCCCGATCCGGTGTCCTCCGACTTCCCTCCTCCCGGTCCCGAGTCCTCCCGCTCCTCTTCTCCCGATCCGGTCTCGTCCGACTCCCCTTCTCCTGGTGCCGTCTCCTCCGTCGCGGCCTCCTCCTCGGAGACCGCGTCCCCAGCGCCTGCGTCCACAGATCCCGCGTCCCCGGAGCCGCCCGCGTCTACCGCCACCTCAAGGAGGTGTTCGGCGCCGACGGCCCGCGCCGCATCCGGAAGACCGTCGAGCGCGCCGAGCCCAAGGGCGACGCGATCCCGTTCGGCAAGGGCCGCGACCCGCACGACCTCGGCGACGTCCTCGACTCCCTCACCGTGAAGCTCGGCTGGACGGCGCCGCTGGCGCAGGGCGACCTGATGTCGTCGTGGACGGCGATCGCCGGCGAGGAGACCGCGAAGCACTCGACTCCGGTGGGCGTCGTCGACGGCGTGCTGACCGTCGCGTGCGAGTCCACGGCGTGGTCGACGCAGCTCCGGCTGATGCGGATCGAGATCATGAACCACATCGCCGTGAACTTCCCCGACGCGGGCATCGCGTCGATCCGTTTCCAGGGCCCGGACGTCCCGAACTGGAAAAAGGGTCCCAGGTCGATTCCAGGGCGTGGTCCGCGCGACACCTACGGCTGAGGACGCATTTTCGGTCGACCGCTGATCTTTCGCGCCTCAGATCGCCGTCCAGCGCTTCGGATCGACCCGGCACGCGGTAGAATGGAGGGCCGCCGAACCGCAGTGACGCCGCCGCGCGGGCGATCTCCAGATCACCGTGCGCGTCGCGACGGACCGTCAGAGGAGAACTCCACAGCTATGACTCACGAGCCGAACGACTCCACGTCACCCGCAGCGAACGACCTGGACGCGAACGGCTCAGCAGCCCCCTCCGCTCCGCACGAGAGCATGTCGACCAAGTCGTCCGGCGACTACGGCGCGAACCAGATCCAGGTCCTCGAGGGCCTCGAGGCGGTCCGCAAGCGCCCCGGCATGTACATCGGATCCACGGGTCCGCGCGGTCTGCACCACCTGGTCTACGAGATCGTCGACAACGCCGTCGACGAGGCGCTCGCGGGCTACTGCGACAACATCGAGATCCTGATGCGCGCCGACGGAGGCGTCACCGTCTCCGACAACGGCCGCGGCATCCCGGTCGACATGCACCCGACCGAGGGCATCTCCACGGTCGAGCTGGTCCTCACCGTGCTCCACGCCGGCGGCAAGTTCGGCGGAGGCGGCTACGCGGTCTCCGGCGGCCTGCACGGCGTCGGCTCCTCCGTGGTCAACGCGCTCTCGACGCGCCTCGACGTCGAGGTCAAGCGCCAGGGCGCCGTGTACCGGATGAGCTTCACCGACGGAGTGCCGGACGCCCCGCTCGAGAAGGGCGAGGCCAGCGACGAGACCGGCACGACGATCACCTTCTGGCCCAACGCCGGCATCTTCGAGACGGTCGAGTTCGACTACGAGACCCTGCGCGCGCGCTTCCAGCAGATGGCGTTCCTCAACAAGGGCCTGCGCATCGCGCTGACCGACCAGAACGAGGTCGAGTTCGAGGGGGAGGGCGAGAACGAGACCGAGGGCGACCGGACCGACGTCTTCCACTACGAGAAGGGCCTCGTCGACTACGTCGAGTACATCAACTCGCTGAAGAAGTCGGACCTCGTGCACTCCGAGATCATCGACTTCGAGTCCGAGGACACCGAGCGCCGCATCTCGCTCGAGGTCGCGATGCAGTGGACCACGGCCTACACCGAGAGCGTCCACACCTACGCGAACACCATCAACACCCACGAGGGCGGCACCCACGAGGAGGGCTTCCGCGCCGCGTTGACCACTCTGGTCAACCGCTACGCGCGCGCGAACAACCTGCTCAAGGAGAAGGACGAGAACCTCTCGGGCGACGACATCCGCGAGGGCCTCACCGCCGTCGTGTCGATCAAGCTCGGCGAGCCGCAGTTCGAGGGCCAGACCAAGACGAAGCTCGGCAACACCGAGGCGAAGGCGTTCGTGCAGCGCGTGGCCGGCGAGCAGCTGGCCGACTGGTTCGACCGCAACCCGAGCCAGGCGAAGGACATCATCCGCAAGGCGATCCAGGCGGCCTCGGCCCGCATGGCGGCGCGCAAGGCGCGCGAGACCGCCCGCCGCAAGGGCCTGCTCGAGGGCGGGGGCATGCCGGGCAAGCTCAAGGACTGCCAGTCCAAGGACCCGTCGATCTCCGAGATCTTCATCGTCGAGGGCGATTCGGCGGGAGGATCCGCGGTGCAGGGCCGCAATCCCGAGACGCAGGCGATCCTCCCCCTCCGCGGCAAGATCCTCAACGTCGAGAAGGCGCGGCTCGACCGCGCTCTCGGCAACAACGAGGTCCAGGCGATGATCACGGCGTTCGGCGCCGGCATCGGCGAGGACTTCAACCCCGACAAGGCGCGGTACCACAAGATCATCCTGATGGCCGACGCCGATGTCGACGGCCAGCACATCACGACGCTGCTGCTGACGCTCCTCTTCCGCTACATGCGCCCGCTGATCGACCTCGGCTACGTCTACCTCGCGCAGCCGCCGCTGTACCGCCTCAAGTGGTCGAACTCCCCCCACGAGTACGTCTACAGCGACCGCGAGCGCGACGCCCTGATCGCGCACGGCTCGGCGACCAACAAGCGCATGCCCAAGGAGAACGGCATCCAGCGCTACAAGGGCCTCGGCGAGATGGACTACAAGGAGCTGTGGGAGACCACGATGGACCCCGCCACGCGGACCCTCCTCCAGGTCACGCTCGACGACGCGGCCGCGGCCGACGAGATCTTCTCCACCCTCATGGGCGAGGACGTCGAGTCCCGCCGCTCCTTCATCCAGAAGAATGCGAAGGACGTGCGCTTCCTCGACATCTAGTGGTCGAGAAAGCGGACGTCCTTCGAAAGACGGCGGCCGGGCGGTCCAGTGGACCGCCCTCGCGACCACCTCGAACACGTGACGGCGGCCCTCGATGGGCCGCATCCTCGACCAGAACGCGACAGAGGCCCTCACCGGCCCGCCCACCGACGACACACCTGACACCCAGCGCGACCGCCGCCCCCGCTCCTCCGGGGCACGGACCCACCTGAGAGACCAGAGACCATGGCAGAAGAACCCACCACCCCCACCGGCCCGGACGAGAGCGACGACATCGTCACCGAGACCGGTGTGGTGATCCACGGTCACGACAAGATCGAGCCGGTCGACCTGCAGCTCGAGATGCAGCGCTCCTACCTCGACTACGCGATGAGCGTCATCGTCGGGCGAGCCCTGCCGGAGGTGCGCGACGGCCTGAAGCCGGTGCACCGCCGCGTGATCTACGCCATGTACGACGGCGGCTACCGTCCCGACAAGGCGTTCTCGAAGTGCTCGCGCGTCGTCGGCGACGTGATGGGCCAGTTCCACCCGCACGGCGACTCCGCGATCTACGACGCGCTGGTCCGTCTGGTGCAGCCGTGGAGCCTCCGCTATCCGCTCGCGCTCGGGCAGGGCAACTTCGGCTCCCCCGGCAACGACGGCGCGGCCGCCCCCCGGTACACCGAGACCAAGATGGCGCCGCTCGCGCTCGAGATGGTCCGCGACATCGACAAGAACACCGTCGACTTCCAGGACAACTACGACGGCCGCACCCGAGAGCCGGCGATCCTGCCGGCGCGGTTCCCGAACCTGCTCGTCAACGGCTCCGTCGGCATCGCGGTCGGCATGGCGACCAACATCCCGCCGCACAACCTGCGCGAGGTCGCCGCCGGCGCCAAGTGGGCGCTCGAGAACCCCGACGCGACGCGCGAGGAGCTCCTCGAGGCGCTGCTGCAGCGGATCAAGGGACCCGACTTCCCCACCGGTGCGCAGATCCTCGGCGTCCGCGGCATCCAGGACGCGTACCGCACCGGCCGCGGCTCCATCACGATGCGCGCCGTCGTCTCCATCGAGGAGATCCAGGGCCGCACCTGCCTCGTCGTCACCGAGCTGCCGTACCAGGTGAACCCGGACAACCTGGCGATCAAGATCGCCGAGCTGGTCAAGGACGGGCGCGTCTCGGGCATCGCCGACATCCGCGACGAGACCTCCGGTCGCACCGGCCAGCGCCTCGTCGTCGTCCTCAAGCGCGACGCCGTGGCGAAGGTGGTGCTGAACAACCTCTACAAGCACACCCCGCTGCAGGAGAACTTCGGCGCGAACATGCTCGCGATCGTCGACGGCATCCCGCGCACGCTCTCGCTCGACGGCTTCATCCGCGCGTGGGTCGACCACCAGGTCGAGGTCATCGTGCGCCGCACCCAGTACCTCCTCGACGAGGCCGAGGCGCGGATCCACATCCTGCGCGGCTACCTCAAGGCGCTCGACGCGCTCGACGAGGTCATCGCCCTCATCCGCCGCTCCCCCACCGTGGAGGAGGCGCGCGACGGTCTGATGGAGCTGCTCGACATCGACGAGGTGCAGTCCCGCGCCATCCTCGACATGCAGCTGCGCCGCCTCGCGGCCCTCGAGCGCCAGAAGATCATCGACGAGCACGACCGGATCCAGGCCGAGATCGAGGACTACAAGTCGATCCTCGCGAGCCCGGAGCGCCAGCGCACGATCATCTCGGACGAGCTCGACGAGATCGTCGACCGCTTCGGCGACGACCGCCGCACCGAGATCCTCTTCGGATTCGACGGCGACATGAGCGTCGAGGACCTGATCCCCGAGGAGGAGATGGTCGTCACCGTCACCCGAGGCGGTTACCTCAAGCGCACCCGGAGCGACTCCTACCGGGCCCAGCACCGCGGCGGCCGCGGCGTGCGCGGCGCGCAGCTGAAGGCCGACGACATCGTCGAGCACTTCTTCGTCACCACCACGCACCACTGGCTGCTGTTCTTCACGAACACCGGCCGCGTGTACCGCGCCAAGACCTACGAGCTGCAGGAGGCCGGCCGCGACGCCAAGGGCCAGCACATCGCGAACCTGCTCGCGCTCGAGCCGGGGGAGCAGATCGCGCAGATCCTCGACATCCGCGACTACGAGGCGGCCCGCTACCTCGTGCTCGCCACGCGCGACGGCCTCGTGAAGAAGACGGCCCTCTCGGAGTACGACACGAACCGCTCCGGCGGCATCATCGCGATCAAGCTGCGCGACGGCGACGAGCTCGTCTCGGCGCTCCTGGTCGAGGAGGACAGCGACGTGCTGCTGGTCTCCCGCAAGGGCATGTCGATCCGCTTCACCGCGTCCGACGAGGCGCTGCGTCCGATGGGCCGCTCCACCTCCGGAGTCCGCGGCATGTCGTTCCGCGGGGAGGACCGCCTCCTCGACGCCAACGTCGTCAGCGACGAGGGCTTCGTGTTCGTGGTCACCGAGGGCGGCTACGCCAAGCGCACCGCGGTCGACCAGTACCGCCTCCAGGGACGCGGCGGGCTGGGCATCAAGGTGGCCAAGCTGGAGGAGAAGCGCGGCGACCTCGTGGGCGCCATCATCACCGGAGAGGACGACGAGGTGCTCGTCGTGCTCGCCAGCGGCAAGGTGGTACGCTCTGCGGTGGCCGAGGTACCGGCCAAGGGTCGCGACACCATGGGAGTCGTCTTCGCACGATTCGCTGAGGACGACCGCATCATCGCACTCGCCAAGAACACCGAACGCAATCTCGACGCCCAGGACGAGGATCCCGACGCCGCGGCGCCGGCCGAGTCCGCCCCGGTGTCGGAGGAGGATGGGTCCGTAGATGAGTAGCACCGTCGCCGAGAAGCTCGCCAGGAAGTCCGCGAAGAGCCCGGCGGCGAAGCAGGTCCGCCTGAAGCTGGTCTACGTCGACTTCTGGTCGGCCGTGAAGCTCTCGTTCCTGCTGGGTCTGACGCTCGCGATCATCACGATCGTCGTCGTCTACCTGGTCTACACGGTCCTGGCCCAGACGGGAGTGTTCGACGAGGTCAACGGCCTCGTGCAGGACATCGCCGGCGCCGAGGCGTTCGACCTCAACACGATCATCTCGCTGCCGCAGGTCATGGGCTTCGCGATCGTCGTCGCGGTGCTGAACACCATCGTCACCACCGCGCTCGGCGCGATCGTGGCGCTGCTGTACAACCTCAGCGTCAAGATCACCGGCGGCCTCCTGGTGGGCTTCACCAACCAGTAGGGCGCACGGTCCGGCCGATTGGGATTCCTGCTCGATGTCGGGTAGAGTATCCTCTGGCCATTCCGGGGGTATAGCTCAGGCGGTTAGAGCGCTTCACTGATAATGAAGAGGTCCCAGGTTCAAGTCCTGGTACCCCCACCCGGTCCGAACGGCCCGTCACCTCGCGGTGGCGGGCCGTTCGACTCTCGGAGACGGATCGCCCCGTCTCCGACCCGGGGCCTTAGCTCAGTTGGTAGAGCGCCTGCTTTGCAAGCAGGATGTCAGGAGTTCGAATCTCCTAGGCTCCACACTTCCTCCCTCTCGCGGGTGCTTCCCCTTCGCCGGCCCTTCTGGTCCACCGGCGCACGGCACTCCGGGTCCTCCGCCGTCGCGGGGTCACCGTGTCTAGGTCTTCGGCGGCCTCTCCTGTCGCCCGCCGCGCGGCCGTGCGATCGAGGTCGCCACTCGGACGGACGAGCCGCCCGCTCAGCGGTCCACGCAGGCGAGGCCGAGGAACTGCTGGACCGAGAGGGTCTCGGACGTGCCGTCGCGGATGTCGCCGACGATGATCTCGCCGACGGAGAGCGTGTCGAACTGCTCGGCCGTGAAGACGACCGGGCGGGCGAGCACGGAGCGGTCGGTCGCGTAGGCGCCCAGCGAGAGGTCGACGCCGAGCGGGAACCGCTCGATCACCGTGTCGGCCGGCCAGACCGTGGATCCGGAGAGGTCGGTCGCGCCCAGTTGCGTGACCGGTGACGGGGAGACCCAGCGGGTGACCCTCCGCAGCCCGTCGCCGATGGTCAGGGGGGCGGAGTCGGAGGCGGCGAGGTCGAGGCCGTCGACGGATCCCGAGCACACGACGACGACGCCGAGGACCTCCCCGCGCTCGCCGCCCCGTCCGAGCCCGACCGCGGCCGTGGTCACCGGCTCCTCGGAGGCGCATCCCGAGAGCGCGAGGGCGCCGAGCAGAACGACGGTGCTCGCGAGCGCAGCGCGACGGTGCATGGGTCCTCCCGCGGCCACCCTACGCGGGCAGGGCGAGGGCCAGAGCGGCGAGAGCCTGCGGGAGGGAGGGGGCGCCCTCCGCCCGGAAGACCACCTCTCCGGCCGTGTCCCGCACGACGACCGTGGGCGTCGAGCGGATGCCGGCGGCCTCGGCCTCGACGGGGTGGAAGGCCACGTCGCGCTCGCGGATCTCGGCGGCGGGGACGAGCTCCGCGGCGCGCTCCAGCACCGAGCGCGCGGCATGGCAGGCGCCGCAGAAGGCGGAGGTGTAGAGCTCGACGATCACGACGAAGGGAACGCCGGGGCGCGGCCGGGGATTCCCGGGCACCGTCAGCGGAGGAGCCAGGCCTCGTTCATGGTGAGGGCCGCGTCGACGAGCTCGACGCGCTCCAGCTCCTCGACGTCGCTCAGGGGGAACCAGGCGGCGGCGTCCGTGGAGCCGTCCACCTCGTGCGTGAGCTCGCCGCCCACGATGCGGGCGCGGTAGACGACGCGGATGGCGTGCAGGGGGCCGGCCTCGGGATCGCTGCGGCGGTGCGCGGGGATCACGTGCGAGTCCACGCCGATGAGGGCCTCGAGCTCGGCACGGTAGCCCGTCTCCTCGAAGATCTCGCGGACCGCGGCGTCGGCGGGCGACTCGCCCTCGTCGATCCCGCCACCCGGAAGCGTCCAGGCCGACCAGGGGCCCTGGCTCCAGTGCGCGAGCAGCATCCGCTCGCCGTCGATGATCACGCCGTACGCGGCGACCCGGATGTCCACCGCAGAAGCCTAACCCGGGCATGCGAAGGAGCCGGACCCCCTGAGGGGCCCGGCTCCAGCGACGAGAACGTCAGGAAGCGGTCGAGGCCGCGTTCTGCGCGGCGCTCTGCGGCTCGTCCTCGGCGACCCACAGCTCGTCGTCGGCGCGGAACGTCTGCCAGACGGCGTAGCCGATGCCGCCGACGGCGACCAGCGCGGCGCCGATCGCGAAGACCGTCCCGACCTTGCTCTTCTTCTTCTTCGGGGGAGTGGTGAGCTCCTCCCAGCGCGCCTTCGAGATCTCGGCGAGCTTCGCGCGGTTCTTCGAGTCCTTGGCGGCCTCGAAGGCGGCGGCGGCCGTGCCACCGACAGCGGCGAAGGTCGGGACGACCTTGTGCTTGTAGGCGTGGCGGGCCGAGGAGTACGTGCCCTCGACGGCCGAGACGCCGTTGTCGTAGACCGGCTTGACTCGCGAGTCGTACGTGTCCTTGACGAAGGGGACGAGCTCCTTCTTGGCGTACTTCGACGCGTGGCGGCGGCTCTTCTCGAGCACGGAGGCCGCGTGCGCCAGCACCTCCTGCTGCTCGCCCCAGACCGCCTCGGCGTTCTTGCGAAGACGCTTGAGGTCCTTCTTGTGCTTACGTGACAGACCCATGTTGGTCCTCCATCGGCTACGAGCAGCGAACGCCTCAATACTGCCACTCATCGATCGGCGTCCGCATCGCGCACCCAGCGCATTGACACCGGGCGTTGCAGGGGCCTACAGACGCGCTGTGCGAGAATCCGAGCATGCCTTTGCACACCGCAGTCGCGACGTTCCACACCAACAAGGGCGACATCGTCGTCAACCTCTACGGGAACCACGCTCCCAAGACGGTCCGCAACTTCGTCGGTCTCGCGACCGGCGACATCGAGTGGACCCACCCCGCCACGGGTGCGAAGACGAAGGAGCCGCTCTACAACGGCACCGTCTTCCACCGCATCATCCCCGACTTCATGCTCCAGGGCGGCGACCCGCTCGGTCAGGGCATCGGCGGCCCGGGGTACCAGTTCGACGACGAGATCAACTCGGAGCTCGACTTCACCCAGCCCTACATCCTCGCGATGGCGAACGCCGGCAAGCAGGCGGGCCGCGGCACCAACGGCTCGCAGTTCTTCATCACCGTGGCGCCGACCACCTGGCTCCAGGGCAAGCACACCATCTTCGGCGCCGTCGCCGACGAGGAGTCGAAGAAGCTCGTGCAGTCGCTCTCGGCTGTTCCCACCGACGGCCGTGACAAGCCGCTCGAGGACGTCGTGATCGAGAGCGTCGAGATCACCGAGGTCTGATCGCCTCATCCACCACTCATTCGAGGGCCGGGTCCGTCAGGGCCCGGCCCTCGTTCTCCCCGGAGGCACGTCCGTGACCCAGGTCCCGCCGAGCAGCACCTACTCCTGCTACCGACACCCCGACCGGCAGAGCTTCGTGCGCTGCCAGCGGTGCGGCCGCACCATCTGCGGCGAGTGCCAGACGCCCGCTCCGGTCGGCGTGATCTGCCCGGACGACATGGCGCAGCAGCGCGCCACCGCGCCGCGCACCCGCGGTCCCCTCCTCTCCCGCGTGCGGTCCATGACCCGCGCCGACCAGCCGACGGTGACCTACGCGATCATCGCGCTCTGCATCGTGCTGTGGATCGTCGAGATCCTCCCCTTCGTCGGCGGACCGGCGGTCAACGCGCTCCTGTACGCCCCCGCCTACACGCTCCCCGGCTTCGGCGCCGGCTTCGAGCCGTGGCGGATGCTCACTTCGGTGTTCCTCCACAGCACGTCGCTCTTCATCGTCATCCCGTTCCACCTGGTGCTGAACATGTACACGCTGTGGGTGTTCGGCATGGTGCTCGAGCGCATGCTGGGCCGCGGGCGCTACCTCACCCTCTTCCTCCTGAGCGGGTTCGCCGGATCGGTGGGCGTCCTGCTCCTCGCGAACCCGCTCACCCCGGTGATCGGCGCCTCCGGTGCGATCTTCGGGCTGATGGGCGCGTACCTGGTGATCCTCCGGCACCTGGGCGGTCAGGCGTCGCAGCTGCTGGTGCTGGTCGGACTGAACCTCGTCATCGGCTTCCTGCCCGGGATGAACGTGGCGTGGCAGGCGCACGTCGGCGGTCTGGTGGCCGGCGCGCTCATCGGGCTGGTCTTCACGAAGACCCGGCAGCGCGCCCAGCGGCGCACGCAGAACCTCCTCGTCGGGCTCATCGGAGTCGGACTGGTGGCGATCACCGCCGGCGCCTACGTCCTCGGCTGATCCCTCCCCTCCCGCAGCGGCGGGTCCGGCAGTGCCTCGCGCACTCCCGGGCCCGCCGCTTCGTCGTTTCCGCGGCGACCGTCTCCACCGCTGTCCACAGGTGCTCTCAACAGGTGGGGAGGAAGTTATCCACAGAGTTGTTAACACTGGGGAGAACGTCCCGGGTGTCCTCCTCGGGAGGACGATCCGGGGACGGCGGCGCGTCCGAGGACCGGCGGACTGGTGCGGATCCGGGCCCTCCTCGCCTCGAGCAGGCCAGCGCGGCGGGGACCGCGGAGTTCTCCACAGGAGATTCCACAGCTGGGGATAATTACAGCGGTGTAGTTCTCCGGCGGACGGCCACCAGGGCCGTCGCCTCACGGTCGTCGTCGCGGTGCAGCGAGGTGGCGAACCCGGCCGCCTGGAACGCCGAGGCACTCGCCGCGGCCTGATCCGCGCCGACCTCGATCACGACGACGCCGTGGGGTGCGAGCCACGCCCCCGCCTCCTGAGCGATGCGGCGGTGCAGGGCGAGCCCATCCGACCCGCCGTCGAGCGTGAGCATCGGCTCGTGCACCCGGGCCTCCGGCGGCATGAGCGCGATCGCCGCGGTGGGGACGTAGGGGGCGTTGACGACCACGACGTCGATCCGCCCGCGCTCACTCCGGGGGAGCGCGTCGAAGAGGTCGCCCTCGTGGACGTCGGCGCGGCCTGCGAGCGTGCGGCGCGCGCAGGCGACGGCGGCGGGAGAGAGGTCGGCCGCGAGCAGGCGGACGTCCGGCCGCTCCTCCGCGATCGACCGTGCGAGGGCGCCGGATCCGCAGCAGAGGTCGAGCACCACGGCGCCGTCCGGGAGGACCTCCAGGGCGCAGTCGACCAGCCACTCGGTGCGCACGCGGGGCACGAAGACGCCGGGTGCGACGGGGACGCGCAGGCCGCGGAAGGCGACCCAGCCGAGGATCTGCTCGAGGGGCTCGCCCGTCTCGCGGCGACGGAGCATCAGCTCGAGGTCGGAGGAGGAGTCGGCGGCCTCCTCGAGCAGGCCCGCCTCCTCCTCGGCGAAGACGCAGCCGGCGGCGCGCAGACGCTCCACCGACGACGAACGCCCCGTCGGCGGACCGGACGGGGCGTCGTTCACGACTGGGGGAGGTTCAGCGCCAGCGCGTCGTCATCAGGAAGCCGATGAACGCGATGCCGAAGCCGATCAGGATGTTGAGGTTGCCGAGATCGGGGATCGGCAGGGTGCCCTGGCTCACGTAGAAGACGATGATCCAGGCGAGTCCGAGCAGCATGAAGCCGAACATCACCGGCTTGAACCAGACCGGATTCGGTGCGTTCTCGCCGGTCCGGGCCTCGTCGCGCTCGGGCTTCGGGCTCTTCGTCGCTCGTGCCATGCCGACCACTGTACCGGGCGGAGGCTCCGGGCCGGGAGCGTCGGGGCTGCGCGGGTGCTGTGCGGACTCGCGGAGCGGCCGGTGCGGGCGCTCGAGTGGTCCCATCGGCCCTCCTCAGGCGGCGACTCGGGAGGGCTCTCCACAGGTCCGGATCATGCGCCACAGCCGGTCACGGCTCGCGCCTAGACTCGTCGCATGACCGCCCAGAACCCCGACGGGGCGGCTCTGCGGCCGCGAGCGAAGCGACGGAGGGCCCGCCCGGTCCGACGACTCTCGTTCTTCGGAGTCGTCGGCGAGCTCCTGATGACCGCCGGCGTCCTGGTCCTGCTCTTCCTGGCCTGGCAGCTCTGGTGGAACGACGCGGTGATCGCGGGCCGGCAGACGACGCAGGCGGCGGAGCTCCGCGAGACCTGGGGCGACTCCTCTCCGGCCCCGCAGCCGACCGAGGCCGCCCCGGCGGAGCCGGTCGTCGCGTCGGTCGCCGCCCTCGACACCTCCTTCGGCAACCTCTACATCCCCCGCTACGGCGAGGGGTGGGTGCGCACGATCGCCGAGGGCATCGACGCCGAGAACGTGCTCGACGAGGGGAGCATCGGCCACTACCCCGGGACGCAGATGCCCGGCCAGGCCGGCAACTTCGCGCTCGCCGCGCACCGCAGCGCGTACGGCGGAGGCATGCACCTGATCGACGAGCTCCAGCTCGGCGACCCGATCTACATCGAGACGGCGGACGGCTGGTACACCTACCGCTTCCGCAATCTCGAGTACGTCCAGCCCTCCGACGTCCAGGTGATCGACCCGGTTCCGTGGACTCCGGACGCGGCTCCGACCGATCGCCTGATCACGCTGACGAGCTGCAACCCGCTCTTATCGACGGCCGAGCGGATCATCGCGTACGGCGTCTTCGACTCGTTCCAGCCGCGGTCCGCGGGCGCCCCCGCCGAGATCGCCGCCTCGCTGGCTCAGGAGGGCTGACCGTGTACGCAGCGCTGTGGCGGCTTCTGCCCGGGCCGTGGTGGGTCCGGCTCCTGATCGTCCTCGTCCTCGTCGCGGCGGTCCTCGTCGCGCTCGACGAGTGGGTGTTCCCCTGGGTGCAGTCGCTCGTGCTCGACCGGAACGTGACCGTCGGCTCGTGACCGGCGGCGCGGCCCCGCGGATCCTGGTCGTCGACCACCACGACAGCTTCGTCTTCACGCTCGTCTCGTATCTCCGCGAGCTCGGTGCCGAGGTCGACGTGGTCGAGGGCGACGACCTCGGGACGACGGCGCTCCTGGCTCGCGCGGAGGAGGCGGACGGAGTCCTGGTCTCACCCGGACCGGGCCGCCCCGAGGACGTCCCCGCGTCGACGGCGCTCGTGCAGCGGGCGGAGGCGACCGGGCGGCCGCTGCTCGGAGTCTGCCTCGGCCACCAGGTGCTCGCCCACGCTCTCGGCGCCCGCGTCACGGAGGCGCCGGAGCTGCTGCACGGCCGGACGTCCGCGGTCCTCCACGACGGAGATCCGCTCTTCGACGGCCTGCCCTCCGGATTCGCCGCGATGCGGTACCACTCGCTCGCGGTCGACGCCGAGAGCCTTCCCGAGGAGCTGCGGGTGACGGCGCGGACACCGGAGGGAGTGGTCATGGCCGTCCGGCACCGGAGTGCTCCGCTCGTGGGCGTGCAGTTCCATCCGGAGTCGGTCCTCACCGAGGGCGGGCGGCGCCTTCTCGAGAACTGGCTGCGCGAGGTGACGTCGATCGGGTCGTCCGTATCGGCAGACGACACGCCCGGACTCTCGATCTCGGTTCGATGAGGCGGATTTCGCCGGGCTTATCGGGCTGCTTATCGAATCGAGAGCGCTGAGAATGATCAGTGTCGGTCGTCCCCCGAACGGGGATGAAGGCCTGAGCGCGTTCTCACGCAGAAATCCGCCATATGACGGCTAACTGATCGTGCGCCGAGGAGTCCGCCCGGACAGGGTATGAGCGCGACCTTGTCCACCCCCTTGCGCACCCCCCGATCAGGTGGCGGGATTTGACGGGCTCCCGGCGGAGGATGCGGCCCCTTTTCCCTGCATAATCAGAGGGCGCCGACAGGGGGTCGGCGCCGCAGAAGAGAAGTCCGGGGGGACCTCATGGTCGCATCGATCTCCTGGGCTTTCTCGGGAATCCGAGAACTCGAGAATCTCGGACCGCGCATCGTCGTCAAACCCGGCACCGTTCCGAGCATCACCGGTTCGGGATTCGGCACCGCCGATCTGAGCGTCGTGCTGATGACGGTCTCGCCGTTGCGCGTCCTCCGCGGGACGTGGCCGGCCGACGACACCTCCTTCCTCACCTTCAGCTTCCTCATCGACGGCTTCGTGCGCATGGTCGCCCCGGACCGAACGGTGCTGCTGCGTCCGGGCTCGATCTCGTACCAGCAGGGGACGACGACGTTCACGACCGAGTCGACGACTCCGGCCACGATCCTCCACCTCTCGCTGCGCGCCGACGAGATGCGCCGCTACGGCTTCGACACGTCGGCCCCGGTCTACGCGCTCGATCCCGACGCCCGGTCCACCCGCGCCGCATACGCCTTCACGACCGCCTTCGCCCTCGCGGCGGAGTCCGGGACGGGGCTGCCCGGCGAGGGCGAGGTCACCGGCTTCGCCCACGTGGTCAAGCAGCTCCTCACCAGCGCGTTCCTCGCGGCGGCGAGCTCGCAGCCCGGCACCACGAGCGTGCGCGCCGCCACGCTCGGGCGCGCGCGCACGGTCATCGACCGGACGCACCGCACGCCGCGCTGCACCCCGGAGGCGGTGGCCGACGCGGTCAACGTGTCCACCCGCTCCCTCCAGCGGCTCTTCGAGGACGCGGGCACCACGGTCGCGAGCGAGATCGAGCGTTCCCGGGTCGCCAGCGCCGTGGAGCTCCTGCGCCGCCGCCCGCGGGAGGTCCCGCTCGAGGCGATCGCCGCCGCGTCCGGATTCTCCTCGGCGGACCACCTCCGCCGTGCGCTCAAGCGCCGCGAGGGGCTCACCCCGAGCGACATCCGCGGCAGGATCGCACGCCCCGCGGACGGATCGGCAGCCGGCGAGGTCGTGCGGCTCCAGCCCCCGCTCGCCGACGCGCGCCGGGCGTAGCGGTTCACCTCGGGGCCGTCGGCGCCGTGGAGCATCGAACCCGACGAGCAACGTCCGGACGAGCCCTTCTCGACGCGCAGAGCAGCGGCCCGGCCTCCACCGGGCAGCGTCGGCCGACGCCGCAGCCGCCGCGGGCTGCAGGCCGGGTCAGCCCGCGCAGTATCCGAGCTGGACGGTCGATCCCTGCGGGACGTCGCCCGGAGCGAGGGACTGGGTCGTGATGGGCGGGTTCGCCCGGGTCGCGTCGCAGGTCTCGTCCGGGACCTCGACCCCCACGAGCTGCAGCTTCTCGGAGGCGAGGGTGGCCAGTGCGCTGCTGAGGGATGTCCCGACGAGGTCGGGGAGCGTGACCTGGCCGGAGGAGACCGTGAGGTCGACCGGCGTGCCCGGGGCGACCTGCTGGCCCGCTCCGGGAGAGGCGGCGAGTACGACGTCGCCCGGGACGGTCGGCGAGTTCTCGCGGGTCTGGGAGCCCTCGACGAAGCCGACGGCGGTGAGCGCGTCGATGGCCTCGGCGAGGCTCTGCCCGACGGTGTCCGGCACGGCGACGGGCTGCGGACCCTGGGACACGACGATGCGGATGACCGTCTCGGGCGCGACGATCGTGCCCGAGCCCGGATCCGTGCGGATCACCTCGCCCTCGGGGACGGTCGAGCTGTACTCCGCGACCTGGCTCGGCACGAGGTCGAGCTCGGTCAGGGTCGACTGGGCGCTGTCGTAGGTGGTCTCGGTGAGGGTGGGGACCTCGCGCGACTGCGACGGGAGGGTCGACGCGGGCTGGAGCGTCAGCACCCAGATCACGAGTGCGGCGACGATCACGGCCAGCACGACGATCGAGGACCAGATCCAGAGGACCGGCGGGCGGCGCTGGGTGCGGACGATCGAGTTGTCCTCGGCCAGCTGGCGGAGGGCGAGCTCGGAGTCGTTGACTCCGCCCTGGCTGCGGGCCGCGAAGAGCGAGGTGGTCAGCTCGTCGATCGGGCGGTGGTCGGGGAGGCGTCCGGCGGCGGCGTCGCGCAGGTCGTCGCGGAACTCCGCAGCTCCCTGGAAGCGCTCGTAGCGGTCCTTGGAGAGTGCTCGGGCGACGACCGCGTCGAGCGCCGGCGTGACGGCCGGGTTGATGGAGCTCGGCGCCGGCGGCGTCTCGCTGACGTGCTGGTAGGCGACGGCCACCGGGGTGTCGCCGCGGAAGGGCGCACGGCCGGTGAGGAGCTCGAAGAGCACGATGCCGGCGGAGTAGAGGTCGCTGCGGGCGTCGACCTGCTCGCCCTTCGCCTGCTCGGGGGAGAAGTAGGCCGCGGTGCCGAGGATCGCCGTGGTCTGAGCGACCGTGGCGGCGGAGTCGGAGACGGCGCGGGCGATCCCGAAGTCCATCACCTTCACCTGGCCCGACGGGGTCAGCATGATGTTGCCGGGCTTGATGTCGCGGTGGACGACGCCTGCGCGGTGCGAGTACTCGAGGGCGGTGAGGATGCCCTCCGTGATGCGGACGGCCTCGTCCACGTCGAGGGGGCCCTCGGCGATCAGGTCCTTGAGGAGGCGGCCCTCGATGTGCTCCATGACGATGAAGGGCCGGCGCGACTCGGCGCCGTTGTCGTCGAGCGAGACCTCCTCGCCCGCATCGAAGACCCGGACGATCGTGGGGTGCGACATGCGCGACGCGGACTGCGCCTCCTGCCGGAACCGTAGGCGGAAGGCGGAGTCGGAGGAGAGGGAGAGCTTCAGCTCCTTGATGGCGACGGTGCGGCCGAGCCGGGTGTCGGTGCCGAGGTAGACCTCGGACATCCCGCCGCGGCCGAGCCGGGGCCCGACCTGGTACCGTCCCGCGATCAGGCGACCCTCATCCGTCACGCGCACGCTCCCGCCCTGTACTTCCGTGTGGTGCGGCCCCGAGGAGCCACGGCAAGTGTACCTATGGGCCCCTGGTGTTCCGGGCGGGGGCGCGACGCGACGGCCGCGAGGCGCCGGGCCGGAGCGGTGCCCCGACCGGCGCGCCGCCGCTACTCGGAGGGGGTGGGCGTCGAGGTGGCCTTCGAGGTGGGGGTCGGCGCCGGGGTCGGAGCCGGCTCCTCGACGGTGACGGAGAGGGTGGGCGAGGCCGCCGACTCCGACTCGCCGCAGAGCACGGTGTACGTGACGTCGATCGTGCCGGCCGTGGTGCCGGCCTGGATCGTCGCGGTCGTCGAGTTCGACGGGTTGGTGCTCGTCACGCTCGCGCCCTCACCGGTCGCGGTCACCCGGTAACCGCTCACGGAGGTTCCGCTCGGGCACTGGTTGTAGTTGCTCCAGGTGACGTTGAACGTCGCGCCCGCCTCGACGCTGGAGGCGGCGGGGGTGACGGTCGGCACGGCGGTCGGTGCGTCCGGGGTCGCGACCTCGGTGAAGACGGAGACCTCGATGGTCGTGCCCTTCACCACGTTCGCGGTGGGGTTCACGTCCTCGACGAGTCCGACCTGCTCGGCGGTGGGGGCGCTCGGGCCGTCCGCGCGCCGGACGCCCATGCCCAGGGCCTCGAGCTCGGTCTCGACGTCGTCGAAGGAGCGCCCGACGTAGTCGGCCTTGTCGATGACGACCGTGTTCGAGGTCGGCGTCGGCGTGGGGCTCGGAGTCTCGGACGGCGTCGGCGACGGGGCCGTGCTGGTCGGCGCGGTGGGGGAGGCGGCCGGGTCGCTGCTCCCGCCGGTCGTCAGGGCGAAGATCGTGCCCGCGATGACGACGGCGAGGATCACGATGAGGGCGATCAGCGGCCAGGTCCAGGGGCTGCGGCGACGCGGCTCCTCGGCCGGCTCGAGCGGCTCCTCGATCGGCACGAACGGAGCGGCGGCCGCGGCGGCGGGCGCGCCGGAGGGCAGCACCGTGGTCGCCTGCGTCGCGCCCTGGTTGGAGGGGAGGACCGTGGTCGCCTGCGTCGTGGGCAGGTCGCTGAGGACCGCGGGGACGGCCAGCGCCGCTCCGCGCACGTCGCCCGAGCGCAGCGCCTGGGCCGCCCGCGCGAGGTGCGCGGCGGTGGCGGGGCGGTCGGCCGGCTTCTTGGCGATGCAGGAGTAGACGAGGTTGCGCACCGGCTCCGCGACCGTGACCGGCAGCTCCGGCGGGGTGTCGTTGATCTGCGCCATCGCGATGGCGACCTGCGACTCGCCCGTGAAGGGGCGGCGCCCGGCCAGGCACTCGTACGCGACGATGCCCAGCGAGTAGATGTCGGTGGCGGGGGAGGCGGGCTGGCCGCTCGCCTGCTCCGGGGACAGGTACTGGACCGTGCCCATGACCTGCCCGGTCGCCGTCAGCGGGACCTGGTCGGCGATGCGCGCGATGCCGAAGTCGGTGATCTTGACGCGGCCGTCCGGCGTGATGAGCAGGTTGCCCGGCTTCACGTCGCGGTGCACGAGGCCCGCGGCGTGCGCGGCGTGCAGGGCGAGCGCGGTCTGCGCGACGATGTCGAGGACCTTGTCGGTCGAGAGGACGCGCTCGCGCTCGAGGACGGTCGAGAGCGCCTCGCCGGGGACGAGCTCCATGACCAGGTAGGCCGACCCGTCCTCCTCGCCGTAGTCGTAGACGTTGGCGATGCCCTCGTGGTTGACCAGCGCCGCGTGGCGGGCCTCGGCGCGGAAGCGCTCGAGGAAGCCGGGGTCGCCGAGGTACTCGTCCTTCAGGATCTTGATCGCGATGGTGCGGCCGATGACCAGATCGGTCGCCTGCCACACCTCTCCCATGCCGCCGATGGCGATCCGGGACTGCAGCTCGTAGCGTCCCCCGAAGGTGAGGCCTGTCGTGGGTCTCATTTGTTCAGCACCGCCTCTAGTACCTGTTGTCCGATGGGTGCGGCGATCAGGTTGCCGTACCCGGTCTGGCCGAGCCCTCCACCGTTCTCCACGAGCACGGTGATGGCGTACTGCGGGTCGTCCGCAGGCGCGAAGCCGGTGAACCAGAGGGTGTACGGGTCGTCCCCGCTGTTCTCGGCGGTACCGGTCTTACCGGCCACAGTGACGCCCCCTATTGTTGCATTCGTCGCCGCGCCGCCCTGGACGCTGGCGACCATCATCGCCTTGACGGCGTCCGCGGTCTGCGTGCTCACCGCCCGGCCGAGCGACTTCTCCTGGAACTGCTGCAGCACGCTGAGGTCCTGCGAGCGGATCGAGTCGATCAGGTTCGGCTGCATCACCTCGCCGCCGTTCGCGATCGCCGCGGAGACCATGGCGATCTGCAGCGGCGTCGCACGCACCTCGAACTGTCCGAAGGCGGTGAGGGCCGTCTGGGCGTCGTCCGTCTTCGTCGGGTAGGTGCTCGCCTCGACCGACATCGGGATCTCGAGCTCGGTGTCGAAGCCGAACTTCTCGGCCTGCGAGCGGATCGCGTCCGCTCCCAGCTGCACGCCCATCTCGGCCATCGGGACGTTGCAGGAGAGCGAGACGGCGGTGGCCAGCGTGACCGTCTCTCCGGAGCCGCAGAGACCGCCTCCGGAGTTGATCACCTGCGACGAGGAGCCGGGCAGCGTGTACGACTCGACGTTGGGGAAGCTCGAGTCGGCGGTGAAGCGGCCGGACTCGAGGGCGGCCGAGGCCACGACGAGCTTGAAGACGGAGCCGGGCGGGTTGAGCGAGCCGCCGATGGCCCGGTTCACGAGGGGCTCGGAGGAGTCGTCGTTCAGCGCCCGGTAGGCGGCGAGGACGTCGTCGGTGTCGTGGGAGGCGAGCGCGGTGGGGTCGAAGGTGGGCTTCGAGACCATCGCGAGGATGCGGCCGGTGGCCGGCTCCGTCACGACGACGGCCCCCGTGTAGTCGCCGAGCGCGTCGAAGGCGGCCTGCTGGGCGACCGGGTCGATCGAGAGCTCGACCGACGCGCCCTTCGGGTCCTGGCCCGTGACGAGGTTGTTGATCTCGTCGAAGAACTGCGAGTTCGAGGTGCCCGAGAGGTAGTCGTTGAGCGTGCGCTCGATGCCGGTGGTGCCCTGGTTCAGAGTGAAGTAGCCGGTCACGGCGGAGTAGAGCGGGCCGTTCGCGTACTGCCGCTGGAACTTGTAGAGGTCGTCCGACGGCGTCGAGGAGGCGATCGGCTGACCGCCGGCGAGGATCGCACCGCGCTCGGTCGAGAAGCTCTCGTAGAGGGTCCGCGTGTTGCGGCCGTCCTCGTCGAGGGAGTCGGCCTGGATCACCTGGATGGTGGTGGTGGAGAGGAAGAGGGCCACGAACATCGTCAGCACGACGAGGCTCACCCGTTTGAGTTCTCGGTTCATCGACGGATCACACCACCAGACGAGGCTGACTGCGGACTGTGTCGGACAGGCGCAGCAGCACCGCCACGATCATCCAGTTCGCCACGAGGGAGGAGCCGCCGGCGGCGAGGAACGGCGTGGTCAGGCCGGTCAGCGGGATGACGCGGGTGACGCCTCCGATGACGATGAAGCACTGCAGGGCGATCACGAACGAGAGGCCGACTCCCAGGAGGCGCCCGAAGTCGTCCTGCCCGGCGAAGCCGATGCGGAACCCGCGCGAGACCAGCAGGAGGTAGAGGCCGAAGATCGCGAAGAGCCCGGCGAGGCCCAGCTCCTCGCCGAGGCTGGCGATGATGTAGTCGGACTGCGGGACCGGCGTGAGATCCGGCATCCCCTGGCCGAGGCCCGTGCCGAGCAGTCCGCCGTGCGCGAGGCCGAAGAGGCCCTGCACGAGCTGGTAGCTGCCGCCCGGATCCGCCCCGTAGCGCTCGGCGCTGAAGGGCTCGAGCCAGTTGGCGAAGCGGTTGCCCACGTAGTCGAGCGTCTGGCTCGCCAGCAGCGCGCCGCCGAGGAACAGGCCGACGCCGATGAGGACCCAGCTGGTGCGGCCGGTCGCGACGTAGAGCATGACCAGGAACAGGCCGAAGTAGAGCAGCGCCGTCCCCAGGTCGCGCTGGAAGACGATGACGCCCATCGTGACCGCCCAGACCACCAGGATCGGGCCGAGGTCGCGCAGGCGCGGGAAGCGCATCCCGAGGACGGTGCGGCCCACCATCGAGAGGGAGTCGCGGTTGCGCACGAGGTAGCCGGCGAAGAAGACCGCGAGGGCGATCTTGGCGATCTCGCCGGGCTGGAAGCTCGCCACGTCGCCGATCCCGATCCAGACGCGCGCGCCGCTGACCTCGCGGCCGATGAAGGGCAGGAGCGGCAGGAGGAGCAGCACGATCGCCGCGAACCCGGCGACGTAGGTGTAGCGGAACAGCACGCGGTGGTTGCGGATGACCAGCAGCACCACGATCGCCGCCACGACGGCCAGGGCGCTCCAGAAGATCTGCCGCACCGCCACCGACTCCCAGCCGGTCGCGCCGTCGGCGATGTCGATCCGGTAGATCTCGGCGACGCCCAGGCCGTTCAGCACGGTGGCGATCGGGAGGAGGAAGGGGTCGGCCGCCGGGGCCGCGAAGCGCAGCACGACGTGCACGGCGAGCACGAGCGCCGAGAGGCCGGCGCCCAGCGAGACCAGCGTGGTGTCGATCGAGCCGAGGGCGCCGAGCTGCACGAGCACGATCGCGCCGGCGTCGATCAGGCATGCGCCGATCAGGAGCAGGAGCTCGAGATTGCGCAGCTTCTGGCGGAAGAAGCCCTGCCGCTCGGGGGCGGGGCGGGCGGTGGCCGTGGCGGCGTCCGTCATGGTGCTCCGTTCGCGTCCGTGAGGCGCTCGACGATGTCGACCGCGCCGGCGTAGGAGTCGGCGCTGATCGTCTGCTCCAGCTGCTCGACGTCGTAGGCGCGGAGGGAGTCGAGCGGGATGCCCGTGTCCTCCTTCACCTCCGAGAGCGAGAGCGGGCCGACCGACTGCTGGATGCCCTGGTAGATGATCACGGTGTCCCCGTCGGTGCCGACGTAGAAGCGCGACTGCGTCCAGTCGTAGGCGAAGAGGATCCCGAGGAATCCGATGATGAGCACGAGGGACAGGCCGACGAGCCAGGTGATGCGGCGGCGCAGGTGCCGGCGGCGGTCCTCCTCGATCAGCTCGTCGAGGTAGTCCTCGGACGCGGGCTCGAAGTGGGTGGGGCCCTGCGCGGCGGGAGCCCGGGTGTGCAGGCGGAGGCCGGGGATCCGGACGCGGTTCTGCGAGTCGTCGGTGCTGAAGGGCGTGGGCGCGGCGGCGGATCCGACGACGACCGGCTCCTCCACGGGGGCGAGGATGCGCGCGGTGTCGCCCGCCCCGGGGATGTCGAGGACGACGACGGTGACGTTGTCCGGGGCGCCGTGCGAGAGGCTGTCGCGGATCAGGCGGTCGGCCACCTGCTGCGCGGTCTCGTCGCGGCCGAGCTCCTTGAGGATCTCGTCGTGCGGGACGACGCCGGAGAGGCCGTCGGAGCAGATCAGCCAGCGGTCGTGCGGCTCGGTCTCGAGCGTGAGCGTGTCGATCTCGGGGTTGGTGTGCACGTCGCCGAGGACCCGCATCAGGACGGAGCGGCGCGGATGCGTCATCGCCTCCTCCTCCGTGATGCGGCCGGAGTCGACGAGGCGCTGCACGAAGGTGTGGTCGGTCGTGACCTGCTCGAGCCGGCCGTCGCGGAGGACGTAGATGCGGGAGTCGCCGATGTGCGCGATCGCCACCGACTCGCCGACGCGGGCGATCGCGCTGACGGTGGTGCCCATGCCGGTGAGCTCGGGGTGGTCGACCACGGCGTCGGCCAGCAGGGTGTTGGCCGCCAGCAGGGTGCGCTTGAGCTCGTCCTCGGCCTCGTAGGTGGAGGCGTAGACGCGGTCCGCCTCCGCGATGCGCTTGATCGCGATGGAGGAGGCGACATCGCCGCCCGCGTGACCGCCCATGCCGTCGGCGACGACGAAGAGCTGCCGGCCCGCGTAGCCGGAGTCCTGGTTGTTCGAGCGGATCCTGCCGACGTGCGAGACGGCGGCGCTCTCGCGCACCGCGCCGTGGCCGGAGCCGCTCTCCGGAGTGGGGGCCACGTGCTACGACCGCCGCAGTTCGAAGGTGGTGGTGCCGACCTTCACGGGCGTGTCCAGCGGCACCTTGGTGGGCGCGCCGACACGGCGGCCGTCGAGGAAGGTGCCGTTGGTGGAGTCGAGGTCCTGGATCATCCACTCGTCGTTCCAGAGGAGAAGGCGCGCGTGGTGGGTCGAGGTGTAGTCGTCGCGGATGACCAGCGTCGACTCCGCGGAGCGGCCGATCGTCAGCGGGTCGCCGGTCAGCTCGAGCTCGGTGCCCCGCTTGGGCCCCGAGGTGATCACGAGGCGCTGCGCCGTGTGGACTGTGGCGGCACCTCCCTGCTCGGCGCGCTCGGCGGCGGCCTCGCGGCTCCTCCGTGCCGAGGGGGCCGACGGGGAGGCGGGCTGCGCGGGCGCGGGAGCCGGGGCGGCCGCGGCGACCACGGGCTGGGCCGCCGTCACGAACGGGGCCTCGGGGGACGCGGCCTGCGCGCCGGGCGGCAGCTTGCGCACGCGCTGCCCGAACAGGTCGGAGCGCAGCGCGTAGACGATGCCGAACACGAAGAACCACAGCAGCGCGAGGAACGCGATGCGCAGGAGGAAAAGAGTGAGCTCGCTCATAGCCGGTCGTCCCAGAATCCCTCGGAGCCGCGTCCGGCTGCCCTGCCGGACGACGGGCGGTCGGTGCGTGCGGGCGCGGAGCCCTGCACGACGCGGTAGACGATCGAGGTGCGCCCGATCGTGATGGTCTGCTCGGGGGCCAGGGGCGCCTGCGTGACGGGCCGGCCGTCGAGCTTGGAGCCGTTCGTGGACCCGAGGTCGTGCACCTGGGCGCGGGAGCCGTCCCAGAGGATCTCGACGTGCTTGCGGGAGGTGCCCGAGTCGTCGACGGTGATGTCGGCGTCGCTGCCGCGGCCGATGACGGTGCGCGCCTTCATGATCGGGTGGCGCCGGCCGTCGATGTCGAGGACGGGCGTGTAGGCGACGGTGCCCTTCACGCTGCGGGAGTCGACCTCGACCATGCCGTCGCTGAGCGCCGGATCGACGGCGAGGGAGATGTCGATCGGGCCGGGGAAGCGGAAGCCCTGCTTGGTGGCGTGCTCGGTGGCGACCGTGGTGAGCTCGTCGATCAGGGTGGCGCCGAGGCGCTGCATCCGGTCGAGGTCGGTCGCGGACATCCGCAGGACGAGGCTGTTGGGGACGAGGATGCGGTCGCGGCTGACCACGGCGGCGGTGGTGTCGAGCTCCCGGCGGAGGGCGGAGGCGAGCTCGACCGGCTGCAGACCCGACTTGAAGGTCCGCGCGAACGCGCCGTTGACGACGCGCTCGAGTCCCTTCTCGAAGTTGTCCAGTATGCCCACAGTCTTCCGATCTTCCGGTTCTTCGCCTTCTCGGCGGTCGCGCACGGATCGAGATGTCTGCGCGCCCGTCGCCGCTTCCTCTTCTTGGTCTGCGCCGCGCACGGCTACGGGCATGTTACTGGGATGGTCTGGATGCGCGATCCTCCGCGGTGGTTTCGCGGCCGGAGTGCCGTGTGCGCGCTCTCACCGGCACGGCCCGGTGGCGGCTCCCGGGGGAGCTCCGACCCGGGGCGGCGGGTGCCGGTTCGGCTCCGGGGCCGGGGGATGCTACGATTTCTCGTCGGCGCTTCGGTGCCGCTGGTGAGCGCGAGTGGCGGAATAGGCAGACGCGCACGGTTCAGGTCCGTGTGCCCGAAAGGGCGTGGGGGTTCAACTCCCCCCTCGCGCACCAGAGTTCATGAGAACCGGAGTTCGAGAGAACCGGAGAGAAGCCCCCGATCGGATGTCCGGTCGGGGGCTTCTCCCGTTCCCGGGTGCGGTGCGCTCCGGGGCGGGCTCCTGTCGTGTCGTTCTCGCGGACGGCGTCCCGCGGAGGGGCGGTGTTCACCGGGAGGTCGGCGCGAGGTCGTCCGGCGCGGGCACGCTCGCGGGGTGATCGCCCTCCGTGCCGACGTGTCCGCCCTCGATCCGCAGGCGCTGCCCGAGCTGCTCCGACGCCTCCGCCGGCACCGGAGCGTGCAGGTGGGGGAGTGCCAGTGGATCGCGGTGCTGCCCGGATCGGGCCCGGTGCTGCTGACGGCCGGCGACCGGCTCGTGCTCGACCTGCTGATCGAGCGGCGCGCGCTGCTCCCCGTGGTGATCGACGCGCTCGAGGCGGAGCTGCGCAGCGGCGGCTTCCGCGAGCGGATCGCGCTGAGCTGGAGCACGCCGGACACGGTGCCCGTGCTGCTGCGCTGACGAGCCGCGGTCAGCGGCGGGTGAGCTCCACGACCGGGATGATGCGGGTGGTGCGCTTCTCGTAGTCGAGGAAGCCGGCGGAGGCGGTGGTGAAGCGGGCCCAGCCGGCGTCGCGCTCCTCCCCGGCGAGGACGCGCGCCCGGACGTCGACGGTGCCGTCGTCGGGGGTCTCGATCGCCAGGTCCGGGTGGGCGATCGTGTTGTGGAACCAGGCGGGGTGCTTCGGCGCACCGGCCGCGGACGCGGCGAGCAGCCAGACGTCGTCGGAGGGGTGCAGCGCCATCAGCGGAGTCACGCGTTCCTCACCGGAGCGGGCGCCGCGGTGGTGCACCAGCACGAGGCTCCTCCCGAAGCCGCCCGTGGTCACGGTCCCGCCGTTCGCGCGGAACTCCTCGATGATCGTGTCGTTCCAGTCGGCCATGCTCGTCCTCCTCGACGCGGTGCCGGCACTCGAGTGCCGGGGTCAGGCGCGGGCGCCCAGGGCGTCCTCGCGGCTGCTGCTCCCACCCGGCGGCTGCGCGCCCCCGGTGACGGCGGCGGGATCCGCCAGCGCCCGCCGCCAGGGTAGCTCCGCGGCGCCGACGAGTTCCAGCCTCGAGCGCAGGGCGGCCCGCTCGATCCGCACGCCGCGCGCGAGGTCGCTCAGAGCCCGGGCGGAGACGCGGGCGGCGAGGCGCTCGCGGTCGACGGTGAGCAGCGAGCCGAGGAAGCCGCCGAGCACGACCGCGGTGGGGTTGAAGAGGTTGATGTAGGTGGACAGGCCCTCCGAGAGCAGGTCGACCTGGCGGGCGACCTCGCCGAGGACGGCGGGGTCGCGGGAGGTGCCCAGGGCGATGTCGAGCTCGTCCTGGTCGAGGACGCGGGCGCCGAGGACGTCGAGGAGGGAGCGCATCCGGACCTCGGCCTCGAGGCAGCCGCGCCGGCCGCAGCCGCAGAGGCGGCCGTTCGTGGCGACGAGGGTGTGGCCCAGCTCGGCCGCGAACCCCGAGGAGCCCTGGAGCGGGACGCCGCCGATGATGACTCCTCCGCCGATGCCGCCCGCGCCGCCGGTGACGTAGACCACGTCGGCCACGCCGTGCGCGGCTCCGAAGAGGGACTCGCCGATGGCGCCGAGGGTCGCGTCGTTGCCGACGGCGACCGGGAGGTCGAGGGCGCGGCTCAGCTGGGTGGCGAGGTCGACGTCGCGCCAGCCCAGGTGCGGGGCGCGGTGGACGAAGCCGGAGTCGGCCTGGACGAGGCCGGGGACGGCGACGCCCGCGCCGACCAGCGTGCGGAGCGACTCCCGCTCGGAGCGGAAGCCCTCGACGATCCCGGTGACGACGCGGACCACCGTGGCCGGGCTCGCGGGCTTGGGGGTGTCGAAGCGGACGCGGCGCAGCAGCTCGCCGTGCAGCCCGACGAGGCCGACGATGATCGCGTCGGTGTCGAGGTGGACGCCCACGGCCGCGAACCGGTCGCCGGGGACGACGGTGGCGCTGGGGCGGCCGATGCGGCCGTCCGGTGCGGTGGTCTCCTCCGCCACCCAGCCGAGCTCGCTCAGCTCGCCGACCAGGTTCGCGACGGCGGAGCGGTTGAGCCCGGTGAGGCGGCCGAGCTCGGCGCGGCTGGTGGGACCGGAGCGGTGCACCAGCGTCGCGAGGCTCGCGAGGTTCGTGCGGCGCAGCAGCGCGTTGCTGGAGGCTCCGACTGCTCCTGCCATGATCGCCTGCCTGTCGCTGGACCCCGACGGGTCTCGGATGCACTCGGGCGCGGCTCCCCCGAGGAGAAGCCGCGCCCGAGAACTGTAGAAGAGAAGGACGCGGAGCGCCGCTGGGCGGCGCCCGGCGTTCGCCTAGCGGCCGCCGGCGCGGCGCTTGTTGAAGATGTCGAACGCCACCGCGAGCAGGAGCACGAAGCCCTTGATCGCCATCTGCCAGGCCGCGTCGACCGAGAGGATGGAGAGGCCCATGTTGAGCACGCCCATCACGAGTCCGCCGATGACGGCTCCGACGACGGTGCCCACGCCTCCCTGGACGGCGGCGCCGCCGATGAAGACCGCGGCGATCGCGTCCAGCTCGTAGTTCTGTCCGGCCGAGGCGACCGCACCGCCGGCGCGGGCGGTGCTGACGATGCCCGCGACTCCGGCCAGTGCGCCCATGTTGACGAAGATGAAGAAGTTGACCCACTTCGTCTTGACGCCGGACATCATCGCGGCGAACAGGTTGCCGCCCATCGCGTAGATGTGGCGGCCGAAGACCGTCCGGCCGAGCACGAAGCTGTAGGCGAGGATCAGCACGGCGAGCACGATCAGGATGATCGGGGTTCCGCTGTAGCCGGCGAGCAGCCAGGAGAGGGCCATGATCGCGATGACGGCGATGGCCGACTTCGCGACCAGCGAGCCGATGGGCTCGCGGGGCAGCTCGAGGCGGCGGAGGGTCGCGCGGCTGCGGAGCTGCTGGGCCACGAGGACGACGCAGACGATCAGGCCGAGGACCAGGGTGAGCGCGTCGCGCCCGGCGATGCCGCCGAGGACGCCCGGCAGCCAGCCGGCGCCGATCGCGGTGAACTCGGTGGGGAGGCCGTTGATCGTTCCGCCGGTGAGGAGGACGAGGGTGAAGCCGCGGAAGATCAGCATGCCCGCGAGGGTCACGATGAACGCCGGTATGCCGACGAAGGCGACCCAGAAGCCCTGCCATGCTCCGACGGCGGCGCCGGTGACGAGGGCGACGACGACGGCCGCCCACCAGGGCAGGCCCCAGTTGTTCATCGCGATCGCCGAGATGGCGCCGACCATCGCCACGACCGAGCCGACCGAGAGGTCGATGTGGCCGGCGATGATGACCATCACCATGCCGATCGCGAGGATCAGCACGTAGGCGTTCTGCTGGATCAGGTTGTTGACGTTGCCGGGCAGGAGCAGGCGCCCGCCGGTCAGCACCTGGAAGAGCAGGATGATGATGGCCAGCGCGGCGAGGATGCCGTACTGCCGGAGGTTGATGTTCAGCCGGCGCGAGCGCTTGGGCGGGGTGGAGGGCGTGTTGGCGGGCGTGTCCGCCGGCGCTGTGGTGGTCGTGGCGCTCATCGGGCCTGTTCCTTTCCGGCGGTCATGTAGTGCATGAGGTGCTCCTGGGTGGCGTCGGCGCGATCGATCTCGCCCGTGATCCGTCCCTCGGAGATGGTGTAGATGCGGTCGGCGAGGCCGATCAGCTCGGGCAGCTCGGACGAGATGACGACGACCGCCTTGCCCTGGGCCGCGAGCTCGTTGATGATCCCGTAGATCTCGTACTTGGCTCCCACGTCGATGCCGCGGGTGGGCTCGTCGAGGATCAGCACGTCGGGACCGGAGAAGATCCACTTCGAGAGGACGACCTTCTGCTGATTGCCGCCGGAGAGCTTCCCCGTGACGGCCGAGACGGTCGGCGCCTTGATGTTCATCTTCGATCGGTACGAGTCGGCGACCTTGTACTCGCGGTGCTTGTCGATCACGCCGAGCCGGGCCAGGCGCGAGAGCGCGGCGGCCGAGACGTTGACGGTGATGTCGCCGATGAGGTTGAGCCCGTAGCGCTTGCGGTCCTCGGTCGCGTAGGCGAGGCCGTTGCGGATCGCCTCGTCGACGGTGCGGGTCTGGATCTCCTCGCCGTCCTTGTAGACGCGGCCGGAGATGCCGGTGCCGTAGCTCCTCCCGAAGATGCTCATCGCGAGCTCGGTGCGTCCGGCGCCCATCAGGCCCGCGAAGCCGACGATCTCGCCGGCGCGGACGGTGAAGGAGGCGTCGTCGACGACCACGCGGTTGATGTCGACGGGGTGGTGGACCGTCCAGTTCTCGACGCGCAGCTTCTCCTCGCCGATCTGCGGGTCGCGCGGCGGGAACATGCTGTTGAGGTCGCGGCCGACCATCGCGCGGATGATCCGGCTCTCGGACGCCTCCTCGCCGGCCATCGGGAAGCTCTCGATGGTGCGGCCGTCGCGGATGATCGTGACGGTGTCCGCGATGGCGCGGATCTCCTTCAGCTTGTGGCTGATGATGATGCAGGTGATGCCCTGCTTGCGGAGCTGGTCGATCAGGCCGAGCAGGTGGTCGCTGTCCTCGTCGTTGAGGGCGGCGGTGGGCTCGTCGAGGATGAGGAGCTTCACCTCCTTGGCGAGGGCCTTGGCGATCTCGACGAGCTGCTGCTTGCCGACGCCCAGCTCGAGGATCTTGGTCGCGGGGCTCTCGGCGAGGCCGACGCGGGCGAGCAGCTTGGCCGCCTCCGCGTTGGTCGCGTTCCAGTTGATGACGCCGCGGGTCGACTTCTCGTTGCCGAGGAAGATGTTCTCGGCGATGGAGAGGTAGGGGCTGAGGGCGAGCTCCTGGTGGATGATCACGATGCCGTCGGCCTCGCTGTCGTTGATCGACCGGTACTGCGCCTCCTCGCCCTCGAACTCGATGGTGCCCTCGAAGCTGCCGTACGGGTACACGCCGGAGAGGACTTTCATCAGGGTCGACTTGCCGGCGCCGTTCTCGCCGCAGATGGCGTGGACCTCGCCGGGCTGGACCGAGAGCGAGACGCCGTCGAGGGCGCGGACGCCGCCGCCGAACTCCTTGACGATGTCGCGCATGATGAGGATGGGACTGGCCAACAGGGCCTCACTTCGTTGGGGGGGAGTGGTGTGCGGACGGGGAGGCGGGGGCGGGGAGGATCGCTCCTCCCCGCCCCCGCCCGACGGATCAGAGTCCGACGTCGCCGGCCTTGAGGAAGCCGGAGTCGACGAGGACCGACTGCACGTCGTCCTTCGTGACGACCTGCGGCTCCAGCAGGTAGGACGGGACGACCTTCTCGCCGTTGTCGTAGGTCTCGGTGTCGTTGACCTCGGGCTCCTCGCCCGCGACGATCGACTGCACCATCTGGAAGACGCGGTCGCCGAGGGTGCGGGTGTCCTTCCAGACCGTCATGGACTGCTCGTCGGCGAGGATCGCCTTGACGTTGGCCTTGTCGGCGTCCTGGCCGGTGATGACCGGGTAGTCGGCGCCGGGGGTGTAGCCGGCCGACTTCAGCGAGGCCTCGATGCCGATGGCCAGGCTGTCGTTGGGGGAGAGCACGACGTCGACCTTCTGGCCGCCGGTGTAGAAGGACGAGAGGCGGTTGTCCATCTCGGACTGCGCCTTGTCGGAGGCCCAGCCCTGGATGCCGATCGAGGCCCAGTCGTCGTCCGACGCGGGCGACTTGCCCGAGGGGACGGTGAGCTTGCCGCTCTCGATGTAGGGCTGCAGGACGTCCCACGCGCCGGAGAAGAAGAACTTCGCGTTGTTGTCGTCGGGGCTGCCGGCGAAGGGCTCGAGGGTGAAGGGACCCGCGGCGTTCTTCAGGTCGAGGGTCGACTCGATGTACTGGCCCTGGAGCTGGCCGACCTTGTAGTTGTCGAAGGTCGCGTAGTAGTCGACGTCCGCGGTGCCGTTGATGAGACGGTCGTAGGCGATGACGGTGGCGTTCTGCTTCTTCGCCTCGGCGAGGACGGGCGCGAGCGCCTCGCCGTCGATCGCGGCGATGACCAGGATCTTGGAGCCGCCGGCGATCTGGTTCTGGATCTGCGAGATCTGCTGATCGGTCTTGTTGTCGGCGTACTGGAGGTCGACGGTGCAGCCGTCGCCCTCGAGCTGCGACTGGAGGCCTTCGCCGTCGTTGATCCAGCGCTCGAGGCTGCGCGTGGGCATCGAGATGCCGACGGTGCAGTCGCCTTCCGCGCCAGCGCCGGCAGCGGCGCCTCCGGAGTTGGCGGGGCTCGCGGAACAGGCCGCGAGGCCGAGGGAGATGATGCCGGCGGCGGCCAGCGTGGTGATGCCGCGGGAGAACTTCATGGAGTGCATTCCTCTCTGAAAGCAGTGTCCGAGGGAGAGGACGACAAGAGGCGTGCACGTGTGGCGCACGTCGTCGTGTCGTCGCCCGGGAGGGCGGGAGAGCCCCGAGGGGCTTTGTCCACGGAGAGAACATATTGCTTCGATCGGGGGGAGTAAAGCGCGGGCGGCGAATTTGTCCAGGCGATGCCGAAATGTGATCTTCGGGACGTCGACCCCCGCCGTTGCTAGGGGAGAACGCTCTCACCGCTCGGCTCCCGCCCGGCTCGCGCCCCTCCGCCGGGCGCCCGTCGCCGTCCGCGTGAGGGAAACGCGAGGACTCCGGGCCGGGCCGTAGGGGAACCGTGAGGACCGCTCCGAGGGGCCCCCGCGAGGTGTTGCATCGCTTCCTGTGCCGCTTCCCGGCAGGCGTCCGGTCCCGGGCGTCGTCCGCTCCCCGGATGGAGTCCTCCGTGCTCGACCTCGCCTACCTCCTCGGCGTGCTCGCCCTCTTCTCGCTCATCGCTCTCGCCGCGAAGGGGGTCGAGCGGCTGGGCGGACCGCCCCCCTCGGCGACCCGCGGGACCCGCGAGAAGGAGGCGGGCCGGTGATCGTCTTCGACGCCCTCGCGGCCGTGCTGGCGCTCGCCGCCGTCGTCTACCTCGTCGCGGCCCTGATCCGACCGGAGCGCTTCTGATGGATCCGCTCCTCGCCGTCCTCCAGGTCGCGACCGTCGGCCTGGCCGTCGCCCTCCTCCACCGCCCCCTCGGCGACCACATGTTCCGCGTCTACACCTCGACGCGTGACCTCGCCCTCGAGCGCGGCGTCTACCGCCTCATCGGCGTCGACTCCGCGGGCGAGCAGAGCTGGCGCGCCTACCTCCGGGCCGTGCTGGCCTTCTCGCTCGTCGGCGTGCTCCTGCTCTACGGGATGCAGCGCCTCCAGGCGGTCCTGCCCGGCTCCCTCGGCCTGGCCGCGGTGCCGGAGGGGCTGGCGTTCAACACCGCCGTCTCGTTCGTCACCAACACCAACTGGCAGTCCTACTCCCCGGAGGCGACCCTCGGCTTCGCGGTGCAGCTCGGCGGCCTCGCCGTGCAGAACTTCGTCTCGGCGGCCGTGGGCCTGGCCGTGGCGGTGGCGCTGATCCGCGGATTCGCGCGCCGCTCCTCCGGAACGCTCGGCAACTTCTGGGTCGACCTCGTGCGCGGCACGCTGCGCCTCCTGCTGCCCCTCGCGGTGGTGGCGGCGGTCGTGATGATCGCGGGCGGCGTGATCCAGAACCTGAACGGCCCGCTGACGGTGACCACGCTCACCGGCGGCGAGCAGAGCATCCCGGGCGGCGCGGTGGCCTCGCAGGAGGCGATCAAGCTGCTCGGCACCAACGGCGGCGGCTACTTCAACGCCAACTCCGCGCACCCGTTCGAGAACCCCTCGGCGTGGGTGTCGCTGCTGCAGATCGTGCTGATCCTCGCGATCCCGTTCTCGCTGCCGCGCACCTTCGGCCGGATGGTCGGCGACGTGCGGCAGGGGCGCGCGATCCTCGCGGCGATGGCGACGATCTTCGTCGTGTCGCTCGCGGCCCTCACCGCGCTGGAGGCGGCGGGCGGCGGATCCGCGGCACAGGCCGCCGGAGCCGCGATGGAGGGCAAGGAGACGCGCTTCGGCATCGCCGGCTCCGCCCTCTACGCGACCGCCTCGACGCTCACCTCGACCGGCGCCGTCAACGCGATGCACGACTCCTTCACCGCGCTCGGCGGCATGCTGCCGATGCTCAACATGATGCTCGGGGAGGTCGCCCCCGGCGGCGTCGGCTCGGGCCTCTACGGGATGCTCGTGCTCGCGGTGCTGGCCGTGTTCGTCGGCGGGCTGCTGGTCGGCCGGACGCCCGAGTACCTGGGCAAGAAGCTCGGCCCGCGCGAGATCAAGCTCGCGAGCCTCTACATCCTCGTGACGCCGACGCTCGTGCTGGCCGGCACGGCCCTGAGCTTCGCGATCCCGGCGGTGCGGGAGGACGTGGAGAGCACGTCGATCCTGAACCCCGGGCTGCACGGGCTCTCGGAGGTGCTCTACGCCTTCACCTCCGCGTCCAACAACAACGGCTCGGCGTTCGCGGGGCTGACGGCGAACACGCCCTGGCTGAACACGGCGCTCGGCGTCGCGATGCTCCTCGGCCGCTTCCTCCCGATCCTGCTGGTGCTCGCCCTGGCCGGCTCGCTCGCGGCGCAGTCGCCGGTGCCCTCCAGCGCCGGCACGCTGCCCACCCACCGGCCGCAGTTCGTCGGCCTCCTCGTGGGCGTCACGGTCGTCGTGACCGCGCTCACCTACTTCCCCGTACTCGCGCTGGGCCCCCTGGCGGAAGGACTGCGACTCCGATGACCACTGCACTGACCGAGGCCCCCGCGGAACCCGCGCGCCCCACCCGCGCCGCCCTCGGGCCGCGCCAGCTCGCCGCCGCGCTCCCCGGAGCGCTGCGCAAGCTCGATCCGCGCCTGATGTGGCGCAACCCCGTGATGTTCATCGTCGAGGTCGGCGCGGTGCTGACCACGGTGCTGGCGATCGCTGAGCCGTTCCTCGGGGGGCCGGAGGAGTCGGGCGGATCGACGGTGCCCGTCACCTTCACGGCCGGCATCGCGATCTGGCTCTGGCTCACCGTGGTGTTCGCGAACCTCGCGGAGTCGGTGGCCGAGGGCCGCGGCAAGGCCCAGGCCGAGAGCCTGCGCGCCACCCGGACCAGCACTCCGGCCCGGCGCGTGGCCGACTACGACCCCGCGGACCCCTCCGCCCTGTCGGCCCGCCTGGTCGAGGTCTCCTCGGCCGAGCTGCAGCTGGGCGACGTGGTCGTGGCGGAGGCGGGCGACCTCGTCCCCGGCGACGGCGACATCGTCTGGGGCATCGCCTCCATCGACGAGTCGGCGATCACGGGCGAGTCGGCCCCGGTCGTCCGCGAGAGCGGAGGCGACCGCAGCGCGGTGACGGGCGGCACGCGAGTGCTCTCGGACCGGATCGTGGTGCGCATCACCTCCCGGCCGGGCGAGACCTTCGTCGACCGGATGATCGGCCTGGTCGAGGGCGCGTCGCGGCAGAAGACACCGAACGAGATCGCGCTCGACATCCTCCTGGCGAGCCTCTCGATCGTGTTCGTCGTGGTCGTGCTGACCCTGAACCCGATCGCCTCGTTCGCGGGAGCCTCCGTGAGCGTCCCGGTGCTGGTCGCCCTGCTCGTCTGCCTCATCCCGACCACCATCGGCGCCCTCCTCTCGGCCATCGGCATCGCCGGCATGGACCGGCTCGTGCAGCGCAACGTGCTCGCGATGTCAGGCCGGGCGGTGGAGGCGGCGGGCGACGTCACGACGCTCCTGCTCGACAAGACGGGGACGATCACCTACGGCAACCGCCGCGCGGTGGCGTTCCTCCCGCTCGACGGAGTGGCGCAGGCCGCCCTCGTCGACGCGGCCGCCTCCTCCTCGCTCAGCGACCCGACGCCCGAGGGGAAGTCGATCGTCGACCTCGCGGGCGACTCGGGCCGCCCCGCCGCCGAGCCCGCTCAGGCCGCCGTGGTGCCGTTCACCGCGCAGACCCGGATGAGCGGGCTCGACCTCGCCGACGGCTCCTCCATCCGCAAGGGCGCCGGCTCGGCCGTGCGCGCCTGGGTGGAGGAGGAGGGGCCGCTGCCGTCCGCGGTCGCGGCGCGCCTCACGGTGCTCGTCGACGGCGTCTCGGAGAGCGGCGGCACGCCCCTCGTCGTCGCGGTGAAGGACGCCCACGGCGCCCGCCTGCTCGGCGTCGTGCACCTGAAGGACGTGGTGAAGGACGGGCTCGCCGAGCGCTTCTCGGAGCTGCGCGCGATGGGCATCCGCACCGTGATGATCACGGGCGACAACCCGCTGACCGCGAAGGCGATCGCGGCGGAGGCGGGAGTCGACGACTACCTCGCCGAGGCGACCCCCGAGGACAAGCTCGCCCTGATCCGGCGCGAGCAGGAGGGCGGCGCGCTGGTCGCGATGACCGGCGACGGCACCAACGACGCCCCGGCCCTCGCGCAGGCCGACGTGGGCGTGGCGATGAACACCGGCACCTCGGCGGCGAAGGAGGCGGGCAACATGGTCGACCTCGACTCCGACCCCACCAAGCTCATCGACATCGTGCGGATCGGCAAGCAGCTGCTGATCACCCGCGGCGCGCTCACCACGTTCTCGATCGCGAACGACGTGGCGAAGTACTTCGCGATCATCCCGGCGATGTTCGCGGGGGTCTTCCCCGGGCTCGCGGTGCTGAACGTGATGCAGCTGCACTCGCCGGCCTCGGCGATCCTCTCGGCGATCGTGTTCAACGCGCTGGTGATCGTCGTGCTGATCCCGCTCGCGCTGCGGGGAGTGGCGTACCGCCCGGTCGCCGCCTCGCGCATCCTCAGCCGCAACCTCCTGGTCTACGGGCTGGGCGGAGTGATCGCTCCGTTCCTCGGGATCAAGCTCGTCGACCTGATCGTCGCCGCGATCCCCGGCTTCTGACCCGTCCGTCCCGACCACCGAAGACAGAGAGAAGAGACCATGTTCCGTCCCTACGGTGTCGCGCTGCGCGCGATGATCGTGCTCACCGTGCTGCTGGGAGCGGCGTACCCGCTCGCGGTGCTCGGGATCGGGCAGCTCGCCCTGCCCGCCCAGGCGAACGGCTCGCTGCTGCGCCAGGACGGCGCGGTGATCGGCTCGTCGCTCATCGGGCAGTCGTTCACGGACGCCGACGGAGCGCCCCTGCCGGAGTGGTTCCAGTCGCGTCCCTCCGCCGCGGGCTACGACGCCGCGGCCTCGACCGGCAGCAACCTCGGCCCCGAGAACGCCGACCTCGTCGCGTCCGTCGAGGAGCGCCGGGCCGCGATCGCCGCCTTCGAGGGCGTCGACCCGGCCGCGGTGCCGGCCGATGCGCTGACCGCCTCCGCCTCGGGGCTCGACCCCGCGATCAGCCCCGCCTACGCGCAGCTGCAGGCGCCCCGCATCGCCGCCGCCCGCGGGCTCGACGTGAGCGCCGTGCGCGCGCTGGTCGACGAGCACACCGCGGGCCGCGAGCTCGGGTACCTCGGCGAGCCGACGGTGGACGTGCTCGAGCTCAACGCCGCTCTAGCGCGGCTGTGACCGCTCCGGTGGCGCCTCCGGCTCGTAGAATCGCGATCGGCTCGTCGGGACCGTCCGATCGAGCGGATCGACGCCGGACCCGCGAGCCCGGGACGCCCCGGAGCCGCGAGCACGAGGGGAGGCCGGGAGCATGACGAAGGGCCGCCTGCGCGTGCTCCTCGGAGCCGCGCCCGGAGTGGGCAAGACCTACACGATGCTCGAGGAGGGCCGCCGGCTCGCTGCCGAGGGCCGCGACGTCGTGGTGGCCGTGGTCGAGACGCACGGCCGCTCCGCCACCGCCGCGATGGTCGAGGGGCTGGAGGTCGTGCCGAGGAGGGCCGTCGAGCACCGCGGTGTGCTGCTCGACGAGATGGACCTCGACGCGGTGCTGGCCCGCCGGCCCGACGTCGCGCTGGTCGACGAGCTCGCGCACACCAACGCCCCCGGCTCCCGGCACGAGAAGCGCTGGGAGGACGTGCGGACGCTCCTCGACGCCGGCATCACCGTCTTCTCGACCGTGAACATCCAGCACATCGAGTCGCTCAACGACGTGGTGCACGCGATCACCGGAGCGCCGCAGCGCGAGACGATCCCGGACGCGGTCCTCCGCGCCGCCGATCAGATCGAGGTCGTCGACCTGGCGCCCCAGGCGCTGCGCGACCGCCTCGCCGACGGCCGCGTCTACCCGCCCGAGCGCATCGACGCCGCGCTGTCCAACTACTTCCGGCTCGGCAACCTGACCGCCCTGCGCGAGCTCGCGCTGCTCTGGCTCGCCGACGAGGTCGACAGCGCGCTCCGCGACTACCGCGTCGAGCACGGCATCGACAGCACCTGGGAGGCGCGCGAGCGCGTGGTCGTGACCCTCACCGGCGGGCCGGAGGGGGAGACCCTGCTGCGGCGCGGCGCGCGGATCGCGGCCCGTGCCTCCGGGGGCGACCTGCTCGCCGTGCACGTGGTGACCCCCGACGGCCTCCGCACTCCCCGGCCGCACGTGCTCGAGGCGCAGCGGGTGCTGGTCGAGAAGCTCGGCGGCAGCTACCACCAGGTGGTCGGCGAGGACGTGCCGCGCACGCTGGTCGAGTTCGCCCGCTCGGTCAACGCGACGCAGCTGGTGATCGGCGTGAGCAGGCGGAGCCGTCTCGCCTCGGCGCTGACGCCCGGCACGGCGTCGACGGTGATCCGCGAGTCCGGCAACATCGACGTGCACATCGTCAGCCACTCCGCCGCCGGGCGCACCGCGGTGCTGCCGAGGCTCGACGGGGCACTGACGCTGCGGCGCCGCCTCCTGGGACTGGCCCTCGCCCTCGTGGGCGGCCCGCTGGTGACCTGGCTGCTCTCGAGCCTCCGCAGCGACGAGTCGATCACGAGCGACGTGCTCTCGTACCAGCTGCTGGTGGTGGTGGTCGCGCTGGTCGGCGGGCTCTGGCCGGCCCTCTTCGCGGCCGTGCTCTCGGGGCTGACCCTCGACTTCTTCTTCGTCGATCCGCTCTACACGATCACCGTCGACGAGCCTCTCCACGCGCTCGCGCTGGTGCTCTACGTGCTGAACGCGGCGCTCGTCAGCGCCGTGGTCGACCGCGCGGCCCGGCGGGCGCGGGCCGCCAAGCGGTCGGGGGCGGAGTCGGAGCTGCTGGCGACGATCGCGGGCGGCGTGATCCGCGGGCAGGGGGCGCTGCAGGCGATCCTCGAGCGCTCGCGCGAGGCGTTCGGGCTGACCGGCGTGCGGCTGCTGCGCGGCGGCGAGCTCGTCGCGGCCGACGGCGAGCCGCAGCCGGAGGGCGATCCCGCGCGCATCGCGGTGGGCGAGGGCGCGGTGCTCGAGCTGCACGGCCGCGAGCTGGAGGGGAGCGAGCGGCGGCTGCTCCAGGTCGTCGCCGCCCAGCTGGACTCGGTGCTCGAGAACGCGGCTCTCAGCGAGACGGCCAGCTCCCTCGCTCCGCTGGCCGAGACCGACCGGGTGCGCAGCGCCCTGCTCTCGGCCGTCAGCCACGACCTGCGCCGGCCCCTCGCCGCGGCCACCGCGGCCGTCAGCGGACTGCGCTCGCCCGAGGTGGTCTGGAGCGAGCGCGACCGGGAGGAGCTGCTCGCCACCGCCGACGAGAGCCTCACCGTGCTCGCCGCGCTGGTCACCGACCTGCTCGACGTGACGCGGCTGGAGGCGGGGGCGCTCGCCGTGGCGCTCGCTCCGCTCGACGCCGCCGACGTGGTGCTCCCCGCGCTCGACGAGCTCGGGCTCGGTCCCGGCGAGGTCGACCTCGACCTCGATCCGGAGGGCCCGGCGCTGCTCGCCGACGCGGTTCTGCTGCAGCGCGTCGTGGTCAACCTGCTCGCGAACGCCGTCCGCTACGCGCCGTCCGGCACCCGGGTGCGCGTGGCCGCCAGCGCCTTCGGCGGGAGCGCGCAGCTGCGGATCGTCGACCACGGCCCCGGGGTGCCCGAGGAGCGCCGCGCCGAGATCTTCGTGCCGTTCCAGCGACTCGGCGACGACGACAACCTGACGGGCCTGGGCCTCGGCCTCGCGCTCTCGAAGGGGTTCACGGAGGGGATGGGCGGCACGCTCGAGACGGAGGACACTCCGGGGGGCGGGCTGACGATGGTGGTGACGCTGCCGCTGGCGCCGGAGACTGCTGCCGCTGCTCCTGCGGCTCACGTCGCTCCTCCCGCCCCGCACGACGGCGGCTCGGGCACCGCTCCGCACGAGGACTCCGGAGGAGCCGCATGAAGATCCTGATCGCCGACGACGACCCCCAGATCCTGCGCGCCCTGCGCATCACGCTCACCGCCCGCGGATACGACGTGGTGACGGCCGGCGACGGCACCGAGGCGATCAACCGCGCGGTGGACGAGCATCCGGACCTCTACATGATCGACCTCGGCATGCCACGGCTCGACGGGGTCGAGGTCATCCACGGACTGCGCGGCTGGACGAGCGCGCCGATCCTGGTGGTGTCGGGACGGACGGGCGCGGCCGACAAGGTGGGCGCGCTCGACGCCGGCGCGGACGACTACGTCACCAAGCCGTTCTCGATGGACGAGGTGCTCGCGCGCATCCGGGCCCTCTCGCGGCGGGTGCAGCCGGCCGACGGCGAGCCGCTGGTCGTGATCGGCGAGGTGACCGTGGACCTGGTGGCCAAGAGCGCGACGCGGGACGGCGTCTCCGTGCGGCTGACTCCGACGGAGTGGCAGGTGCTCGAGATCCTCATCCGCAACGCGGGCAAGCTGGTCACCCGCCGCTCGCTGCTGGCCGAGATCTGGGGCCCCGCGCACGTCACCGACACCGGCTACCTGCGGCTCTACCTCGCGCAGCTGCGCAAGAAGCTCGAGCCCGACCCCGCGCATCCGCGGCACCTGCTGACCGAGGCCGGCATGGGCTACCGCTTCGTGCCCTGACCGGCCTGTGCTCGGCGGGGGGAACCCCGGACCGTCGAGGGAGCCCGCCGGTCGTGGCTCCCGCGACGGTCCGGGATCGCCTCGGCGGAGGGGGGCAGGTCACCAGTCGTGGACGGTGCCGTCGGCGAGTCGGTTGGAGGGCAGGTACGCGCGCACGTAGGGGTACTTCCCGGCGGCGTCGACGTCGAGCTCGACGCCCAGCCCGGGGGCGTCGCCCGGGTGCAGCCGTCCCTCGCTCCAGGTGAACGACTGCTGGAAGACGCTGTCGGTCCGCTCGCCGTGCTTCATGTACTCCTGGATCCCGAAGTTGTGGATCGCCAGGCCCAGGTGCATCGCGGCCGCCATGCCCACCGGGGAGACGTCGGTGGGTCCGTGCATCCCGGACTTGATCTGGTACTGCGCGGCGTGGTCGAGGATCCTCCGGAGGTGGGAGACGCCTCCGGTGTGCGTGACCGCGCTGCGGATGTAGTCGATCAGCTGCTCGCGGATCAGGAGCTGGTAGTCCCAGACGGTGTTGAAGACCTCGCCGATCGCCAGGGGCGTGGTGGTGTGCTGCCGGACGAGGCGGAGGGCCTCCTGGTTCTCGGCGGGCGTGCAGTCCTCGAGCCAGAAGAGGTCGTACGGCTCGAGGGACTTGCCGAGGGCCGTGGCCTGGATCGGTGTCATCCGGTGGTGGCCGTCGTGGAGGAGGGGGAGCTCCGGCCCGAACTCGTTGCGGACGGCCTCGAAGACGCGGGGGACGTGGCGCAGGTAGGCGCGGGTGTCCCAGTCCTCCTCGGTCGGCAGGCCGCCTCGCTGCGCCGGCTCGTGGTCGTAGCGCACGCCGGCGTTGCCTTCGAGGACGGCGTTGGAGGCGATGCCGTAGATCGAGGTCAGTCCCGGCACCGCGGTCTGCACGCGGATCGCGCGGTACCCCTGCTCCTGGTGCTCGCGGATGCTGTCGAACAGCTCCGCGTCCGTCCGCCCGGACGCGTGGCCGTAGGCGAGCAGGCCGGTGCGGGACGCGCCTCCGAGCAGCTGGTAGAGCGGCATGCCCGCGGCCTTGCCCTTGATGTCCCAGAGGGCGGTGTCGACCGCCGCGATCGCCGCCATCGTGACCGGCCCGCGGCGCCAGTAGGACGACCGGTAGAGGAACTGCCAGGTGTCCTCGATGCGCGAGGCGTCGCGGCCGAGGAGCAGCGGCACGACGTGGTCGGCGAGATAGGAGACCACGGCGAGCTCGCGGCCGTTGAGGGTCGCGTCGCCGAGGCCGGTCAGCCCGTCGTCGGTCGTGAGCTTGAGGGTGACGAAGTTGCGGTCGGGACTGGTGACGACGACCTCGGCCTTGTCGATCTTCATGGGATGCCTTTCGTGGTGGGGGATCGGGTCAGGGGTTCCGGCCGGGAGCGCGGTCCATCGAGAACGCGGCGGTCGAGAGGCCGGGCGCCACGGGCGCGGCCTGACCCGTGCTCTCGCGGCGCTCGGCGATCTCGGCGACGATCTGCGCGTGCCGGCGGTCGGTCAGCGGGTAGAACGCCATGATCAGCACCGCGAGCAGGGCCGCGACGGCCGGGATGAGGCCGGCGGCGGCGCGGATGCCCCACTCGGCGTGCTCGCTCTGCTCCGCGGCCCCGGCCACGTAGCCGCCCCAGGCCAGCGCGTACGCGGCGAGGGCGCCTCCGACCGCCTGGCCGGTCTTGCGGGTGAAGGAGAACAGGGCGTAGATCGTGCCCTCGGAGCGGATGCCGGTCTTCCACTCCCCGTACTCGACGGTGTCGGCCTCGATCGCCCAGACGAGCATGTTGACGAGCTGGATGCCGACGTAGGCGAGGACCAGTCCGCCGAAGCCGACCGCCACCGCGTCGCCCGGGGCGAGGAAGACGACCGTTCCGCCGCTGATCAGGACCGCGACTCCGGCCATGTAGGCGTTGCGCTTGCCGAACCGCCGCACGATCGTCGGGACGAGGGCGGCCAGGCCGAAGGTCAGGGCGAGCTGGATCAGCGACATCGCGGCGTAGAGCTGGACCGATCCGAGCACGTCGCGCAGGTAGTAGAGCTGCACGGTCTGGAGCGCGAGGGTCCCGGTGAGGAACAGGAACGAGCTGAGGCAGAGGAAGAGCAGCGGCCGGTTGGAGCGGAGGGTCGTCATGCTCTGACGGAACGTGACGTGCGCGACGTCGCGCTGGACGCGCTCCTTCGCGGTCAGGATCGTGAAGAGGTAGAGCGCGGAGCCGACGACGACGAAGCTCAGCGTGACGATCGAGAAGAGCGACTGCAGATCGGCGCCGGGGACGACCAGCGGGGCCATGAAGGTGCCGAGCCCGGCCCCCACGATCGCGCCGCCGATGGCGCGGGCGCTGGCGAGCTTCGCGCGCTCGGTGCCGACCTGCGTCATCGCTCCGGCGAGCGAGCCGTAGGGGATGTTGACGAGGCTGTAGGCGAGGCCGAGCGCGGCGTAGCTCAGGTAGGCGTAGAGCAGGGTTCCGCTCTCGCCGATCTGCGGGACGGAGAAGGTCGCGGCCGAGAGCAGCAGGAGCGGGACCGACCCGAACATCAGGAAGGGCCGGAACTTGCCGAAGCGCCTGCTGTAGGTGCGGTCCACGACCCGGCCGGCGAAGACGTCGGCGAACGCGTCGAAGATCCGCACGACGAGCAGCAGCGTGCCCGCCGCGGCCGCGGAGATCCCGGCGACGTCGGTGTAGTAGACGAGCAGGAACATCGTGGCGGTGGTGAAGGCGAGGTTGTTCGCCGTGTCGCCGGCGCCGTAGCCCACGATGCTCAGCTTCGAGAGCTTCTCAGCGGCGGGCGCTCCGGGCGCGGTGGTGCGGGGGGTCATGCGGGCTCCTTTACCCGGGCGCGGACCCGTCGGGATCCGCGCCGCGTCGAGACGGTGCGAGGGTGGCGATCGGTTGCCGACGGCGCCGGAAGGCGCCGCGCGGAGAGGCGGGGTGGAGGTCTAGGCCGCCTGAGCGGCGACCGCGGCGACGAGGGCCGGGTCGTCGGCGAGGCGCGGGTCGACGAGCCGCAGCAGCGCCTCGACGGGCCGGGCGGAGCCGAGGGCGCGGTCGAGGGCGTGGCGCTGCGCGTCGGGCAGGCGCTCACCCTGGAGCAGCAGTGCGATCCAGTCGGCGACGGCACGGAGGGAGGCGGCTCCGTCGTGTCCGCCCGCGCGCTCGGCGAGGAGCACGGGCGCGATCCGGATGCGGAGCTTGGCGGTCGCGTCGGCGCCGATCTGCTCGAGCCGGTGCTCGATCCGGGGGTTGCCGAAGCGCCCGAGGAGGGCGGCGCAGTAGGCGTCCGCGTCGAGACCGGCGGGCAGGCCGGCCGCCGCCTCCGCCCAGAACGCCTCGACGGCGCTCCGGCAGGCGGGGTCGGCGATCGCCTCCGCGACGGTGGCGAGACCCCGCCGGCGGCCGGTGGCGGCGAGGAGCGTGTGCGCGCCGTTGAGGAGTCGCAGCTTGCGCCGCTCGAAGGGCTCGATGTCGTCCACGAAGCGGGCTCCGGCGCGCTCCCAGGCGGGCCGGCCGGCGGGGAAGCCGCCGCAGAGGACCCAGTCGCGGAACGGCTCGGTCACGACGGACGCGGCGTCGCTGATGCCGGTGAGCTCGGCCGCCGCCTCCCGGTCCGCCGCCGTGGCGGCCGGAGTGATCCGGTCGACGGAGGTCGACACGAACGAGACGGTGCGGTCGATCCAGTCGGCGAGCGACGGGTCGAGCCGCTCTGCGAGCAGGAGCAGCCCACGGCGCACGAGAGGGCCGTTGCCGGAGAGGTTGTCGCAGGGGACGACGGCGAGCGGGCCGGAGCCGGCGTCGCGCCGGGCGGTGAGGCCGAGGAGGAGGCGGCCGAGCGCGGTCGTCGGCGCTCCTCCCGATCGGAAGGCGGCGAGGTCGCTCCGGACGGCGGGGTCGTCCAGGTCGAGGCCGCCGTCCGCGGCGAGACGGTACCCGGCCTCCGTGATCGTCAGCGTGACGATCGCCGTCGCCGGAGCCGCGACGAGCTCGACGAGACGCGCGACGTCCGCGCCGTCGACCGCCTCGACGATGCTGCCCACGACCGTCGCCGAGTCGCCCTCCGGTCCGCGCTCGATCAGCGTGAACAGGCCGTCCTGCGCGGCGAGCTCCTCGGCCGCGCGGGGGCTCCGGCCGGTGAATGCGGCGATGCCCCACTCGTGGTCGTCGTCGACGGCGTGCGTGTACCAGGCCTGATGCGCTCGGTGGAAGGCGCCGAGGCCGAGGTGGACGATGCGGACGGGAGCCGCCGGCAGGCCCGTCGATGCGCGATCGAGACCGCCTCCTCCGCCGTGCCCGCTCACAGCTTGAAGACCTTCCGCGGCTGGGAGTCGACGAGGTCCAGGATGACGGCGCTCGCCGTCTCGGAGTCGATCCGCCCCTCGGCGACCAGGCGCGCGAGGAACGCGGCGTCCAGCCTCCGCGCCATGTCGTGACGGGCCGGGATGGAGAGGAACGCGCGGGTATCGTCGATGAAGCCGGAGCTCCGCGAGAAGCCGGCGGTCTCCGTCACGGCGGCGCGGAAGCGCAGCACCGCGTCGGGCGCGTCGAGGAACCACCACGGCGCTCCGAGGAACACCGACGGGTAGTAGCCGGCGAGGGGAGCGAGCTCGCGCGAGTGGGTGCTCTCGTCGATCCCGAAGAGGACGAGGTGGAAGCCCGGTGCGTTGCCGAGCTCCTGCAGCAGCGGGCGGAGGGGCTCGGCGAACCGGGTCGCGACGGGGATGTCGTGGCCGGTGTCGGGACCGAAGCGCTCGAAGGTCGGCCGATCGTGGTTGCGCAGCACGCCGGCGTGGACGGTCATCACCAGGCCGTCGTCGACGCTCATGCGGGCGGACTGCAGCAGCAGGTGCGCGGCGAGGACGCGGCTGCCCTCGGCGTCGATCGTGCCGGCGCGGGCGCGGGCGAAGAGGGACTGCGCCTCGGCGGGGTCGAGGTCGACGGTCAGCGGCTCCAGCACTCCGTGGTCGGCGGAGACGGCGCCGTGGTCGAGGAAGTACCGGCGCCGGGCGCGGAGGGCCTCGAGGAATCCGGGGAAGCTGGACTCCTTCGTTCCGGTGGCGGCGGCCAGGGCGGCGACGCGCTCGGGCCAGCCGGGGGTGGAGGGATCGAGGTAGGCGTCGGGGCGGAAGGTCGGCAGCACGCGGCCCGGGAACGCCGGATCCTCCGCCAGAGCCCGATGGACGGCCAGGTCGTCCAGCGGATCGTCGGTCGTCGCCAGCACCTCGATCCCGAACCGCTCGAAGAGCGCCCGCGGGCGGAAGGCGGCGGACGACAGCCGGGCCCCGATCGCCGCGAAGAGGGCGTCGGCGGTGGAGGCGTCGGGCTGCTCGGTGATGCCGAACTGCTCGGCGAGGATCGACTGGAGCCAGTAGCCCGAGGCGGTTCCCGCGAAGATCCGCCAGTGCGCGCAGAACGTGCGCCACACCTCCTCCGGGCCGGCGAGGCGCTCGCCTCCCGGGATGCCGAGATCGCCGAGGTCGATCCCGGCGGAGTGGAGCAGACGGGTGACGTAGTGGTCGTGCCGGAGGAAGAGCTCGGCCGCGTCGGCGAACGGGCGGTCCTCGAGCAGGAGGCGCGGATCCACGTGCCCGTGCGGGGAGAGGATCGGCAGGTCGGCGACGCTCGCGTGGAGATCGCGGGCGATCGCCCGGGTCGTCGGGTCGATCGGCAGGAGTCGGTCGGGATCGTTCAGCAGCTTCGTCGGCACAGGGCCATCCAAGTATGGGTGCCGAGGAGTGTCAACCGATTGCCAGAGGTGTCGCACCGGATGGCGCGCCGGGCGCGGACCGGGGTCAGGAGTCGCGGCGGGGTCCCGTCGAGGCGCGCGGGACGAACTCCGTCGGCAGGTCGTCGGCCCGCTCCGGAGGCTCCTCGTCGCCGAGCACCCGGCGGACCGCCCGCTCGCCCATCCGGCCCAGCGGTGCGCTGATGGTCGACAGCGGCGGCGAGGTGAAGTCGCTCCCGAAGATGTCGTCGAAGCCGATGATGCTGAGCTGCTCCGGGATCGCGACGCCCGACTCCTGAGCCGCGCGCATCAGTCCGATGGCGACCAGGTCGTTGTAGGCGATCACCGCGCCGACGCCGGAGGCGGTCACCCTCGCGAGCGCGCTCCTCCCGCCCTCGAGGGTCGAGACGCCCGGCCCGATCTCGACGACCGTCATGCCCCGCTGCGGAGCGCGGTCGAGGAGGAGCTCCCATCGCGCGGCGCTCATCCACGAGTCGGGCGGACCGGCGATGAAGGCGAGGGAGCGGTGGCCGAGGGCCGCGAGGTGGTCGAGCGCGGCGTCGATCCCGGGGGCGAGATCGGGCACGATCCCCGCGACGCCGGGGACCACGCGGTTGAGGACGACGACCGGGATGCGCCCGGCCAGCGCGATGATCTCCTCGTCGCTGAGGCGGGTGCTGACGAGGACGAGCCCGTCGGTGGAGGCGGCGATGCGGTCGGCCGCCTCGGCCTCGCGCTCCCCGGACTCCTGCGACTCGGCGAGGATCATCGTGAAGCCGCGGAGCGACGCCGCCCGCTCCGCTCCGCGCACGGCGGGGAAGAAGGCCGGGTTGGTGATGTCGGCCACCAGCAGCCCGAGGGTCGAGGTGCGGCCCGTCGGCAGCGCGCGCGCCATCGGGTTGAGCCGGTAGCCCAGCTCCTTGGCGGCGGCGCGGATCCGCTGCTCGGTCGCGGCGTTCAGCCGTCCGGGCGTGCTCAGCCCGCGCGAGACGGTGGAGGGGGCGACGCCGGCGAGTCGGGCGACGTCGTAGATCGTCGTCGCGGAGCGGCCGCGGCGTCTCGCGGCGGAGGGGCCGGTGGGCACGTCTTCGCTGGGCACGATCGCGGTCTTCTCTCGAGGGGCACGGCGGCGGACGGGGCGCCGTCCGCCGCCCATGCTGCCACAGGGCCGAGAAGCCCGCCCGGCCCGTCGCTCGCGTCCGGGTCGGGCCGGATCGGGGAGCCCGCGCTCCGGGAGGCCGCCGTCGCCGGCCGGCCGCCCACCGCTCCGGCCCCGTCCAGCGCGGGTCCGCGCGGCTCCGCCCCGTCAGCTCCGCTCCGGGAACGCCCCCTCCTCGCGGATGCGCTCGTTGAGCGCCGCCAGGAACACGCCCTCGTCGAGGTCGAGCGGTACCTCGCGTCCCGTCCAGCTCGAGTAGTGGATGGCGTTGGCGAGCCGGACCCCGAGGATCCCCTCCGCCCCGGGTGCGAGCAGCGGCGTGCCGTGCAGGATGCTGTCCGCGAAGTCCTGCAGGACGGCCGTGTGCTGCTCGCCCCAGACCGACGCCGACTCGATCCGCTCCGTCGTGGAGAGGCCCGCGGTGTCGTAGCGACCGCTGAGCAGGAGGCCCACGTCCTCGGCGCTGAGGGCGGCGCTGACCTCGCGCTCGGGGGCGGTCAACCGGGTGATCGTCGCGACCCGGGAGTCGTCGACGACGATCCGGCCGCGGTCGCCGACGATCTCGAGGCGGTCGGTGCCGATCGGGTCGTGCGTCGTGGTGACCAGCACGCCGGTCGTGCCCCCGCCGAAGTCGGCGAGCACCGTCACCTCGTCCTCCACCGCGATGTCGCGGCACCGCCCGTAGCCGGCCTTCGCGACCACCGACTCCGGCACTCCGCACAGCCACTGCCACAGGTCGAGCTGGTGGGGCGCCTGGTTGACCAGGACGCCTCCGCCCTCGCCTCCCCACGTCGCACGCCACGCGCTCTGGTCGAAGTAGGCCTGCGGCCGCCACCAGGTCGTGATGATCCAGTTCGAGCGCAGGATCCGGCCGATCCCGCCCTCGTCGACGACCTCCTTGAGCCGGCGGTAGAGCGGGTTCGCGCGCTGGTTGAACATGATCGCGAAGCGCTGCCCGGGACGGGCGGCGGCGGCTTCGTTCAGCTCCGCCACCTGCGCGGCGTAGACGCCCGCCGGCTTGTCGACCAGCACGTGCAGCCCGTGCTCGAGAGCGTCGATGCCGATCCCGGGGTGGAGGTAGTGCGGAGTGCAGACGACGACGGCGTCGACCTCTCCGCTCGCGAGGAGGGAGCGGTGGTCGGCGTGGAGGGACGCTCCGGGTGTGAGCGCGGCGGCCGCCGCCTCCCGGGCGGGGTCGACGTCGGCGACGGCGGTGACGACGAGGTCGCGCACCCTGCCGTCGGCGAGGAAGCGGGCGTAGGAGGAGCCCTGGGCGCCGAATCCGATGATGCCGAGGCGGACGGTGGTCATGGGAGGAGTCCTTCGTTCGGGGTGGAGTGGGGGATCCGCGCGGGCGCGCTTGGGGCGTAGGCGGCCTGGACGATCGCGAGCGACCTCGCCGCCTCGCGGGGCGAGATCCAGAAGGGCTCGTCCTCGCCGAGGCGGGCGTAGAAGTCGTGCACGAGCAGCTCGTGCGAGGCGCCCCAGTACGAGCGCCCGCCGGATCGGCGCTCCGTGTCCGGGACGACCTCGACGGATCCGTCGTCGCGCCGCACGGTGAGGGCACCGCGCAGCGAGACGGTGGCGCGCTCGGTGCGCAGGCGGAGCTCGACCGGCTCGTCCCACGCGTTCGCCACGGTCGCGTAGAGGACGCTGCGCGCGCCGGAGGCGTGGGTGAGCACCAGGTCGGCGGTGTCCTCGACCTCGATCGGCAGCAGGCGCGTGGAGGCGGAGCCGCTCACCGCGACCACCTCGCCGAGGAGCCACTGCAGGAGGTCGACGGTGTGGATCGCCTGGTTCATCAGCATCCCGCCGCCGCCCTCGGCCCGCATCCCGCGCCAGGGGCGGTCGAGGTAGTAGCCGGGAGTGCGGTGCCAGAGCACGGTCGCGGCCGCACCTGTCACGGCACCCAGGGAGCCGGACGCCAGCAGCTCGCGGAGGCGCTGCACGGGCGGGTTGTAGCGGTTCTGGAAGCAGACGCCGATGCGCGCCCCGCCCCGCTCGGCCGCGGCGATCACCTGCTCGCCCTCGGCGACGGAGGAGGCGAGCGGCTTCTCGAGGAGCACCGCGACGCCGCGGTCCAGGGCCGCGACCGCCAGCGCGGCGTGCGTGCTGTGCGGAGTGCAGACGTGCACGACGTCGGGGCGGACGGAGTCGAGCATCCGGACCGCCTCGGGGAAGCCCGGCACCGCGTGCCTCTCGGCGGCCGCGGCGAGCCGGCCCGGGTCGGTGTCGCAGACCGCCACCAGCTCCGCGCCGGGTGCGGTGCCGATCGCCGCGAGGTGGACGGAGGAGATGTCGCCGCAGCCGATCACCGCCGCGCGGACGGTCATCGCAGGTCGATCCCGAGCGAGGAGGCGAGCCCCCGGAAGGCCCGAGCGGCCACTCCGAACGACTCGGGGCCGGAGAATCCGCCGAGGGCGTCCGTGATCGCGAGGTGCGGCTCCAGCGAGGCGACGCCCGTCCAGCCGTCGTCGCGCAGGGCGGTGAGCGTCTCGCGCAGCTGGCCGTCGCCCTCGCCGGCGGGCACCACGGTGCCGGTCGCGGCCACCGCGTCCTTCACCTGCAGGTAGTCGACGTAGGGCCGCAGCGCCGTCCAGCCGTCGTCGAAGGGCCGCACCCCGCACTGCACGAAGTTCGCGTTGTCCCAGGCGAGGCGCAGGGCGGGCGAGCCGACGGACTCGACCAGGTCGAGGATCCGCTCGGGAACGTCGCCGTAGATGTCCTTCTCGTTCTCGTGCAGCAGCACCACGCCCTCGCGCTCGGCGCGGTCGGCGAGCATGCGCATGCGCAGCAGGACGTCGTCGCGGATGCTCTCGACCGGCACTCCCTCGCCCCGGTAGAACGAGAAGACGCGGATGCTCGGTGTGCCGAGGGCGTGCGCGGCGCGGATGACGCGGTCGAGGCGCGCGACCTCGAGCTCGGGATCGAGGGCGACGTCGACCTTGCCGATGGGCGAGGCGACGGCCGAGACGGACTGGCCGCCGCGCTCGAGCACGGCGGCGAGGCGGGCGAGGCGCTCGTCGTCGAGGTCGACGACGTTCCGGCCCCAGGCGCTTCGCACCTCGATGCTGTGCGCGCCGAGCGCTCGGAGGACGGCGACCTGGACGACCGGGTCGGGGTCGATCTCGTCGCCGAAGCCGGAGAGGGTCCAGGGCGCGGGGTTCTCGGGTGCGGTCGTCGCGGGTGCGGTCGTCACGGGTGCGGTGGTCACGGTGCGTGCCTCGTTCTCGTCGTCGGGAACCGGCGGGCAGGAGCGCCGCCGTGCCACGACCATACGCGTATTGGCAACCGATTGACAAGATCGGAGGCGCGCCTCTACCGTCGGGGGCGTTCCGGGCCGCGGAGACGTCGGCCCCCACCGCGACCGGGAGGACTGCCGTGACCAGGATCGGCGTGCAGGCGATGATGCTGAAGGACGCGTTCGCCTCGGCGGGCGCCTTCGCGACGCTCCGGGAGGTCCGAGCGATCGGCTACCGGTCGGTGGAGATCTCGCAGATCCCGCTGACGGCGGCCACCGTGGCCGAGCTGCAGCGGGCGCGGGACGAGCTCGGCGTGGAGATCGCGGCGATCTCGGCGGGCCTGGCACCGGGGGACTCCCCGGGCGCCGCGCTCGAGGGCGGGCTCGCCGGGATCGTCGCCGACGCCCGCGCGCTCGGCACGCGCACGGTCCGGATCGGCATGCTGCCCGCCTCCGCGGCGGCCTCGCCGGCCGCCCTGCTCGACTTCGCCGACCGCTCCCAGGCCGCCGCGGCGAGGCTCCGCGACGACGGGCTGCGGCTGCTGCTCCACAACCACCACCACGAGTTCGCGCGGCACGGCGGCCGCCTCCTGCTCGACGTCGTCGCCGACCGGGCTCCGCTGCTGGGGCTCGAGCTCGACGTGCACTGGGTGCAGCGGGGCGGGCTCGATCCCGTGACGACGCTGCGCCGGTACGGGGAGCGCGTCGCCCTGGTGCACCTGAAGGACTACCGGGTCGGGCCGCCCGCCGACATGTCCGGCGGGTGGTCCGTGCACGCCTTCACCTCGAACGTGCAGTTCGCCGAGGTGGGGGAGGGCAATCTCGACTTCCCGGGGATCATCGGGACGAGCCTCGCGCTCGGCGTCGACCACCTCCTCGTCGAGCAGGACGAGCGCTACGGGCGGAGCGCGCTCGACTGCCTGCGGACCTCGCACGCGAACCTCGTCGCGATGGGCTTCTCGGACCTGTTCTGAGGAGCGGCCGAGGCTCCTCGCCAGGGATCGGAGCGGCCCGTTCTCCACCGCTCAGGGGCCCGGGTCCCCGCCGCGTCGGGCGCGACGGCACGCTGGCTCTCCGTGCCCGACCAGTCCGTGGTCGAGTGGACCGAGGACGCCGCCCCGCACGCCGAGGAGGAGGAACGACGACCGGGAAGACGACTGCGAACGACGGCTCGACGGCCCTCGGCTACCCGCCCGCGTACGGCCGCCCCGCTCCGGCCACCCTCCGCCCGGTCGATCGGGGAGCTCCGTTCCGTCTTCGCATCCGGGCGCAGCCCCGGAGAAGAAGCAGCCGGATCCGCCGGGGTCCGCCTCCGCTCCGCGGAGCGGAGGACAATGGAGGGACCCCCAGCGAAGGAGACCACCGTGGATCAGCCGCGCATGAACGTCGAGTCGTTCAACCTCGACCACCGCACCGTCGCAGCGCCGTACGTGCGCCTCGCCGACGCGAAGACGCTGCCCGGAGGCGACCACCTCGTCAAGTACGACGTGCGCTTCACCCAGCCCAACCGCGGGCACCTCGAGATGCCCACCGTGCACTCGCTCGAGCACCTGTTCGCCGAGAAGTCCCGCAACCACTCCGACCGCGTGATCGACTTCTCGCCGATGGGCTGCCAGACCGGCTTCTACCTGCTCCTCTCGGGCGAGCCCGAGCTCTCCGAGGTGCTCGGCCTGGTCGAGGCGACGCTCCAGGACATCACCGAGGCCGACGAGGTCCCGGCCGCCAACGAGACCCAGTGCGGCTGGGGCGCCAACCACTCCCTCGAGGGGGCGCAGGAGGCGGCGCGCACGTTCCTCGCGCACCGCTCGGAGTGGGAGACGGTCACCGCGTGAGCACGGCGATCGTCCTGGTCGCGATGGACGAGGAGGCCGCGCCGTTCCTCGCCGCCGCGTCCAGCGCCTCCGAGCCGCGCGCCGTCGGCAACGCGCTGCAGTGGGAGCTCGAGCTCGACTCCCGCGCGGTGCTGCTCGTCCGCACCGGCATCGGCCTCGTCAACGCGGCCGGCGGTCTCACCGCAGCGATCCTGCGGGAGGGCGGCTCCCGGCCGCTCGTGGTGAGCGCGGGGACCGCCGGCGGCCTGGGCGCCGACGTCCGCGTGGGCGAGGTCGTGATCGGCGCCGAGTACGTGCAGACCGACGCCGATGCGCGGGCGTTCGGCTACGCGCTCGGGCAGGTCCCGGGGATGCCCGCCCGCTACTCCGGGGACGATGCGGCGCTCGCCGCGGAGCTCGAGCTGCTGGAGGGGCCGCCGGTGCGCCGCGGCCTGATCGTCTCGAGCGACGTCTTCGTCTCGAGCGCCCACGTGGACCGCGTGCGGAACGACTTCCCCGGCGCGCTCGCCACCGACATGGAGTCCGTCGCCCTCGCGCAGACGGCGCACGTGCACGGGCTGCCGTTCGTCTCGGTCCGCGGGATCTCGGACCTCTGCGCCCCCGGCGAGTTCGAGGCGCACGTCGACGACGCGGCCGATCGCTCCGTCGCCGTGGTGCGGGCGCTGCTGCGCGGGCTCGGCGACCGGGACTGATGGACGGGCGGCCCTCCGCGACAGCGCGGAAGGGCCGCCCGGCGGTCAGTCGTTGCCGACGTGCTGGTCGCCGGCCTCCTGGGCCTTGTCGACCTGGCCGGCGAACTTCCCGCCGGTCGCGGAGTCGGCGGCGTCGCCCGCCTTGTCGAGTCCCTTGTCGGTCAGCTCCTCGCCCTTGTCGCTGTTCACGGCGTTCTTCGCCTTGTCCGCGAGTCCTCCGAGATCCACCATGGGGTCGTTCCTTCCGTCGATGAGCGCCCGTCGAGCAACGGGCCGCCGCCAGTCTCCGCCGCTCGGCGAGGATCTGCGCGGGGTTGCGTCTCACGGCCGCGCCGAGGAGGATGCGCCTCCGGCCCGGCCCGTCAGCCCGCTGCGCCGAGCCCCGTCACCGCACCGGCGATCGCCGTCGTCTCCTCGCCGTCCGGCCAGCGCAGCCGCACGCCCGGCTCCGTGACGACGCTCCCCACCGCGGCCGTCGCGGTCCAGGGTGTGCCCATCCTCGACTCCCCCCGCCGGTCGGCGGTGATCATCGCGAAGCCGGGGAAGCAGCCGAGCCAGTCGGCGGTGCCGGCCGCCTCGGGGACGGGGACCGCCGCGAGGTCGATCACCGCTCCTCCTCCGCTGGCCTCGGCGAGCATGCCGACCGTCCCCACCAGCCCGGCCATGCTCACGTCCTTCGCCGCCCTCGGCCGCGCGAGTCCGACGGAGGCGGCCATCGCCCGGAGCTCCTCCGCGCGCCGGGACGACGTCGAGTCCCACTGGGCGCCCGCGAAGCCGGGCCGCCAGCCGCCGCCGAGGTCGGCCGTCAGCGAGAGCTCGTCGCCCGGAGCGGCGGCGCCCGGCACCGGCGCCGCGGTACGGCCGAGACCGGTGACGCTCAGGGCCGCCGGCACTCCGAGCTGGGTGTGCCCGCCGAGCACGGGGACGCCCCAGGCGGCGGAGGCGGCCCGCAGACCGCTCACGATGCGCGCGGCGGCGGCCGCGTCGCGAGCGCCGATCGCGTCCATCAGCCCGATGCCGGTCGCGCCCATCGCGGTGAGGTCGTTGACGTTGACCAGCACCGAGCACCACCCCGCCCACTCCGGGTGGCGCTCCACCATGGACGGGACGATCGCGTCGCAGACGGCGATCAGGTCACTGCCCGGGACCGGTGCTCCGTCGTCGCCGACGAAGCCGGCCCCACCGAGGCCCCCCTCGGCCGCCAGCGGAGCCAGAAGGGCGCCGAGGGCCGCCTTGGCCGCGGTGGCCGCCCGGTCGAGCCGGTCGACCGGCCAGCGCATCCGGGCGTGCTCGACTCGGGCGACGGTGCTCGTGCCGATCCTCCGCCAGCCGAGCCGCCGGAACAGCACCTCGTTGCGCAGCTGCACCGAGGCCTCGAAGCGGAGCACCCCGCGCGCCTCCGCCTCCGCGCAGGCCGCGCGCACGAGGGCGGCACCGATCCCGGAGCCGCCCCGCGCCTCGCGCGCCACCACCAGGCGGCTGCCGGTCCACCAGCCCAGATCGCGTCCGCCGCCGACAGGCGCGATCCGGACCCCGCCGAGCACCGCGCCGTCCGGAGCCACCGCGACGAGCACCACCGAGCGCGGATCGTCGTCGGCGTCGTCGTGGTCGTCGCCCGCGAACAGCCCCTGCTCGGCGACGAAGACCTCGCGCCGCAGGGCCCGGTGCGCGGCGAGCTCGCGCTCCTCCGCCCTCACCACCGTGAACGCAGGCGCGACCCGAACACCCTCGAGGATCGAGAGCTCCACCATCAGGCGCCGGCCGTCTTCAGGACGCCGCAGGCCCCGCACGCCGCGCAGCCCGCACTCTGGCCGCTGCTCAGCATCCCGGCCTCGATCAGGAGCGCGGCGACCTCGGCGCTGACCCGCTCCAGCAGTGACCCGGCCGGCGGGAGCACGTGGTCGACCTCGGTCGCCAGGGTCCCGCGCAGCGGACGGAAGGGCACCACGAAGGGGTAGACCCCCATCCCGATCAGCTCGCGGGCGCTCGTGACCAGCTCGTCCGGGTCCTCGCCGAGGCCCACCAGGAGGTAGGTCGAGACCTGGTTGCGGCCGAAGATCCGCACTGCCTCGCGCCACGCCCAGCGGTACTCGTCCAGGCTGACCCGCGCCTTGCCCGGGGTCCAGCGCTGCCGCACCGCGTCGTCCATCGACTCCACGTGGATGCCGATCGAGACGGCGCCCGCGTCCTTCAGCGCCTGCAGCGCCGAGACGTCGGAGGGCGGCTCGCACTGCACCTGGATCGGCAGCCCGGGGACCGCCGCGAGCACCGCGCGGACGCAGCGCGCGAGGTGGGCCGCTCCGCGGTCGCGGCCCTTGGAGGTGCCGGTGGTCATCACCATCTGGCGCACGCCGTCGAGGCGGACCGCCGCCTCCGCGACCTCGGCGAGCTGGGCCGGGGTCTTGACCGCGATGGTCGCACCGGCTTCGAGCGAGGCCTCGATCGCGCAGAAGCGGCAGCGCTCCGCCTCGTCGTAGCGCATGCAGGTCTGGACGACGGTGGTCGCGAGGATGTCACGGCCGTGCAGCCGGGCGATCTTCTCGTAGGAGACGCCGTCGGCGGTGTCGAGATCGTAGAAGCGCGGGCGGCGGACGGGAGTCACGTCCAGGCCGATGTCGGCGCCCTCGAGCAGGAGGCGGTTCCCGCTCACCACGTAGGGGCTGTCGGGGTTCACCGGGATCGCGGCGCCCAGGCCGCCGAGCATCACGTGCCCGTCGTCGCTCGGGCCGGCGCCGGCCTCGCGGTGCACCGGTGCCTCGACGCGGATGCCCTGCAGGGCGATGTCGACGCGAGTGCGGAGGGCGGAGGGGCCGGTGCGGCGGATCCCGGTCGAGTGCGCCCCTCCCGGGGAGTGCGCCCCGCCGACCGGGTGCGGGCCGGCGGCCGGGTGCGCCGCACCGGTTGCCGGCGGCGAGGACGCGGGGGAGGGACTGCGGAGATCGGTCACGAGGACTCCTTCGTGGCACCGCGGAGCGGGCCGGACGGGCCGCGCACAGCGGCGGCCGGGATGTCGGTGCGGTCGTCTCACCCCCCAGTCAAGGCGCCTCGTGTTTCGCCCTCGTGACGGGAGGAACGCGGTCTCGTTACGGATCCGCCGTCACGGGAGCTTCTTCCGGTGGAAACCACTCCGAAACATCCCGGCCGTTGACTGGACGCGTTCCACTCCGCACCACTGCTCCACCCCGGCGGACGTCGTCCCGCGTCGTCTCAGCGCATCCCGCCGGAGCCATGCACTCGCACGCCGCTTCGGCGGACCGACACCAGGAGGAACCATGTCCGTCTCCCAGGAGATCGAAGACCAGGTCAGCGCCAACATCGAGATGTCGCGCTCCGAGATCGCCCACCCGGCGCTCCCGAAGGGCAGCAACCTCTACGGCTCCACCAAGGTCTTCCCCGACTACCAGGCCGAGCCCGGGGAGTCGTACCTGACCCTCGTGCACGGCATCGCCCACGAGTCCTCGGTCAGCTTCGTCGCAGTGCTCCAGGCCACCCGCGCGGCGCGGAAGGGCTACGAGTCCGCGCTCTACTTCTACGGGCCCGGCACCATCAACGCGATGGCCACCCGCGGCTTCCCGACGGTCGGCGACTCCGGATTCCCCGGCGAGCAGAACCTCAACAACGCCATCGAGACCTTCATCCAGGAGGGGAACCGCGTCTTCGTCTGCCGGTTCGGCATGGCGCTCCACGGCCTCCGCGAGGAGGACCTGATCGAGGGCTGCATCCCCTGCCACCCGCTCGACGTGCAGGACGCGCTCATCCACTACGCCCGCAAGGGCGCGATCATCAACTCCACCTACAACCTGTAGGCGATCGCGATGACCCTCGTCGGATCGGTCGCGGCGAACTTCACCCGCGACCTGGATCAGAACTACGCGCTCATCGCCTCCCTGGCCGAGGAGGCCCGCGAGAGGGGAGTGCGCTTCCTGGTGCTCCCCGAGGCCGCGATCGGCGGCTACCTCTCCTCGCTCGGCAACCACGGCGACACGGTCGCCACCACCCGCCGCTCCCTCCCGCCGGCGGTGCGCCTGGACGGGCCGGAGCTGCGGCGGGTGCAGGAGATCGTCGGCGACCTGGTGGTGGCGATCGGCTTCTGCGAGCTCGACGACGACGGCGAGACCCGCTACAACGCGGCCGCGCTCCTGGACGGCGGGCAGGTCTACGGCAGCTACCGGAAGGTGCACCAGCCGCTGGGCGAGCACCTCTCGTACTCGCCGGGCCCGGGCTACGGCACCTTCGAGACGCCGGTCGGCCGGGTGGGCCTGCAGATCTGCTACGACAAGGCGTTCCCCGAGGCGGCGCGGTCGATGGCGCTGGACGGCGCCGAGATCATCGCCTCGCTCTCGGCGTGGCCGGCCGCTCGGACGGCGACGGCCGAGAACCTGCAGGAGGACCGCTGGACGTACCGGTTCAATCAGTTCGACATCGCCCGCGCCCTCGACAACCAGGTGTTCTGGCTCGCCTCGAACCAGTCGGGGACCTTCGGCTCGCTCCGCTACGTCGGGAACGCGAAGGTCGTCGATCCCGGCGGCAACGTGCTCGCGACGACGCTGCTCGGAGCAGGCATGGCCGTCGCCGACATCGACGTGTGCGGCGCCTTCGAGGCGATGCGCGGCGGGATGTTCCACCTGCGCGACCGGCGGCCCGGCGCCTACGACATCGACCGGGTCTGGAACGGAGGACTCGTCCATGCCTGAGATGACCTTCCACGTCCGCTGGCCGGACGGCTCGGAGGAGCGCTGCTACTCGCCGAGCCTGGTCGTGCACGAGTTCCTCGGGACCGGGACCGCCTATTCGCTCGAGGACTTCGTCGCCCGTTCGAGTGAGGCGCTGCGCATCGCGTCGGACCGGGTGCGGGAGCGGTTCGGGTTCGCCTGCACCTCCGCGATGCAGCAGGAGTCCGACATCCTCCGCACGGCGCAGCGCTTCGAGGGCGGCACGGTCAGGGTGCTCGCGATGGAGCCGCCCGCTCCGGCCGGGCAGCGGGTGCGGCCGTGAGCGCCGCTATCGAGCCCGGGCGCCACGTCGAGGTCGCGGTGGTCGGAGGCGGGCAGGCCGGGCTCTCGATCAGCCGGCACCTGGTCGACGACGGCATCGAGCACGTCGTGCTCGAGCGCGCGACCATCGGCCACGACTGGATCGACCGCCGCTGGGACGCCTTCACCCTCGTCACGCCGAACTGGCAGTGCCGCCTCCCCGGGTACCCTTACGACGGGCCGGACCCGGACGGATTCATGACGCGCGACGAGGTGCACGCGTGGGTGCGCCGCTACGCGCAGAGCTTCGACGCCCCCGTGGTCGAGGGCGTGGAGGTGAGCCGGCTCCGCGAGCGCGCCGGGGGAGGGTTCGAGCTGATCACGAGCGCGGGCGCGATCACGGCCGACCAGGTCGTCGTGGCGACCGGCGGCTACCACCGCCCGGTCCTCCCCGCCGTCGCCGCGCGGCTGCCGTCGGACGTGCTGCAGCTCCACTCCGCCGACTACCGCTCGCCGGAGGCGCTCCCGCCCGGCGGCGTGCTCGTCGTCGGCTCCGGGCAGTCGGGCGCGCAGATCGCCGAGGACCTCTTCCTCGCCGGGCGCGAGGTCCACCTCGCCCTCGGCAGCGCGCCGCGGGTGGCGCGCTTCTACCGGGGCCGCGACTGCGTCGCCTGGCTCCAGGACATGGGCGTGTACGACGTGCCCGTCCACGCGCAGGTCGGCGGGCTCACCAAGCGGGAGTCGACCAACCACTACGTGACGGGGCGCGGGGGCGGGCGGGACATCGACCTGCGCGCCTTCGCCCGCGACGGGATGCACCTCTACGGCCGACTGGCCGGGGTGGAGGGGTCCCGGCTGCGCTTCGCCCCCACGGCGGAGGCGTCGCTCGACTACGCGGACTCGGTCGCGGAGTCGATCAAGGACGACATCGACCGCTACATCGCGGCGCACGGCATCGACGCTCCCGAGGAGGACCGCTGCCGTCCGGTCTGGCGGCCGGAGTCCGAGGCGACCGGGCTCGACCTCGCGCGCATCGGCAGCGTCGTCTGGGCGGTCGGGTTCCGCTCCGACTATCGCTGGGTCGAGATCGGCGTGTTCGACGGCGCCGGCCATCCCACCCACCAGCGCGGAGTGACGAGCGTGCCGGGCCTGTCGTTCCTCGGGCTGCCGTGGCTGCACACCTGGGGGTCCGGCCGCTTCGAGGCGATCGCCCGCGATGCGGGGCACCTGGCGGAGGAGGTCCGGCGAGTGCGCGAGGCGGGGCGCTTCGCTCGGGAGCGCGAGCCGGATCTCGCCGGATAGCCTCCTCGCATGACGGAGACGGTGATGGGTGCGGTCGCAGCGCACTTCGGTCGCGACATCGACCGCACCCTCGCCAAGCTCGCCGGCATCATCGCTCACGCCCGCGAGCGCTCGGTCGACCTGCTCGTGCTCCCGGACGCGACCCTCGGCGGCTACCTGCTCGACCTCCAGCACCCCGGGCCGGACCTGCCGCCGAGCCTCGAGCTCGATGGGCCGGAGGTCGCCCGCGTGGCCGAGCTGGCGGGCGATCTCACCGTGTGCTTCGGGATCGCGGAGCGCGCGCTCGAGGGCGGTCGCGAGGTCCGCTACGACACCGCGGTCTGCGTGCACGGCGGGCGCTTGATCGGCACGCACCGCAAGGTCCACCTGCCGCTGGGCGAGTCCGAGGCGTACCTGCCGGGTCGCGGCTTCGCCGCCTTCGACTCGCCGATCGGGAGGATGGGGATGCTGATCGACTTCGACAAGACCTTCCCGGAGTCCTCGCGCTCGCTGGCCCTCGACGGCGCGGAGGTGCTGGCCTGCCTCAGCGCGTGGCCCGCGAGCGTGACCGACCGCTCCGATCGGATCCGCAACGACCGCCAGGCCCACCTGTTCGATCTCTACGACTGCGCCCGCGCCGCCGAGAACCAGGTCTACCTCGTCTCCTCGAACCAGACCGGCGTGCTCGGCGGCCTGCGGTTCCTCGGGCAGGCGAAGGTCGTGGATCCGGCGGGAGAGATCATCGCGAAGACCTGGGCGAAGGGCGGGCTCGCGCTCGCCTCCGCTGACGTCGCCGGCTCCGTCGCCCGCGCCCGCCGCACGATGCACCACCTCCGCGACCGCGCGGAGCACGCCTACCGGAGCTGAGATGCGGATCTGCCTGCTGACCTACTCCACCCGGCCGCGCGGCGGGGTGGTGCACACCCTCGCCCTCGCCGAGGCGCTCGCGCGCGCCGGACACGACGTCACGGTGCGCACGCTCGCCCGGGGCGGCGACGACTCCTTCTTCCGCCCCGTCGATCCGTGCGTGACCGTGCGGGTGGTGCCCTTTCCGCACCGCGAGGGCGAGCCGGTCGGCGCCCGCATCGTCCGGTCCATCGCCGCGATGGCCGAGGCCCTGCGGGGCGAGGACGCCCCGGTCGTCCACGCGCAGGATTGCATCTCGGCCAACGCGGCGCTCGCCGCCGGACTCGCGCCGATCCGCACGATCCACCACCTGGACGACTTCACCACCCCGGAGCTGCGCGCCTGCCACGACCGCGCCGTCCGGCTCCCCCTGACCCGGCTGTGCGTGTCCGCTGCGGTCGCCGAGGAGGTGCGCGCCGGCTGGGGGCTGCTGCCCGACGTGATCCCGAACGGTGTCGACGCGGCGCGGTTCGCGGCCGCCGTCGACGATCCGCTGACCGGGGGGTGGCGGGCCGAGCTCGGCCCGTACCTCCTCGCCCTCGGCGGCATCGAGCCGCGGAAGGGCAGCATCGAGCTGCTCGAGGCGTGGGCTCTGCTGCGCGAGCGCGGCCACGACGTCGCGCTGGTGTTCGGCGGCGGCGAGACCCTGTTCGACTACCGCGAGTACCGGGCCGCCTTCGACCGGAGGGCGGCCGAGCTCGGGATCGCTCCGGTGATCCTCGGCACCGTTCCGGAGGAGAGGCTCGCTCCGCTCGTCGCCGGCGCCTCCGCGCTGGGCTTCGTCTCGGTGAAGGAGGGGTTCGGGCTGGCGGCGATGGAGGCGCTCGCCGCGGGGGTGCCGGTCGTGGCGCGGGAGCTGCCGGTGATCCACGAGGTGTTCGGGGACGCGGTTCGCTACGGGCGGGACCCCGCCTCCTTCGCCGACGCGCTGGAGGAGGCCCTGACGCTGCCCTCGCCGGACGGCCGGGCCCTGGCCGCCTCGCACTCCTGGGACGACGTCGCGGCCGCGCATCTGCGGTTCTACGAGCGGGTGCTCGACGGCTCGGTTCAGAGCTCAGGAGGAACTCCTCCGGACGGGCCGGGATCCGCGCGAGCAGGCGTGCCCGGATGACTCCGTCCTGCCGCCTGGACACGATCGGGCGCCGCCGGTGACCCGCCGGTCGATCTCGCGCATCGTCACCGGTCTCGCCGACGCCGATCCCGACCGGATCGTCGCCGTGGCCGACGAGGGCGCGCTGACGGCGGGGGAGCTCGACCGCGAGAGCACCCGCCTCGCCCGCGCCTACCGTGATCTCGGCGTCCGGACCGACGACCTCGTCACCGTCTCGCTCTCGAACGCGCTGGACGCGCTCGTCGTCTGCGCGGCGGTCTGGAAGGCGGGCGCCGTGCCGCAGCCGGTCTCGACCGGGCTGTCGGCGGCGGAGCGCGCCGAGGTGGAGCGGATCGCGCGGCCGGCGCTCGTCATCGGCGCGCCCTCCTCCTCCGCTGTCCCGTGGCGCGCGGGCGACTGGCGGCCCGGGCCGGAGGTGCCGGCCGGCTCGCTCGAGGACCGGTGGGCCTCGTCCTGGAAGGCGCCCACCTCCTCCGGCAGCACGGGGCGGCCGAAGGTGGTGCTGGCCGCGGGCCCGGCGCTGCTGGATCCGGACGCGCCGGTCGCGCCGTTCCTGCCGCGCGAGGGCGTGCAGCTGGTGAGCGGCCCGCTGATGCACTCGGCGACCTTCACCTACGCCTTCCGCGGGCTGATGACCGGGCAGCGCCTGGTGCTGCTGCCGCGGTTCGACGCCGCCCGGGTCCTCGCGGCGATCGAGGAGCACCGCGTCACCTGGACCCTGCTCGTCCCGACCACGATCCGCCGCCTGCTGGCTGCGCCCGAGCGGTCGGGGGCGGACGTGTCCTCGCTCGCGACGGTGCTGCACCTCGGAGCGCCCTGCGCGCCCGCCGACAAGCGGGCGCTGATCGGCTGGCTCGGCCCGGAGCGGGTGGTCGAGGTCTATGCGGGCAGCGAGTCGAACGGACTGACGATGATCACGGGCCGGGAGTGGCTGGAGCACCCGGGCAGTGTCGGACGGCCGATCAGCGGGACGACCCTGCGCATCCTGCGGGAGGACGGCACGGAGGCTCCGACCGGCGAGCTCGGCCGCATCTGGCTGCACCGCGGCGAGGCCCCCGCCTACCGCTACCTCGGCGCGGGCTCGCGGCGGACGGAGGAGGGCTGGGACACCCTCGGCGACGTCGGCCGCGTCGACGGGGACGGGTGGCTCTGGGTGGTCGACCGCGCCGACGATCTGATCCTCCGGGGCGGAGCGAGCGTCTGGCCGGCCGAGGTCGAGCGGGTGCTGGAGGCCCTGCCCGGAGTCCGCGGGGCGGTCGCCTTCGGCGTGCCGGACACGGAGCTGGGGCAGGCGGTGGAGGCGGTCGTCGACGTGGGCGACGCGGGCGTGGACCCGGCCGGTCTGCTCGCTCGGGCGAACGCCGAGCTGGGCGCTGAGCGGCGCCTCCGGGCCCTCCGGATCGTGCACGAGCCCGTTCGGAGCGACGCGGGCAAGGTCCGTCGCTCCGCGCTCGCCCCCGTGGCGCAGACGCTCGGGACCCACCGTTCCGCCGGCACCCCGGATGGGCCAGAGTAGGCCCTGCGCCCCCGCGCACCGACCCCAGGGAGACCCGATGAAGTACATGCTGATCATGCGCGCGACCGATGCGGCGAAGGAGGCATACGCCTCGATCCCGTTCGACGAGATCATCACCCGGATGGGGCAGTACAACGAGGCGATGATCGAGGCGGGCGTGCTGCTCTCGGGCGACGGCCTGGCCGACGACATCGCCTCCTCCGGCTTCGTGGTCGACTTCTCCTCCGAGCCGCCGACCGTCGTCGACGGCGCCTACGGCCCGACCGAGTCGCTCTTCAACGGCTTCTGGATCATCGGGGTCGACTCGAAGGAGCAGGCCCGCGAGTGGGCGCTGCGCTGCCCGCTGGTGCCCGGCAACCGCCTCGAGGTGCGCCGGATCACCGACGAGAGCGACTTCGCGGAGTTCGCCGACAACGAGTACGTGCAGAAGGAGGCCGGCTGGCGCGAGGACGAGGCGGCGCGGGCCTCCGGGGACTGACGCGGCGGCGGGCGTCACGCCTCCGTGACGACGCCCGCCTCGACGTGCCAGTGCCGCGTCAGCTGCACCGTCTCGAGCATCCGCCGGTCGTGGGTGACCAGCAGCAGCGTGCCCTCGTACGCCTCGAGCGCCTCCTCCAGCTGCTCGATGGCGACGAGGTCGAGGTGGTTGGTCGGCTCGTCGAGCACCAGGAGGTTCGTGCCGCGGGCCTGGAGGAGCGCCAGGGCGGCCCGCGTCCGCTCGCCCGGCGAGAGCTCGCCGACGCGGCGGCCGACGTGGTCGGCCTTCAGCCCGAATTTCGCCAGCAGGGTGCGGACCTCGGCGGTCGGCCACTCGGGCACCAGCGCCTCGAACGCGTCCGCGAGCGGCACCTCAGCGGCGAGCATCTCGCGGGCCTGATCGATCTCGCCGATCGCCACGCTCGCTCCGAGGGAGGCGCCGCCCTCCTCCGGCTCGGCGCGGCCGAGGAGGAGCGACAGCAGCGTCGACTTGCCGGCGCCGTTGGGCCCGGTGATGCCGATCCGGTCGCCCGCGTCGACCTGGAGCGACACCGGCCCGAGCGTGAAGGCGCCGCGGCGGGCGACCGCGCCGTTCAGCGTCGAGACGACCGAGCTCGAGCGCGGGGCGCTGCCGATCGTGAAGGCGAGCTGCCACTCCTTGCGCGGCTCCTCGACCTCCTCGAGCCGCGCGATCCGGCTCTCCATCTGGCGCACCTTCTGCGCCTGCTTCTCGCTCGACTCCGCCGAGGCCTTGCGGCGGATCTTGTCGTTGTCGGGGGCCTTCTTCATCGCGTTGCGCACGCCCTGGCTCGACCACTCCCGCTGGGTGCGGGCGCGGGAGACCAGGTCGGCCTTCTGCTCGGCGAAGTCCTCGTACTTCTCGCGGCGCTGGCGGCGCGCGGTCTCGCGCTCCTCCAGGAACGCGTCGTAGCCGCCTCCGTAGACCCGGTTGGTGCCCTGCGCGAGATCGAGCTCGAGCACGCGGGTGACGCTGCGGGCGAGGAACTCGCGATCGTGGCTCACGAGGACCGCGCCGCCGCGGAGCCCGCGGACGAAGGCCTCCAGGCGCTCCAGGCCGTCGAGGTCGAGGTCGTTGGTCGGCTCGTCGAGCAGCACCACGTCGAAGCGCGAGAGCAGCAGTGCCGCGAGGCCGACCCGCGCCGCCTGCCCGCCGGAGAGGGAGGTCATCGTCGAGGAGGCGGCCGCGGCGCCGAGCGACAGGCCCAGGTCGGCCAGGACGACCGGGGTGCGCTCGTCGAGGTCGGCCGCGCCGCTCGCGAGCCAGCGGTCGAGAGCGAGGGCGTACCGGTCCGCGATCGAGCCGTCGGGATCGGGGTCGGCCAGGGCGGCGGCGGCGGCGTCGAGCTCGGCGGAGGCCTCGGCGCAGCCGGTGCGGCGCGCGATGTAGCCGGCGACGGTCTCGCCCTCGCGGCGCTCGTGCTCCTGCGGCAGCCAGCCGACGAAGGCGTCGCCCGGCGAGAGCACGACGGAGCCCTCGAGCGGAGCCGTCTCGCCCGCGAGGATGCGCAGGAGCGTCGACTTGCCGGCTCCGTTCGCCCCGACGACGCCCACCACGTCCCCGGGGGCGACCGTCAGGTCGAGTCCGTCGAACAGGGTGCGGTGCGCATAGCCTCCGGAGAGGCCCTTGGCGACGAGGGTGGCGGTCACCGGTCCAGCGTAGGCGCGGGCGACTCGCTAGACGGCCTGGTGATCAGCCGGTCTAGGATGTTCGGATGAGCGACACGAGCCTGCGGAGCGGCGCCGGGTACTGGTACCCGGACGAGTCGTCCACCCGCCGCGCTGTCGAGGTGCTGAGCGCCATGCGCACGTACCGCGTCTCCGAGGTCTCGATGCGCCGCCGCACGCGCGAGCGGATGGCGATGGGCGAGACGGACCTGATCGCCATCCAGTACCTGCTCCGCCAGCAGCGCAAGGGCGAGCTGGTGACCGGCAAGGACCTGGCCTCGCACCTCTCCATCTCGTCCGCGTCGACCACGGTCCTCATCGACCGCCTGGTCCGCAGCGGCCACCTCGTGCGCAAGCCCAACCCGACCGACCGGCGCGGGATCGTCGTGGAGGCGACCGTCGACAGCGACGACGAGGTGCGCGCCACGCTCCAGGAGATGCACCGCCGGATGCTCGAGATCGCCGAGGACCTGGACGCACCCGAGGCCGAGGTCGTCGTCAACTTCCTCCGCCGGATGAGCGCGGCCGTCGACGAGATCGACTCGGAGCACGGCGACGGGCACGATACGGACGAAGCGGACGACGCGGAACCCTCCGCAGCCAAATAGCTAGACGGACTAGTAATAAGCCGAGGGGCCTATAGTCTGGCGGCATGGGTCAATTCCTCTACGGCACTCCTCCCGCCGTCATCGAGATCGAGGACCGGACCCTGGCCCACCTCCAGATCGTGATCTACGCGAAGTTCCGCCGCGACGAGCGCTTCAGCCTCACCCTCGACTCGATGCCCGAGGGCGCGCGGGGCCGCCACTCCTTCTGGATGAACCCGAACATCGCCCTGCAGTTCCACTTCGCGGGGAGCCGGCAGCCGACGATCAACCCGACCTGGGTCGAGCTCCTGATGGACGCGGCGAACAGCGGCGGCGGGCTGCGCCTGCTCACCGAGCCCCCGTCCTGACCCGGTCCCGGTGAGGCCGACCCGGCCCCGGCGACCGCGGAGCTCCCTGCACGACGGTGGATCAGCAGCACCGGCCTCCTGCGACAGCGCACGTGCCCCCGGCCGCCCCGTCTCCTAGGGTGGAGCGGGCGCCGCGGGGCGTGCGGAGGGCGGGGGACATGCGCAGGACGGTCATCGGAGCAACGGCACTGGCCGGTGTGCTCGCGCTCGCGGGGTGCTCGGCGCCCGCTCCGGCTCCGACGGTGACGGTCACCGTGTTCGCCACGGCGACGCCGACTCCGGTACCGGACCCGACCGTCACGGCGGCGCTCCCGCAGGCGACGGCCACGGTCTTCGCGCCGGTCCCCGAGGCGACGGTCACCTTCACGCCGAACGCGACACCGGACATCCCCGAGACCGCCTTCGCGGTCGACAACGGCGCGGTTCCCGGGGCGAACGGCGAGCCGACCCGCGACGGGGAGGGGGACATCGTGAGCTACACCGTGGTGCAGGGCGACACGTTCTTCGACATCGCGCAGCGCTTCGGGATCCCGGTGCAGCAGCTGCTCCGGATGAACCCGACGATCGCCGGAGCCGGCGAGGCGGTCTACATCAATGCAGTCATCAACCTCGACGCGAGCACGCTGGGCTGAGCGGAGCGGCGAGCCGCGGAGGCGGCCGCCCGGAGCGACCCGGCTACTGCGACTTCGGCAGGACGTGGAACGCGACGGCGAGCGATCCCGAGATCATCAGGATGCCGCCGACGAAGAGGAATCCGGCGATGTCGGGCAGCAGGAACGAGTTGCCGAGAACGAGGATCCCGCCGAGGAACAGCACGAACGAGAGGACGACGCCCAGACCAGTCATGCCCTCATCGTACGCAGGTCACGGGAGCAGGAGGTCCGCGAGCTCCTCGGCGCCGGACACCAGCGCGATCGTCCCGACCGCCTCGAGCGGCGATCCGTAGCCCCACTCGACCATGATCGTCGGCACGCCGTGGGCGGCGGCGCCCTGCACGTCGTGCTCGCGGTCGCCCACCATCACCGGCGCCGAGAGGTCGACGCCGAGCTCGCGGAGCCGGCGCAGCGCCTCCTCCACGACGTCGGCCTTGGCGCTGCGGACCTCGTCCTCGGAGGCGCCGCAGATCACCGTGAAGTACTGCGCCAGTCCGTAGTGCTCGAGGATGCGCGTGGCCGCCGACTCCGGCTTGGAGGTCGCGAGCGAGAGCGGCACGCCGGCCTCGGCGATGCGCGCGAGCACCTCGGGCAGCCCCGGGTAGACCGAGGAGTCGAACAGCCCGCCCGCGTTGTAGCGGCGGCGGTAGACCACGAGCGCGGCCTGCGCCTCCTCGACGGTCATCCCGCCGAGCTCGCGGAACGCCTCGAGCAGCGGAGGGCCGACGTAGGCCAGCAGCTCGGCCGGAGCGGGCACGGGGCGGCCCAGCTCGACGAAGGTCTCGACGAGGGTGCCGGTGATGCCGGGGGCCGAGTCGGTGATCGTGCCGTCGAGGTCGAACAGGATGCAGGACCAGGTGCCGGCTCGCGCGTCGAGGCCGGTGGCGGCGAGGGTCGTGTCGGACATGGCGGGCTCCTGACCTCGGAGGACGGGGTGACGCCGGCGCTGCCCCGCCGGGGGCCACACTCTACGGCCGTTCGGCGTCCAGAGCCCGTTCGACGAACGAACGGGTGACGACCTGGGCGATCGAGCCGGGGTCGAGCTGCACGGCGACGAAGTCGGCGGTGCGGATCAGCGCGAAGGCCTCGCGTCCGGGGAGGACCAGCATCTGCACCCGCGGATGCTGCTGCCGGGGGACCGCGGTGCGCACCTCGTCCGTGGAGGTGAACAGCGGCAGGACCTGCTCCCCGGTGGTCGTCGCGACGGTGCGGACGTGCGGCACGCCTCCGGGCTGGGAGCCCGTGACGTCGACCACGAGGGAGCCGTCGAGGCAGGCCTCGAGCAGCCGGTCGACGGCCTCGGCGGTGGGAGCGGCGACGAGCGCCTCCAGTGCTTCCCGAGCCTCCGCATTGCGGTACGGACCGGGTCGCGCCGGGCGTGCAGGGGGTCCGCCTCGTCGTGCCATGGCTCCACGCTAACGAAGACCGGGGCGTGATCGGAATCGCCGGGACCGGTTCCCGGGAATGCGCGCGATCGGTGTCCGGAATCGTTACGGCCGTCTGCGGACACCGTGTCCTCTATTCGACGGCTGGTGGCGAACAGCTCGATTCAGCCGTGATTGCCTCCGCTTATCCTGAACATTCCCCTCGACATGGCGCGAGAAAGGGACGAATGGCGCCATTCATGGCGCACTCGATTGTGAAAGGGGGTAATGTCTCTCCCGGTCCGGGTCGAGACAGTCCGGTCCCGCGAACTCCAGGAGGAAAAGTGGCCCAGAAGATCACGCTTGTCGACGATATCGACGGAACCCTTATCGATTCCGGTGACGGCGGTACCGTCCGCTTCAGCATCGAGGGCGCCAACTACGAGATCGATCTCGGCCCCGACAACATCGCCGAGCTCCACTCGGCGCTCGAGAAGTTCGTCTCGAGCGCCCGCCGTGTCGGCTCGCGCCCCGCGGCCGCCACGAGCGTCGCGACCGCCTCCAAGAGCGACCCCAAGCAGCTCAAGGCCATCCGCGAGTGGGCGAACGCCAACGGCCACCCCGTCTCCGACCGCGGACGCATCCCCTCCGAGGTCCAGGCCGCCTACCAGGCCGCCCACAAGTAGCGGCCGCCGGGCTCTCGGCCCGGTGAGACGCCGCATTCCCGGGCCTCGCGCCCGGTGAGCGGAAGGCCCCCGTGATCCGATCGCGGGGGCCTTCGCCGTGCCTGTCGCCGCGACTTCGCCGTGCCTGTCGCCGTGCCTGTCAGAACAGGCGGGTGTGGGAGTCGTCGGTGCCGCGCATGGCCTCGTAGTCGAGCACCACGCAACGGATTCCGCGGTCCTCGGCGAGAGTCCGCGCCTGCGGCTTGATCTCCTGAGCGGCGAAGACTCCCGTCACCGGGAAGAGGTGCGGATCGCGATTCATCAGCTCGAGATAGCGGGTGAGCTGCTCCACTCCGTCGATCTCGCCGCGGCGCTTGATCTCGACGGCGACGGCGGCTCCCGAGGAATCGCGGGCGAGGATGTCGACCGGGCCGATCGCGGTCATGTACTCGCGCCGGACGAGAGTGTGCCCCTCTCCGAGGAGGCCGATCTGCTCGGCGAGAAGGCGCTGGAGATGCGACTCCACTCCGTCCTTCACGAGTCCCGGATCGACGCCGAGCTCGTGCGCCGAATCGTGCAGCACCTCGTGGATCGAGACGACGAGAGCGTCGCCGGTCTTGCGGTGCGCGACGGTCCACTGCTGCGTCACTCCCGCGGCGCGCGCCTCCTCGTCGGGCTCGCCCGTGATCAGCGTGCAGGGCGGGCTCATCCAGTTCAGCGGCTTGTAGGAGCCGCCGTCGGAGTGGATGAGGACGCTCCCGTCGGCCTTGACGAGCAGGAGGCGGGTGGCGAGCGGGAGGTGGGCGCTGAGACGGCCGGTGTAGTCGACGGAGCAGCGCGCGATGACGAGACGCACCCGTCGAGGATAGACGGCGCGGCTCCGGCGGGCTCCCGGCTCAGCGCGCGGCGACGGGAGGCCGGCGGCCGAGCGGAGGAGCGGGCGGCGGCACCGAGAGCGAGGCGCGCAGCGCGACCGCGAACTCGGCCGGCGCCTCCGCCCACGGGTGGTGGCCGCTCGACTCGATGACGGCCAGGCTCGCCTGCGGCAGGAGCGCGGTGAGCGCCTCCAGAGCGGCGACGCCCGTCACCGGATCGTCCTCGCCGCCGAGGACGACGGCGGGGCAGTCGAGGCGCTGCAGAGCGTCGCGGATCGCCGCGGTGTCGTCGGAGCCGGCGGGAGTCGTGTGACCGGCCGCCCGGTCGTCGATCCCGAGCCAGGCGGTGCCGGGGGCGATCAGGAGCAGGTGGGCGATGCGCTCGGGCGCGTCCACGGCGGCGAGCAGGACGGCGCGGCATCCGGAGTCGTGCGCGGCGAGATCGAGCTCGTCGACGCCGAGGTGACGGCGCAGGTCCTCCACGTCGGCGGCCGTCGTGGCCGGGGGAGCGGGAGGCAGCTCCGCGGAGCCGCCCACTCCGCGCGGGTGCAGCACGAGGACGCGGCGCGTGCAGGCGATCGAGGCGAACGAGCCGAGGTAGGAGGGGTGGCGCTCCGGCTCGCCGGGGACGACCACCAGGGGCCGCCCCTGACCGGCTCCGTGCTCGTCGACGTGGAGCAGGGCGCCGTCGCGCGCTCGGTACCGCATCCGCTCCCCCTCCGCCGCCGTCCTGGGAAGCCTAGGGGGAGGCGCGTCGGGGCGCCCGGGCCGCACGGGGGCTTGCGGCGGCGGCGGTCAGCTCCGCCGGCTGCGGGCGGCGGGGGAGGCGAGCCCCGCCACGACCACCAGGGCCAGAACCAGGAAGAGGGCGTTCAGCAGGCCGTAGTGCTCGCCGAGGAAGCCGATCGCCGGCGGTCCGACCAGGAACGCGACGTAGCCGAGCATCGCCACCGCGCTGACGCGGGCGGCCGAGTGCGGCCCCTCCGCCGCGGCCGACATGCCCACCGGGAAGCCGAGCGAGCAGCCCAGACCCCAGGCGACCGCGCCGACGACGACGAGCGCGTCGACCGGGGCGAGGATGAACAGCAGGATGCCGACGATCGCGAGCCCGGCGGAGGCGCGCAGCACCGGGACGCGGCCGAAGCGGTCGAGCACGGGTCCGCCGATCACGCGTCCGACCGTCATGGCGGCGACGAACACGCCGAACACGACGGCGGCGGTCGTCTTGTCGGTGCCGTGGCCGTCGACCATCGCCAGGGTCAGCCAGTCGTTCGCGGAGCCCTCGGCGAAGGCCATGCCCAGCATGATCAGGCCGATGAGGACGAGGCGGCCGTCGCGCCAGACGCCGAGGGAGGCGGCGACGCGCTCGCGGACCGGCGGCTTCACCGTGGTCGCCGCGCCGGAGGTGTCGAGCTCCTCGCGGACCGGGACGAAGCGGATCGCGATCACCGCGGTCACGGCGATCACCACGGCGATCGCGCCGAGGTGGACGGCGACGGGCACGGCCAGGGCGGAGGCGCCCGCGCCGATCAGTGCGCCGGCCACGGTGCCGAGGCTGAAGAAGGCGTGGAACAGCGGCAGGAGCGTCTTGCCGAAGGCCTTCTCGTTGGCCGCTCCCTCGACGTTCATCATCACGTCGACGGCTCCGTTGCCGAAGCCGAGCATCGCCATGCCGGCGAAGGCCGCGGGGAGGACGCCGATGACGTCGGCCGAGACGCCCAGCACCGCGAGGCCCGCCGCCGAGACGGTGAGGCCGAGCGCCATGCCGCGCCGGGCGCCGATCGCGCCCATGACCGGCGTCGAGAACGCGAGTCCGACGATCGCGCCGATCGACATCGAGAGGATCAGCAGGCCCACTCCGGCGGTCGAGAGCTGGAGCTCGTCGCGGATGGCGGGGGTGCGCGAGACCCAGGTGGCGATCGAGATCCCGCTGAGGACGAAGATCGTGAAGACGGCGTTGCGCCAGGCGACCAGCTGCGGGCGCGTGAGCGCGGACGTCGAGGTCATGGCGGTTCTCCTGGTGCGGGCGGGATCCGGACACCGGATCGAGAGGCACGGTCGAATCGATTCGAAGCGAGCCGGTCTAAGCTATCCGGAACCCCGGGGACGGTCAACCGACGACGAGCGCGCCGCCCCCACGAGGAGGAACGTGGAACCCCGCAAGAGCCCCCGGCCGACGCTCGCCCGCGTCGCGAGCCGGGCCGGAGTGTCCCCCTCCACCGCCTCGCTGGTCTTCAGTGGCTCCGGCCCCGTCTCGGAGGCCACGAAGGAGCGGGTGCTGCGCGCGGCGTCCGAGCTCGACTACGCCGGCCCCGACCCGCGGGCGCGCTCGCTCCGCCGCGGCCGCTCGGGGATCGTGGGGGTCGTCGTGGACGAGCGGATGCTGCACGCGTTCCGCGACCCGATCAAGATCGCCATGCTCGACGGGATCGCCGACGTGCTCGGCGGGGTCGACGCCGGGATCCTGCTGCTCACCGAGACCGGCGACGGCGCGGGCCTGCTGGCGACGGCCCCGGTCGACGCGATGATCCTGGTCGGCTGCAGCCCGTCGGTCGACGACTCCGTCGCCGTGCTGCGTCGCCGGGGGGTGCCGGTCGTCGTGGTCGAGGGCCTCTCGGAGCTGGGCGGCGCCGTGATCTCGCTCGACAACCGCGAGGCCAGCCGCACCCTCGCGGAGCACCTGCGCGAGCTCGGCCACGAGCGGGTCGCGGTGGTCTCGCTCCCGTTCGCGAAGGACCGGCGCCGCGGCGCGATCCCGCCCGGCTGGCGCTCGAGCCCCAGCATCACTCCGGTCGACCGCCTCCTCGGCGTGCAGGACGTCTTCCCGGACGCGTCGGTCGTCGCCGCCGCGGCGAGCTCGGTCGACGAGGGCGTCGCCGCGGGCCGCACGCTGCTCGAGGGGGCGGAGCCGCCGACCGCGGTCGTCGCGCAGAGCGATCTGCTGGCCGCGGGCGTGATCCTCGCGGCGGAGGAGCGCGGGCTGCGCGTGCCCGAGGACCTCTCGGTGGTCGGCTTCGACGGCGTGCAGGTGCCCGGTCTCGCGGCCGAGTACGACCTCACGACGATGGCCCAGCCCGCGGTCGAGAAGGGCCGTGCGGCGGGACGGGCCGCGGTCGCGCTCCTGGCCGACGAGGAGGCGGAGGCGGTCTGCTTCCACGCCGTCCTCCACCGCGGGAACACCAGCGCACCGCCGCGCTGACCGGAGTTGTCCACAGGCTTCTCCACAGGGGAGGAGTGCGGTCAGCGGAGCCAGACGTCGCTGCGGACCCGGAGCCCGAGGGTGACCGCGCGGGCGCCGAGGAAGCCGACGGCGAAGGCGAGCCAGAGCGCGAGGAGGCGCCATTCGGCGGGCGCGGCGGGGGCGAGCAGGGCGAGCGGGACGAAGACGGCGAGGTTCGCGAGGCCGCTGAGCGCCAGGTAGCGGCCGTCGCCGGCGCCGATCAGCACGCCGTCGAGCACGAAGACGTAGCCGCCGAGCGGAGCGGTGAGGCCCACGACCGCGATCGCCGCGGGCAGCAGCCGCAGCACCTCCGGGTCGCTCGAGAAGACGTACGGCAGGACACCGCTCAGACCGGTGACCAGCGCTCCGAGCACTACTCCCGCACCGATTCCCCAGGTCACACAGCGTTTCGTGACGGCTCGGGCCTGCTCGGCGTCGCCCGCGCCGAGGAGGCGGCCCAGCAGAGCCTGCGCGGCGATCGCCACCGCGTCGAGGGCGAAGGCGACCGTCGAGAACAGCGTCATCGCCACCTGGAAGGCGCCCAGCTCCTCCGCCCCGAGCGAGGTGGCGGTCGCGACCGCGAGCAGGATCGCCGCGCGCAGGCTCGCGGTGCGCAGGAGCATCCAGCCGCCGGATCCCGCGGAGGAGGCCAGGCCCGCGAGGTGCGGCCGCAGCGGCGCGCCGACCCGCCGGGCGAGCCGCAGCGCGACTCCCGCGTAGGCCGCGAGCATGGCCCACTGCGCGATCACCGTCCCCAGCGCGGAGCCGGTTATCCCCAGGCCGGCCGGGTAGATCAGCACAGCGTTGAGAGCGGCGTTGAGGGCGAATCCGCCGGCGGCGATCACCAGCGGAGTGCGGGTGTCCTGGAAGCCGCGGAGGAGCCCGGTGAGCGCGAAGACGCCGAGCATGGAGGGGATCCCGGCCATGCTCACCGCCAGGTACCGCACGCCCGCCTCGGCCACCGCCGGCTCCGCGCCGAAGAGCGCCACGACGGCCGGAGCGGTCAGCGCGCCCACCACGGCGATGCCGGCGCCGAGGACCAGGGCCAGCCAGCCGCCGTCGATCCCGGCCGCCACGGCCCTCCGCTCGTCGCCCTCGCCGAGGGCCCGGCCGACCCGCGGAGTGGTGCTGTACGCGAGGAAGACCATCAGGCCGACGATCGTCTGCAGCACCGTGCCGCCCAGCGCGAGCCCGGCGAGCGGGACGGCGCCGAGATGGCCGACCAGGGCGGAGTCGGTGAGCAGGAACAGCGGCTCGGCGACCAGCGAGCCCAGCGCCGGGACGGCGAGCCGGAGGATGCTGCGGTCGAGGGCGGAGGTCACCGCTCGACGCTAGCGGCTGCCGCAGCTCCGGGACGGGCGTACCGTGGGCGGGATGCAGCGCTTCGGGATCGGGCTGGCGGCCGTGGGCCGGCCGGCGTACATCACGGCAGGGCGCGACGACGACCTCGGCCCCGCGGCCGAGCGGAGCGTCGACGCGCTGCGCGAGCGCACGCACCTGCTGCTCGACGCGGCGTGGGACGCCGGCGTCCGCTTCCTCGACGCCGCGCGCTCCTACGGGCGGGCGGAGGAGTTCCTCGGCGGCTGGCTCGCCCGGCACCCCGAGCGGCGGGCGGCGCTCACGATCGAGTCGAAGTGGGGCTACGAGTACGTCGGCGGGTGGGCGATGGACGCCCCGGTCCACGAGCGCAAGGAGCACTCGGTCGCGATGCTCGACCGCCAGTGGCCGCTCACGCTCGACGCGCTCGGCTCGGCGCCCGACTCCTACCTCGTCCACTCGATCACTCCCGAGAGCCCGGCCCTCACCGACCGACCGCTGCTGGACCGCCTCCGCGGCCTCGCCGGCTCCGGAGTGCGCGTCGGCCTCTCCACCAGCGGACCCGAGCAGGCGCGCGTGATCGAGCTCGCCCGCGCGATCCCGGAGTCGCCGTTCAGCGCGGTCCAGAGCACCTGGAACCCGCTCGAGCAGTCCGCGGGCCGGGCGCTCGCCGCCGCGCACGACGACGGCTGGCTGGTGGTGGTCAAGGAGGCCCTCGCCAACGGGAGGCTCGTGGCGCACCCGATCGAGCACGCCGGCGCCGCGCCGGACGCCGTCGCCCTGGGGGCGGCCCTCGCGCAGCCCTGGGCCGACGTCGTGCTGAGCGGCGCGGCGACTCCGGAGCAGCTGCGGGCCAACCTGCGCGCGCGGCCCCTGGAGCTCCCGGACCTCCCGGCGCTCGCCGTGGATCCGGCCCGCTACTGGGCCGAGCGCTCCGCTCTCGACTGGACCTGAGAGCACTCGAACGAAGTGAGGCGTGCGCTCCGGCGCCGCACGGGATAGCGTTCCTCTCAGCGCCCCGTCTGCCCTCTCTGCGAGGGCTGGCGCGCGGATCGGCCCTCGTGATATCGCCCGAGGGGATCCGCTCCGGCCCGCCACCCCTCTTCGAGTGCGGGCGAATCGAGCTTTCCTCCCCACCCTTCCGAGTACCCCCGCCGGTCCTAGCGTGACGCGCAGGTCGTCGATGCGGCCGGCTCGCCACCACCCCCAGGCGAGCGTTCGATCCTCGATCCGACGCCCAGCGGAGTGCCCCCATGTCCCGTGCCCGAACAGTCCTCCTCGTCACCGCCGCCCTCGTCGCGGGCCTGCTCACGGCGCCGAGCGCCGCGTCGGCCGCGACTCCCGGGACCACTCCCGTGACGGGCTTCGAGAGCGGCTCGCCCGCGCTCGCGACGGTGACCGGCACGGCCTCCACGGCCGTCTCCGACGACAGCACGGAGGGCGACTCGTCGCTCGAGGTCTCGTACGACGTCACCGGGGGGCTCGCCGAGCTCGGCTTCGACCCGCTGCAGGCGCCCGTCATCCCCGCGCCCGCCTCGGCCCTGACGGTCGACCTCCGCGGCGACGGCTCCTACAACACCGTCTACCTGCGAGTCCGCGACACGAGCGGCGAGACCTTCGTGCACCGCGTCGACGCGATGCGCTCGACCCAGTGGCAGACGCTCACCGTCGACCTGACCGCGGAGCCGGTGGCCCGCGACGGCGGCGACGGCAACGGAGTCATGGACGCGCCGCTCACCGTGGCCGGCGTCCTCGTGGTCCGCAACGGCGAGCAGCCGCCGACGGGCACGTTCGCCCTCGACGACCTGCGCGCGGACACCACCGGCTGGACCCTCCCCGTCGCCGCCTCGACCTACGTCGCCGCCGGGGCGAGCGCCGCGCTCTCCTTCGACGCCGGATCCGCGGGCGACTGGGAGGTGCGGCTCGCGGACGCCGCCGGGCTCTCGCGCACCCTCACCGGCACGGCCGCCGCGGCGGGTCCCGTCACCGTCGACTGGGACGGACGCGACGACTCCGGAGCCGCGATGACCGGCGACGTGCGCGCGGTGCTCCGCCAGGACGACTCGGCCGACGGCTCCCTCGGCGCCGCGACGACGACCGGCGTCCCGTTCCTGCTCACCCTGGCCGCGGCCGACGACCCCGACGCGACCTCGGTGGTCGAGGCCTTCGACGGCGGAGACGCCGGCTGGGGAGTCGCCACCGGATCCGCCACCCTGCGCCGCGCCTCCGCGGCCGGGGGCGGCGCGACCGGCACCGAGGGCACCGACGCGCTCGCCGTCGACTACGACCTCACCGACGGCATGGCCGGCATCACGCGGACCGCTCCGCTCGACGTCGCCACCGGCCCGGTCACGGGGCTGAAGGTCGACCTCAAGGGCGACGGCAGCTACAACACGGTCTACCTCCGCGTCACCGACGCGAGCGGCGAGGCGTTCACCTACCGGATGGACGCGATGCGGCAGACCACCTGGACCACGGTGCCCATCGACCTCACCCAGGACCCGGTGCTCGCTGAGGGGGGCAACGCCGACTCCGTGCTCGACATGCCGCTGACGCTGACCGGCTTCTACGTCGTGCGCAACGGCGAGCAGTCCGCCACCGGCTCGCTCGTGCTCGACAACCTGCGCGCGGTGAGCAGCCGGTGGACGATGCCCGTCGCCGACACCGAGTTCCTCGTGCCGTCGGAGGGCGGAGTCGCGAGCCTCGCGTTCTCGGCCGCCACGGCCGGCGACTGGATGATCGTCCTCCGCGACGGCACCGGCCGCAGCCGCTCCCTCACCGGCACCCTCGCGGAGCCCGGCGAGACCGCCGTGCAGTGGGACGGGAAGGCCGACGACGGACAGGAGATGGACGGCCCGATCCGCAGCACCTTCCTGCAGGACTCGACCCCGGACGGGCAGTTCTCCGCGTCGCGGACCCGCTCGGCGACTCCGACCCTGCTGACCGTCGCCGCGGCGCAGCCGTCGACGACCAGCGTGGTCGAGGGCTTCGAGGGTGCGGCGTCGGGCTGGAGCGTCGCGATGGGCTCGGCGGCCGTCTCGCGCACCAGCGCGCAGAAGACCCAGGGCTCCTACGCGCAGCGGATCGACTACGACGTCTCGTCGGGCCTGGTCGAGACGGTGCAGAGCACCCCCGCGACCGTGATCGCGAAGCCGGCCTCGTCGCTCCGGATCGACCTCAAGGGCGACGGCACCTACAACACCGTCTACACGCGCCTCCGCGACGCCTCGGGCGAGACCTTCACCTACCGGCTCGACGCGATGCGCTCGACGGCGTGGGCGACGATCGACGTCGACCTCACCGCTCCGGCCGCGCTGATCGAGGGCGGCGACGGCGACCAGGTGCTCGACTTCCCGGTGAAGCTCTCCGGCGTGATCATCGTGCGCAACGGCAGCCAGCCCGCCACCGGGACCGTCGTGCTCGACAACCTGCGCACCCTCGCCACCGGCTGGTCGCTGCCGACGGCCGCGACCGCGTTCTTCACCCCCGGCGCCTCGGCGACCACCTCGTTCTCCTTCACCGCGGCAGGCCCGGGCGACCACCGCCTCGAGCTGCGCGACAAGGAGGGGCGCGTGAAGACGATCACCGGGCGTGCGGCCGCGGCCGGCCCGGTCACCCTGACCTGGGACGGCTCGGACGACTCCGGGACCCGCATGCGCGGCGACGTCAGCGGCGTCTTCTCGCAGGACGGGACGGACGACGGCGTCCTCGCCTCGAATGCCACCCGCAGCGGGATCCCGCTCCTGCTGACCCTTGCGGAGATCGACGCGGACGCGAGCCTCGCGCAGTCCTTCGACTCCGCCGGGACCGACTGGGTGCAGGCCGCCGGCACCGCGACCCCCTCGACCTCGGCCACCCGCACCGAGGGTTCGGGCGCGCTGAAGATCTCCTACGACCTCTCCCGCGCCGACGCCGAGATCGAGACCGCGACGACTCCGGTGCCGCTGCTGACGCAGCCCGCGACCGCGCTCAAGGTCGACCTGCTCGGCGACAGCAGCTGGAACACCGTGTTCCTCAAGCTGCGCGACGCCACCGGCGAGATGTTCTTCTACCGCGTCGACGCGATGAGCCTCAGCCGGTGGACGACCGCGACGATCGACCTCCGGTCGCCCGCCGCGAACACCCACCTCGGCAACGACGACGGCGTGCTCGACTACCCGGTCTCGCTGGTGCGGATCAACGTGGTGCGCAACGGCGCCTCGGCCCCCGCCACCGGCACCGTCGTGCTCGACAACCTGCGCGTCCTCGACAAGGACTGGACGCTGCCGACCGCGAGCGCCGCGCGCTTCTCCCGCGAGAACGCGGCCACCACGACCGTCCGCTTCACGGCGGGCGGGCCCGGCGACTACGCCCTGGTGCTGCGCGACAGCGCCGGCCGCACCCGCACCTTCGGCGGGACCGCCGCCGCCGCGGGCGAGATCACCGCGGCCTACGACGGCACCGACGACAGCGGAGCCGCGATGGCCGGCAGCATCGCCGGACGCCTCACCTGGGACACGACCGCCGACGGCGCGCTCTCGGGAGCCGCCACGGCGACCCGCCCCTACCTCACCGGAGTGAGCGCCCGGGTCACCGAGGCGTCGCCCACGTCGATCAGCGGCATCAACAGCTTCCTCACCGAGCAGGACTCGCCCGTCGAGGCCGACCGGCAGGCCGCCCTCCTCGAGGACGCGCAGGTGCGCTGGGCCCGCGAGGAGTTCGAGTGGAAGCGCGTCGAGCCGCGGAAGGGCTTCTACGACTGGGCGAAGTTCGACCAGGCCGTCGCGATCAGCCAGGCGCGCAACGTCGACATGATCGGGAAGCTCGCCTACTCCGCGCCCTGGGCCTCGTCGGCCCCGGCCGGTACCGCGGCGGAGGACGCCCAGTACTACCCGCCGCGCAGCAACGCCGACTTCGCGTCGTACGCAGCGGCGACCGTGGCCCGGTACAAGGACCGCGTGCACGTCTGGGAGGTGTGGAACGAACCGAACACCGACTACTACTGGCGCGGAGGCGCCACGGCCGGCCAGTACGGCGAGATGCTGAAGGCCGCGTACACGGCGATCAAGGCCGTGGACCCGACCGCGACCGTGCTGGTCGGCGGGCTCGACCAGTTCAGCGACCCGTTCATGGCGGGCGTGCTGGCGGCCGGGGCGGGCGACTCCTTCGACGGACTCGCGATCCACACGTACACGGTCGACGGAGCGCCCGAGACGGGAGCGATCCCGACCTACCTCGACGCGGCGCAGAACTTCCTCACCCGCAGCGCGCCGGGCCGGAGCCTGTGGATCACCGAGGTCAGCTGGGCGACCTGCACCACCTGCACCGGCGCCACCAGCGAGGCCGACCAGGCGTCGTACCTCTCGCGCTCCTACCTCGACGCCGCGGCCCGCGGGATCAAGGCGATCGCCTGGTACAACCTCGTCGGAGGCCCCGACCCGCAGGCGCCGCTGGACACCTTCTCGGTGACCGAGCGCTCCGGACGGCAGAAGCCCGCGTACGCGGCGCTGAAGGAGGTCGGCGCGGTCCTCGCGACCGGCACCGCGCTCGGCCGGGCGAGCGCGACCGCCTCCGCCTCGCCGGTGAAGGTCGACGACCTCTCCTCCACGAGCGGGTGGGCCGTGGCGCCGATCGGCGGCGGGACCGCCTCGCTGGCCGCGACGTCGACCGGCTACTCCGGCTCGGGCGCGCTGAAGCTGACGTACGACTTCTCCGGCGCCTCGAAGGGCGCGCAGCTCCACACCTCGCGCACCCTCCCCGGCTCGCCGACAGCGGTCTCGGTCTGGGTCAGCGGCGACGCGAGCACCAGCCCCGTCTACCTGAAGCTGCAGGACGCGACCGGGGAGACCTTCCAGGGCCTCGTCGGCAACGTCGGCGGCTCGCCGTGGCAGAAGATGACGCTGTTCTCGGACGGGCTGAACGCCAACTACACGCACTCCGGCGGCGACGGCGACGGGGTGTGGGACTACCCGGTGAAGCTCGTGGACGCCTTCGTCTACAAGGCGATGTCGGGCGTCTCCTCCGGCACGGTCTCGATCGACGACGTGACCGCCGACTACGGAGTGAACCTGCACGGGACGGTGCTGCAGACGCCGACCGAGACGGTGCAGGCGCTCTACACCGCGGGCCCGTCGACGGCCTCGGTGCAGGTCTCGGGGGCGGCGGCGTCGATCCGGACCACCGCGGGCAGCACGGCGCTGACCGTAGCCGACGGTCACGCGACGGCGACGCTCGGCCGGACGCCGGCGTTCGTGGTCTCGGCGCCCGCGGTGACCCGCCCCGGCGGCACGACGACGCTCGACTGGATGACCGGCGACGGCGCGACGACCAGCGTCGCGGTGCTCACGGCGTCCGGCGGAGTCGCGAAGCAGCTGACCTCGTCGATCCGCCACCTCGCGGGCCGGCAGACCCTCGCCTGGGACGGACGCCTGACGAACGGCGCCGTCGCCCCGGCAGGGTCGTACAGCATGCGCATCACGACGACGACGCTCGACGGACGCACCAGCGTGCAGAAGGTCGGGTTCACGCAGCCCTGACGCGGGCCGCTGCGGGGCGGCCGCCTCGACGACTCCTGGAGTCTCGGGACGGCCGCCTCCTCGACTCTCCAGGAGTCGTCGCAGTGGGGTGTCGAGTGCGACGACTCTCGGAGTCTCGGGGCGGCCGTCCTCCTCGACCCTTCAAAAGTCGTCGCATTCGGCGTCGAGTGCGACGACTTCTGGTCAGTGGGGAGCGACGGCCGGCGCTCAGAGGGCGGCGAGGATGGCCGCCGCCGTGGCTGCGTCCGTCACGAGCGTGTTGATCAGCGAGCCGCGGACGGCGCCGATGATGCTCGCGGTCTTCTCGGCCCCGACCGCCACGCCCACGGCCTGCGGCACGGCCGCCAGATCCTCGCGGGAGACGCGGACCATCCGGTCGCTGCCGGGGAACTCGAGGGCGCTCCCGTCGGCGTGGAAGAAGTCGAGGGACGCGGAAGCGCACCGCCCCCGGAGAGACGGTGCGCTTCTGCGACGGATCAGACCGCGACGAGCCAGGTGAGCTGCGAGTGCGGCTCGACGATCAGCGGGCCGAGCTCCCTGTTGAACTCGGCTCCGTAGTCGGCCGAGATGTGCGCCTGGAAGGCGTCCTCGTCGCGGTAGACCTCGTAGACGAAGAACCGGGCCGGATCGTCCTCCCGCCGGTAGGGCGTGAACTCGACATTGCCCGGCTCCCGGCGGACCAGGACGGCGAGGTCGGCGATCATGCCGGCGACCGTCTCCTCGTGACCGGGCTTCGCGGTGAACTCGGCGTAGAGGATGCGGGCGCTCATGCCGTCGCCGCCCCGGTCATGATCGCGACCGCGTCGGTCATCGAGTGCGACTGCGGGGTGATCGTCGCGGCCTTCTTGCCGAGGCGCTGGATGTGGATCCGGTCGGCCACGTCGAACACGTGCGGCATGTTGTGGCTGATCAGGATGACCGGGATGCCGCGGTCGCGCAGATTGCGCACGAGCTGCAGCACCTGGTTCGACTCGCGGACGCCGAGGGCGGCGGTCGGCTCGTCGAGGACGACGACCTTCGAGCCGAACGCGGCGGCGCGGGCGACTGCCACGGCCTGGCGCTGTCCCCCGGAGAGGTTCTCGACCGGGACCGTGACGTCCTGGAGGGTCGAGATGCCCAGCTCGGTCAGCTCGGCGCGCGCCTCCTTGCGCATTCCGGCGGTGTCGAGCATCCGGAAGACGGAGCCGAGGATCCCCTTCTTGCGCTTCTCGCGGCCGAGGTAGAGGTTCGAGGCGACGTCGAGCGCCGGGGAGACGGCGAGGTTCTGGTAGACCGTCTCGATGCCGGCGCCGCGGGCGTCCTGCGGGCGCTTGAAGGTCACCGGCTGCCCGTCGAGGAGGATCTCGCCCTCGTCGGGGATCTCGGCGCCGGTGAGGCACTTGATCAGCGTCGACTTCCCGGCGCCGTTGTCGCCGATGATGGCGAGGACCTCGCCGGGGTAGAGCTCGAGGCTCACGCCGTCGAGCCCGACCACGCGGCCGAAGGTCTTGACGAGGCGCTTGGCCTGCAGGACGGGGGTGCGGGCGGCGGCGGGAGCGGTGCCCGCGGCATCGATGAGGGTCACTTGCGAACCTTCCGGATCCACTGGTCGACCGAGACGGCGACGATGATGAGGACGCCGACAGCGAGCGTCTGGTAGAGGACGTCGAGCCCGGCGAGCGAGAGCCCGTTGCGGAAGACGCCGACGATGAGGGCGCCGAGGAGCGTGCCCCAGACCGTGCCGCGCCCGCCGAAGAGGCTGGTGCCGCCGATGACGACCGCGGTGATGGAGTCGAGGTTGAGGTCGGCTCCGGCGTTCGGGCTCGCCGCGTTGGTGCGGCCGATCTGGATCCACGCGCCGATGGCGAGGATCGCGCCGGCGGCGAGGTAGACGCTCATCAGGACGCGGTTCACGCTGATGCCGGCCAGGCGGGCGGCCTCCTTGTCGTCGCCCACCGCGTAGACGTGGCGGCCCCAGGCGGTCTTGCCGAGGATGAACGCGATCACGATGTAGACGAGGAGCATCAGCAGGACGCCGTAGCTGATGCGGACGCCGAGGATGTCGAAGGTGCCGCCGGTGGAGGGCAGCAGGGCCGGCATGTCGGTGCCGCGGACCGTGGAGCCGCTCGAGTAGAGGAGCGTCAGCGCGACGAAGATGTTGAGCGTGCCGAGGGTGACGATGAACGGGGGGAGCCGGAGCTTCGTCACGAGCAGGCCGTTGAAGGCGCCGGCCGCGAGGCCGACGACCAGGCCCAGGAGCAGGGCGACGACCGCCGGGAGGCCGTTCTCGGTCGCGGTCTGCGCGATGACCATCGAGGTGAGGACCATGACCGCGCCGACCGAGAGGTCGATGCCGGCGGTGAGGATGATCAGCGTCTGCGCGACGGCGAGGGTGCCGACCACCGCGACCTGCTGCGTGATGAGCGAGAGGTTCGACGGGTCGAGGAAGCGGTCGTTCAGGAGCCCGAAGACGATGACGGCCAGGACGAGGACGACCGCCGGGCTGACGGCCGGATAGCGGTGCAGGACTCCGCGGACACGGTCCAGCGGCGTGCGGCGGTCGAGGAACTCGCTCGCGAGGTCGAGTGCGGAGGTCGGCGGATTCGGGTCGGTGGTCTTCTGAGCCACGATGGCCTTTCTGGAGTCGCTGGGAGCGGGAGGAGGAGGGCGGGGCGCCGGAGCGCCCCGCCCGCGGTGGGCTACTCGCCCCAGCAGATCCCGGCGGCGTCGTCGGAGGTGATGCTGTCGAGGCCGTCGACCGGGGTGTCGGTCACCAGCTGCGAGCCGGTGTCGAAGAAGTCGAGGCCCTCGCTGGTGCTGGGCTTGGTGCCGTCCTCGGCGAGCTGGGCGATCGCCTCGACGCCGAGCTGGGCCATCTTCACCGGGTACTGCTGCGCGGTGGCGCCGATGAGACCCTCCTTGACGTTCTTCACGCCGGCGCAGCCGCCGTCGATCGAGACGAGCAGGACGTCCTTCTCCTTGCCCGCGGCCTGGAGGGCCTGGTACGCGCCGTAGGCGGCGGGCTCGTTGATCGTGTAGACGACGTTCACGTCGGGGTTCTTGGACAGGAGCGTCTCCATGGCGGTGCGGCCGCCGTCCTCGGCGCCCTGGGTGGCCTCGTTGCCGACGATCTCGTAGTCGCCGCCGCTGTAGCTGCCGGTCTTCGCCTCGTCGCCGTTGGTCTGGTCGTCGGCGACGTCGATCCCCATGCCGGTGAGGAAGCCCTGGTCGCGGTTGTAGTCGACCGAGACGACCTTGTCGTCGAAGAGGTCGAGCATCGCGATGGTCGCCTTCTTCCCGTCGAGCTGCGCGGCGGTCCACTCGCCGATGGCCTCGCCGGCCTTGAAGTTGTCGGTGGCGAAGGTGATGTCGACGGCGTCGGCGGGGTCGGGCGCCGTGTCGAGGGCGATGACGAAGAGACCGGCGTCGCGCGCCTTCTGAATGGCGTCGACGACGGAGGGGCCGTTCGGGGTGATCAGGATGCCCTTGTCGCCCTTCGAGATCGCGTTCTCGATGGCCTGGATCTGGGTGTCCTCGTCGCCGTCCTCCTTGCCCGCGGCGAGCGTGAGGTTCACGCCGGCGGAGGTGGCCGCCTCCTTGGCGCCGTCCTCCATCGCGACGAAGAAGGGGTTCGTCGTCGTCTTGACGATGAGGGTGACGCCGACGCCGTCTCCGCTGCCGGCGGTGGAGCCGGCGTCGGACGAGCCGGGGCCGGAGCTGGAGCAGGCGGTCATGCCCAGGGCCGCGAGGATCGCGACGGAGCCGAGGCCGATGTACCGGGTGAGGCGAGGGGAACGGTTCGTCATTGAAAGTCCTGTTCATAAGGCGGGAGCAGCCTCCCGACAACGATGTCAGAGGTAGGTCTATCGGGTCGGTGACGCTAAGGTCAAGCGATCCTCCAGAAAGCGAGACCCGACCGTGACATCGTTGTCAGATCGAAGCGGCGCCGGTGCAGGCCGCCGTCCGACCATGAAGCACGTCGCCGCTCTGGCCGGAGTGGGCATCAAGACGGTCTCCCGGGTCATCAACGGCGAGCCGAACGTGTCGGCCGCCACGATCGAGCGGGTGCAGGCCGCCGCCTCGCAGCTGCAGTACCAGCCGGATCTGCACGCCGGGAACCTCCGCCGCTCCAACGGGCGCACGAACACGCTCGGACTGCTGGTGGGCAGCGTGGCGAACCCCTTCTCGGGTGCTCTCCACCGTGCCGTCGAGGATCTCGCGAACGAGCGCGGGGTCGCGGTCTTCGCCTCGAGCCTCGATGACGACCCCGCCCGTGAGCGCTCCTCGGTGAACGCCTTCGTCTCGCGGCGCGTCGACGGGCTCATCCTGACCACGGTCGCGCCCAGCCAGGCCTACCTGGGCGTCGAGGTCGACCGCGGCACGCCTGCGGTGTTCGTCGACCGCGTCCCCACGGGGATCACGGCGGACGCGGTGATCACCGACAACGCCGCCGGCATCGCCCGCGCAGTGGGGCACCTCGCCTCCTTCGGGCATCGCCGCATCGCGTTCCTGGGCGACCGGCCCGAGATCTTCACCGCTCAGGAGCGGGAGCGCGGCTTCCTCGAGGAGATGAGCCGGCTCGGTCTGCCGGTGCCGCCCGCGTACGTGCGCCACGGCGCCCACGACGAGCACGCGGCGGAGGAGATGGCGACCGCTCTGCTCGACCTCGAGGTGCCGCCGACCGCGATCGTCGGCGGGCAGAACCTGATCACGATCGGCGTGCTCGCCGCGCTCCGCCGTCGTGGCGCGCACGGAAGGGTCGCCCTGATCGGCTTCGACGACATCCCCCTGGCGGAGCTCCTCGAGCCCGCCGTCTCGGTGATCGCGCAGAACCCCGCGGTCATCGGGCGGACGGCCGCCGAGCGGGTGTTCCTCCGCCTCGACGGCGAGGACGAGCCGGCGCAGACGTTCGTGATCCCCACCGAGCTGATCGCCCGCGGCTCCGGCGAGGTGCCCTGCCCCGACTGAGAGGAGGTGGAGCGGGATCTGATCCTTCTCGCAGACCGCTCTTGAATTGTCCGGAGGACAGTCCGTAGATTGCCCAGCAATTGACAACGTTGTCACTCGTGACACGCGCAAAGAAGGGCGTTCTTCCGTGCTTTCTCCTCATCGCTCGCTCCCACGGCGCAGCGGCCTGGTGGCCGTCGCCGCCGCGCTCTGCCTCGTCGGCGGCGGGCTCTCCGTCCCCGCCGTCTCCGCCGCTCCGCTCGACGCGGCAGCGGAGACCTACCGTCCGGCGATCCACTACTCGCCGACGAAGAACTGGATGAACGACCCGAACGGGCTCGTCTACTACGAGGGCGTGTACCACCTCTACTACCAGTACAACCCGCAGGGGACGCGCTGGGGGAACATGAGCTGGGGCCACGCCACCAGCACCGACCTCACGCACTGGACCGAGCAGCCGCTCGCGATCCCGGGCGACGCGGAGTCGGACATCTTCTCCGGCTCGATCGTCGTGGACAAGGACAACACCTCCGGATTCGGCACCGCCGAGAACCCGCCCCTGGTGGCGATGTACACGGCCGCGTACAAGACGGGGGAGCAGGCGCAGGCGCTCGCGTACAGCACCGACGCCGGGCAGACGTGGACGAAGTACGAGGGCAACCCGGTCATCGACCGTGACCAGAACGACTTCCGCGACCCGCACGTGTTCTGGTACGACGGCGGCACCCCGGAGTCGTCCTACTGGGTCGTCGTCACGGTCGAGGCGGACGACCACAAGGTCCTCCTCCACAAGTCGACCGACCTGCGGAACTGGACCGAGCTCAGCGAGTTCGGCCCGGCGAACGCGACCGGAGGTGTCTGGGAATGCCCGGACCTCTTCCCGCTGGCGGTCGACGGCGACCCCTCGAACGTCAAGTGGGTCATGGTCGTCAACCTCAACCCGGGTGCAGTGGGCGGCGGCTCCGGCGGCCAGTACTTCGTCGGCGACTTCGACGGCACCACGTTCACCTCGGAGTCGACCGTCGGCTCCGACACCCTCCCCGAGGGCACGACGCTCGCCGGCTTCGACGACGGCACCTACAACGGCTGGACCGTGGACAACGAGCCCGGGAACTGGAAGAACGGGCCCTTCGCCTCCACTCCCGCCACCGGGCCGATCGACGGCCAGCAGACCGTCAGCGGCTTCGCCGGGACGGGACTGATCAACGGGTTCAACGACGGCGACTGGCCGATCGGCTCGATGGAGTCGCCCGACTTCACGATGGACCAGGACCACCTGAACTTCCTCGTCGGCGGCGGGAACCACCCGCACATCGACGGCACGCAGCTCGCCAACGACCCGCCCGCCGGGAGCGAGCTGCTCTTCGAGGGCTTCGAGTTCCCGGACCAGCAGGGCCTCGCGGACAACGGCTGGGCAGTGACCGGCGACCTCGCCGACGGCACCAATCCCTCGACCAGCGGCGGCGAGTTCTTCCTCGGCCAGAAGCGGATCAACACCTTCGACGGCGGACCGAAGGGCGACGACAACCGCGGCACCCTGACCTCGCCGGAGTTCACGATCGACAGGAGCCACCTGAGCATGCTCGTCGGCGGAGGCTTCCGCCCCGAGGGAGACGCCCAGACCCTCGAGGTGCAGCTCGTCGTCGACGGCGAGGTCGTGCAGACCACCGCCGGCACGAACGACGGCGCCCTGAACTGGAAGAGCTGGGACGTCTCGGCCTACCAGGGGAAGGCGGCGCGGATCGTCGTCGTGGACGACGCGACCGGCGGCTGGGGTCACCTGACGGTCGACCACATCGTGCTCGCCGACGCTCCGGCGCAGGTGCGCTCGAACGAGACGAGCGTGAACCTCGTCGTCGGCGGCGAGATCGTCCGCACCGCGACCGGCAGCGACAGCGAGACGCTGGACTGGACGAGCTGGGACGTCGCCGACCTCGCCGGCCGCACGGCGCACCTGCAGGTCGTCGACAACAACCGCGCCGGCTGGGGCCACATCCTCGCCGACCAGTTCATGCTGTCCGACGAGCCCGCGCAGAGCCGCCTCGTCGACTACGACTGGCTCGACTGGGGCCGCGACTACTACGCCGGAGTCACCTTCGACAACGCGCCCGACGACAAGCGGATCATGATCGCGTGGATGAACAACTGGCAGTACGGCGAGGCCGTCCCCACCGGAACCTGGCGGGGAGCGATGGCGCTCCCGCGCGAGCTCTCCCTCGAGACCGTCGACGGCGCCCCGAAGCTCGTGCAGAAGGTCGTCGATCAGACCGCGGCCCTCGAGCGCGGCGACGAGGCGTTCACGCTGGGCGCCACGGACATCGCCGACGGGGAGACCGCACTCCCGGCCGCGGCCGAGGGCAGCGTCTACAGGCTCGACGCCACCTTCAGCGCCGGGGACGCCGACTCCTTCGGCCTCTCGGTCCGCAACTCCGCTGACGGCTCCCAGCGCACGCCGATCACCTACGACGTCGCGTCCGGTCAGCTGAGCGTCGACCGCACCCGCTCGGGCGACGTCGGCTTCGACGCCGACTTCCCGTCGGTCGAGACCGCCCCCGTGGCGCTCGACGACGGCGAGCTGCACCTCGAGCTCTACGTCGATCACGCCTCCGTCGAGACGTTCGCGCAGGGCGGACGCGCCACGATCACCGACCAGGTCTTCCCCGACCCGAGCAGCACGGGAGTCTCGCTCCTCTCCTCCGGAGGGACGGCGCGCCTCGAGAGCCTGACGGTCACACCGCTCACTCCGTCGATGTTCACCGATCCGGCGGCGGTCGCCTCCCTGACCCCTGCGGGCGCGGCGCAGACCGTCGAGACCGGAGCGGCGATCGCCGGCCTCGGAGTCACCGCAGCGAACGCGGCCGGCGAGCCGGTGGCGGGCGCGGACGTCGCGTACACGATCGAGGGTCCGGCCCGCTTCGCCGACGGAGGCACGACCGCCGCCGCGACGACCGGCGCCGACGGCTCCGCTCCGCTCCCCGCGGCCACGGCGGGCCCCGGCACGGGTGCCGTCTCGATCACCGCGGTCTCGGGAGGCGTCAGCCGACTCCTCCCCGCCGTCACCGTCGTCGCCCCGGCGACCCGGGTCGACGTCGACGTGACGATCACCGGCGTGAAGCGCGGCGGCTCGGTCGTGCTGACCGCCACCGCGACGAACGAGGGGAGCACGCCGGTCCGTCTCAGCATCCCGACGGCCTTCGGTGAGCTGAAGGTCGCCTCGCTGGCGGCGGGCCGCACGAAGACGGTCTCGGTCGACACGCACCTCTCGCGGGTGCCGTCGGGCTCGTTCCGCGTTACGGCGACCGCACCGGACGGGACCCGGGAGACCTTCCGGGTGGCGTACCGCGGTACCGGCAAGTAGCGGCGAGGAGGGGCGGCGGCTCCGGGCTGGACCCGGGGCTGCCGCCCCTTTCCCGCGCCCGCTGCCGGCCGACGGACGAGCCTGTCGCGCGAACGGGACTCCGATGCGTCACGAACGGTCGTCACGCACGGCCGGAAGCGACCGTTCGTGACGCCTCGATCGCGGGCCGCGGACCGTGCGCGGGGAGCGCCGCACGAAGCGGGGCCGTCAGGCGAGCGGCTCGCGGTCGCGCGTCAGCGGGGCCGCCCGCAGCGCCCGCATGTAGATCCCGTACCGCCGCAGCTGGCCGGCCGACGCCGCGGCGCGCCCGGATCGCAGCCCGGACAGCCGGTACACCAGCATCCGCGACGCCATCCCCGCGAGCACGACCGCCCGCCAGACCTGCTGCTGCAGGTCCGAGCGCGCCATCCGCCAGCCGTACAGGTCGAAGAGGTTGACGATCCAGGCGGTGCCGACGCGGCCGTCGACGTCGCTCGAGGAGCCGCCCATCGCGTGCAAGGCGTGCAGGCGCGGATCGAGGACCACGCGCAGGCCCTCGGCGCGCAGGCGGAGGCAGATCTCGACGTCCTCGGCGTACATGAACCAGCGGTCGGTGAGTCCGCCGACGCGGTCCCAGACGGCCAGCGGGATCATCAGGCAGCCGCCGCTCACCCAGTCGACGTCGCGCGGGCGGCCGTGCAGGTCGGCGGCGAACAGGTAGTGGCCCTCGAAGGAGGGGAAGCGCCGGCCGAGGCGCGAGAGGCCGGTCTGGTGCAGGAGCATCCGGCGGACCGTGGGGGCGTGGCCGGCGGCGACGATCACGACGTCCTCGCCCTCGTTCTCGAGGAGGGGGGAGACGGCGCCGATCGTCGGATCGCTGTCGAGGAGTGACGCGAGCGAGCCGACGACCTCCGCCGAGATCTGCGCGTCGGGGTTCAGCAGCAGCAGGTGGCGGCCGGTGGCGTGGGCGGCGCCGAGGTTGACGGCCCGCGAGAATCCGGCGTTCTCGGTGTTCTCGACGACATGGACGTCCGGGTACTCGGCGCGCAGCACGGCGACCGTCTCGTCGCGCGAGAGGTTGTCGACCACCAGGATCTCGACGCTCTCGTCACGGCCGGCGAGCGCATCGAGGCAGGAGCGGATGACGCCGATGCTGTTGTAGGTGACGATCACGATCGACACGGACGGCCCGCTCACGGCAGCACCGCCACCATCGCGGCGCGCAGCCGGGCGACCACGGCGTCCCAGCTGTAGTACTCGAGCACCGGAGCCGGATCGAGCGATTCGGGCGGGTCGGCGACGAGCTCGCGGATCGACGCCGCGATCGCCGGCACGTCGCGCGGATCGACCAGGCGGGCGTGCTCGCCGAGGATCTCGCGGAACACGGGGATGTCGCTGGCGAGGATCGGCGTGCGGCAGGCCAGGGCCTCGAGGGTCGGCAGGCCGAAGCCCTCATCGAGGGTGAGGAAGAGGAACAGTGCGGCGTTCACGTAGAGCCAGCGCAGCTCCTCGGTCTCGATCCGCCCGAGCAGGCGCACCGAGCCGTCGTCGAGCGCGGCGCGCACAGCCGGAGGGAACTCGGTGCGGACGCCCGAGGCCTCGCCGACGACGAGGAGCGGGAAGGAGGGGGAGAGCACTCCCGAGGCGAGAGCGGCCTCGATCGTGGTCGCGAGGTTCTTGCGCGCGTTGAGGCGGCCGACGGCGAGGAGGAAGCCGTCGACGCCGTCGACGCCGTCGGGCGCCACGGGGTCCGCGGCGGCGAACGCCCGGTTGAGGCCGAGGCCGACGGGCACGGCGCTCGTCGCGGCCGAGGTGCGGACGATGCGGCGCGACTCCGCGACGCTGCTCGCGATCACCACGTCGGCGCGGCGGACGCTGAGCGGCATGAGCGAGAAGTAGGCGCGCTCCTTCCGCGTGAACCACTCCGGATTCGTGAGGAAGAGGAAGTCCTGGATGAACACCGCGGACCGCCCCGTCAGGGGGGTGAAGTTGTGCGCCAGGGTGATGTCCGGGCGGAGCCGGAGAGAGAGCAGAGCGAGTTCGAGAACAGCACTGATCCCCTGCGGCCGGAGTCTTGTCGGCACTACTCGGGCGAGTCCCGCTAACTCACGTCTCGCCGTCTCCACCCCCGTCAGGGGGACGGCAATGACAAGGGAATCCTCAGGAAACAGTCGCGCCCAGGAGAAGGTGATCTCTCGCATGACCTCACGGTTGGAGATCGGGCCGCGAATCCACCAATTACCATCGAGCAGGACCCGTAGGGATCCTCGGTGCGAACCTGTGCCGGGCATTCGACCCCTGTCTGGGAATGGGTTCTCATGGATGTCCCGACTGTAGCGAACGGACTCCTGCACCGGACGCCCACGAGTACCGGCCCGAGGGTCGCCGCACCGAGGAGAGGGCCCCATGAGAGCTCGACGCCGCACTGCACTCGTCCGCTGGGCCGTCGCCGCGCTGGGGGCTGTCGTGGTGCTCAACGCGGTCGTCGTCGCCCAGACGCAGGTGGGCTCGGACGCGACCGCCGACTTCCTGAGCTCGGTCACGGCGCTGACCAACATCCTCTCGGTGATCGCCTTCGCGATCGCGGGCCGGAGCGCCTGGCGATCCGCGCGATCCGGGGGCAGGAGGAGTGCTGCGGCGCACGGGGAGTCGCGGGCGATCACGGCGATGCGCACCCTCAACACCGCCACGCTGCTGAGCATGTCGGGCCTGTTCCTGGTGATCTACGGGCCCGCCGTGCTCGGCGATCCGGCTCAGCTGAACCCGAGCACGGTGGTCCTGCACGTGCTCGTGCCGGCGCTCGCGCTGGTCGAGCTGCTCGCCGTCCCGGGCGCCCGCCCGGTCGACCTCCGGCTGGTCTGGGCGGTGATGGTGTTCCCCGTCCTGTGGTTCGCCTACACCTTCGCCCGGGGCGCTCTCACGTCGCGCTACGTGTACGAGTTCCTCGACCCGGAGCTCTCCGGCGGGGAGCGGATCATCGTCGGGATGACCGTCCTGATCCTCTCGATCTTCTTCCTGATGGGTGTCGCGATCCTGTCCCTCCAGCGGTGGCGAACGGCGGTCCGTTCGCCGCTAGTATGAGCGCCAATACCCGCCTTCGGGGGTGCGAGTTAGGCCGTCGAACGAATGCTGTGCACCGTCGCATACGCCTGGTATTGCGACAGCAGATTTCGTCCGGCGATCGCCTGCGACGAGGCGACGCACAACAAAGGGAGAACCGGGACATGGGCAGGTCGGTCGCCATTATCGGCACGCGGGGCTATCCCAGTTACTACGGGGGATTCGAGACAGCCGTCCGACGTCTCGCGCCGTTCCTGGCGGAGCAGGGATGGGAGGTCACGGTCTACGGAAGGCCGGGCACCACGGCCCTGCAGGACCCGGACCGCGACGAGCGTGTGATCACCCGGCAGACGCGGGGAGTCGAGAGCAAGTCGCTCAGCACCCTCTCCTACGGGCTCACGGCCGCTCTCGACGCGGCGAAGCGCAAGCCCGACGTCGCCCTGGTGCTCAACTGCGCCAACGGCTTCTGGCTGCCGATCCTCAAGCAGCGCGGCATCCCCACCGTCGTCAACGTCGACGGCATCGAGTGGGACCGCGCCAAGTGGGGCCGCTTCGCGAAGTTCGTCTTCCACCAGGGCGCGGTCTGGACCGCCCGCCACGGCGACCGCATGGTCTACGACGCCGCGGCGATCGAGACGCGCTGGAAGCGGGAGTTCGGCCGCGACGGCGACGTCATCCCCTACGGCGGCGACGTCCCGCCGGAGCACCCGGTCGAGCCGGGGCTCACCCACCGCGGCTACGCGCTGATCGTGGCGCGCTTCGTCCCCGAGAACACGGTGCCCGAGTTCATCGAGGCGGCCGAGCGGATCGCGCGGACCCACGACGTGGTCGTCGTCGGCTCCTCCGGCTACGGCGGGCCGATCGACCAGGCGGTCAGCGCCCTCGCGCAGCAGAACGCGCGGGTGCACTGGTTCGGGCACGTCAGCGACGACACCCGTCTCCACTCTCTCTGGCAGCACGCCGGGGCCTACTTCCACGGGCACAGCGTCGGCGGCACCAACCCGGCTCTCGTGCAGGCGATGGCCTGCGGGGCTCCGGTCGTCGCCCGCGACACCGTCTTCAACCGCGAGGTGCTCCAGGAGGCGGGGCGCTTCGTCGCTCCGACCCCGGACGCGATCGCCGAGGGCGTGCTCGCCGTGCTGAACGACCCGATCGAGCAGGAGCGGCTCTCGTACCGCGGGCACCTGCGGGCCCTGCACGCCTACTCCTGGGCCGAGGTGAACGCCGGCTACGAGCGCTCGCTGCTCAGCGTCATCGCCGAGCGGGCCTCCGCGGGAGCGAGCAGGAGCCGGGCGTGAGGGCCCCGCGCGACCTCGGCTACGACGACCTCCTCATCAGCTACCACGTCGGCCCGCTGACGGGCGTGACTGCGGAGCGTGTGCGCACCGCGCTGCGCGACCTCCTCCTCTCGCCCCGCGGCGCCGTGCTCCTGCGGCGCCGCACCCGGCTCCGCGGGTGGCGCCGGATCGACGTGGCTGCCGCCCTGGACGCGGCCGAGCGCGCCGTGCGGGTCGTCGACGGCCCCCTCGAGCGCGCGGACCTGGCGCACCGCCTGCTGGCGCCGCAGTTCGCGCCGGGCGAGCTGCCGGTCCGGATCCTGTTCGACGGCGCGACGGTCGGCTTCACCCTCCCGCACAGCCTCTTCGACGGCACCGGAGCGACCGCGGTCGTCGCGCTCGTGATCGAGAAGCTGGGCGCCCCGGGGGCCGATGACACCGCTGGGAAGCCGCTCGCCGCCGCTCCGCTGCGCGAGATCGTGGAGCGCTTCGAGCTGACGGGCCTCGCCGGAGCGAGGAGGGCCCGCGACACCTTCCGCACCCTGACCGCCGCGACCGGCACCGGCTACCAGCTCGACACGACCCTCTCGAAGGAGGAGTCGGACCGTCGCGCCCGCCTGGTGACCGCCGTCCTGGGCCCGGAGACGCTGCGCGCGATCGCCGCGACTCCGGAGCAGGCGCGTGAGGGCCGGCGCCCCGCCCGTCCGCCCGTGTCGCTCAAGACCGCGAGCCTCGTGCTCCGCTGCCTGCAGGACTGCGCCGCCGACGGCCTCGACTTCCGCGTCGTCGTCCCGGTCGACGCGCGCCGCTGGGTCGCGAAGGGCACCGAGGTCGGCGGCAACCTCTCGCCGTCCCTCCCGCTCGGCCGCCTCCGCGCCGACGACTGGTCCGCGACCTCGCTCCTCGAGCGGCTGTCCGCGGCCACCAGGTCGGGCCTCCCCGCGACCTGGCTGCTCGCGAGCGCGCTGCTGAGCATCAAGACCCTCGGGCAGCACCTGCTGGCACCCCTGCGCACGCCGCGCGGGACGCCCCGCGTGCCGTGGGAGATCCACGTCTCCCTCCCCTCCACCGAGGTGCCCGTCCCGAAGGAGCTGCTGCCTCGGATCGAGCCGGACACCATGGTCGGCGGGATGCCCGCCCACCTGCGCTTCCCGCTCGGCGTCTGGGTCGAGATCGCGCCGCTGCGCGACAGCATGCACCTGACCGTCCACGACGAGACCGGCACCTTCGCTCTCGACGGCTTCGAGGAGCGGCTGCTCGCCGCCGTCGGCGCCCGGGCCGCGGAGGCCTCGTGAGCGGGCTGCTGCGCCTCCTGAACTCCCCGATCACCATGCTCGCGAGCCGCCTCTCGGTGGCGGCGCTCGGGCTGGTCAGCGCCCCGCTGATCGCGCAGGCCCTCGGCCCGAGCGGACGCGGCGAGACGGCCGCGGCCCTCGCCTCGATGTACCTGATCCCGATCGTGCTCGCGCTCGGCATGCCCCTCGAGATCCGTCGGCGCGTTCTCGCCGCGGCGGGCGACCTGGGCGCGGTGCGCACGGCCAGGCGGCTCGCTCTGCTGACCGCGATCCCGGCGGCGCTGATCGCCTGGCTGCTCACCTCCACTCTCCTCTCGGCGCTCGACGAGGCGGCCACGATCGCGGTGTTCGTCGCGATCACCGGGACCCCGCTCATGGTCTGCTGGATGATCGACATCGGCGTCGTCGGGGCGCAGCGCCGCTTCGGAGCGGTCGCGCTGCTCCAGGCCACGCAGCCGCTGGTCTACGTCGGCGGGATCGTGGTGCTGTTCCTCCTCGACTCGATCACCGTCTCGGGCGTGATCTGGTCGAACTTCGCCGGCTCCGTGATGACCGCGCTGATCGGCTCGCTCCTCGACCGCCCCCGCGGAGCCGCTCCGGCGCCCTGGCGGCCGCTCGTCCGCGGCTCCGTCACCTTCTACGGCGCGCAGGCCTCGGACGCCGCGTACCAGCGCCTCGACCAGGTCATCATGCTGCCGCTGATCGGCTCGCACCAGGCCGGCCTCTACTCGGTGGCCGTGACGATCGGCACGCTGCCCGTGTTCCTCGCGCACGCGGTCGCCGCTCCGGTCTTCTCGGACATCAGCCGGACGGAGGGGGGCGCCCGCGTCACCGCGACCGGCGACGCCCTGCGCTCGGCCTTCGCGGTCGGCCTCGCCTCCGCCGTGTTCCTCGCCGTCGTCACTCCCTGGGGCGTGCCGTTCCTCTTCGGCGACGAGTTCGCGGAGGCGATGCCCGCGGTCTTCTTCGCGATCCTCGGCTCCGTCTTCGTGGTCGTCACCGTCAGCGCGGGCGAGGTGCTCTCGGCGCGCAACCGCGGCATCAGCCTCACCGTCGCGCAGGGCGCCGGGCTGATCACCTGCCTCGTGCTCCTGTTCGCCTTCGGCCCGGCGAACGGCGCGATCGCCGCCGCCATCGCCAACGCGAGCGGGATCCTGATGGCGCTGGTGGTGATGGTGCTCTCGATCCGGCCCCCGGCGCGGACCATCGTCCCGCGGCCCTCCGACGTGCCGCTGGTCGTCCGGCGCCTCACGATGCGGGGCGGCGCGGCATGACCCGCACCGCGGCGCCGCTGCCCCGGGCCGGCTCCCGTACTGTCGCCCGCGGACCGGTGCGCACCCGCCGCACACTCCGCGCCCTCCTCGGCCGTGACGGGCTCGGCCTGCCGTGGCTGGGAGTCCTGCTGCTGGTCTTCGCCCTCCCCGCGAACGGAGTCGCCTCCGCGTTCCTCCCGGGCGCCTCGGCGACCGCGTTCGGCGCGATCAAGGACGCCACGATCCTCGGGCTCTTCCTGCTCGTGCTGGTCAGCGGGCGGATCAAGCGGGTGCCGGTGCCGATCGTCGTGCTGGTGCTGATGATCGTCGGCCTCGGCGCCGTCTCAGCCGTGTGGACCGCGAACCCGATCCAGGCCGCGTACGGCTGGCGCAACGACTTCCTGCCGTTCCTCGCGCTCATCGTGGTGCCCGCGGTGCTCGAGAAGCGCCACCTCGGGATCCTCGCGACCGCGTTCGTCGTCGCGCTGCAGCTCTCCTCGATCACGACGATCCTCACCTGGAACCAGGGCCTCGACTGGCTGTTCACCCTCGGGGTGTTCCCGCTGGCTCCCGGGACGCCGTTCCCCTCCTCCCTCTTCGTCGCCGGCAGCATCGTGCCCCGCGGCTTCAGCCCCTACAGCGCCCCGAACGAGAGCGCCGTCGCCGTCACGATCGCGCTCGCCGTGCTGTGGACCCGCCCCCGATGGCCGCTGTGGCTGAAGGGCGCTCTGACGCTCCTGCCGCTGGTGGCCGTCTACCTGACGCAGTCCCGGAGCGGCTACATCGGCCTGGCGATGCTCGCGGTGACCCTGGTGGCCTGGGCGCTGTTCCGCGCGAAGCCGATGCTGGTGTGGGCGATGCTCACCGTGACCACCGCCGCGGCCGTCGGCGGAGTCACGCTCTACCTCTACATCGACAAGGTGATCTCGCACGTCGCCGACCCGTCGCTGATCGGCCACAGCGACAGCCTGCTCGAGAACATCCCGCTGCTCGTCGCGCACCCGTTCGGCTTCGGCCTCGGCAAGGTCGGCCCGCGCGCGCAGCTGTACTCGACCGACAGCGTCCTCGTCGAGAGCTTCTTCCTCGTACTCGCGATCGAGTCGGGGATCATCGCGATGCTGCTGTTCGCGGCGCTGCTGGTGTACCTGTTCCTCCGCGGGCTACGCGCGCCGACCCTCGACGGCTTCCTGCCCACGGCCGTGGTCGCGGGCACGCTGGTCAGCTACACGGTGCTGCCGACGCTCCAGGAGGGTCCGGTGGCGTACACGCTCTGGATCGTCTGCGGCATGGGCGTCGTGGCGGGGCGGGCCGAGCAGGCGGTGCGCGCGGGCACCGCCCGGGTCCGCGAGCCCTCACCCTCGCGCAACGCCGCCCACCTCGACGGGCCGCGCGCCGGCACCGGGGCGCACGTCGTCACTCCCCGCGGGGAGGGGCGCCGGCACCGGCTGCAGCGCTCGCGGGTCTCAGGCGGACGCCGTCGCCGCGGCGGCGACGACCGTGCTGCGGGGAGCCTGCGCGACAACGGTCCCGAGGACGTCGCCCCCGACGTCCCGTAGCCGGTCGGCCGCGGCGACGAGGTCGGCCGAGGACGAGACGCCGGCGCCCGCGACGAGGACGGTCGTGGCGACCATCTTGCCCAGCAGCACCGCGTCGGTGGCCGAGAGGATCGCGGGGGAGTCGACGATCACGTGGTCGTAGCGGCGCGAGAGGTGCGCGATCACGCGCTCCATCGCGGGGGTGCCGATCAGGTCGCTCGGGTTCGCCTGGCTGCCGCCGGCCGTGAGCACCGTGACGCCCTGCGCGCTGACGGGCAGCGACCCGTCGGCGGGCAGGGTGCCGGTGCGGAGCAGGTCGGCGAGGGTCGGTCCGCCCGTGGGGACGCGGAAGACCGTCGACTGCGCCGGGTCGCGCAGGTCGGCGTCGATCAGCACCACGGTGCGGCCGATCTGGGCGATCGAGACGGCGAGGTTCGCGGCCACCGTGCTCTTGCCGTCGCCCTCGCGGGCGGAGGTGACGAGCAGGGTGCGCTCGTGGGTGCCGGAGCCGAAGAGGAGCGTCGTGCGCAGCATCCGGAACGACTCGGCGACGGCGCTGCGGCCGTCCACGACGAGGGGGGAGCGACGGACGGCCGTGTCGAAGGGGATCGACTCGAGCACCGGCAGGGTGGTGCCGGCGGCGACGTCCTTCGCCGAGCGGATGCGGGAGTCGCCGAGCGAGCGCAGCACGACGACACCGACGCCGAGGATGAGGCCGGTCGCTCCGCCGAGCACCAGGTAGACGAGCAGGTCGGGGCTGAGCGGCGAGCCCGGCACGGAGGCGGCCTCGAGCACCTTCACGTCGACCCGGCTCGCGCCGCCCGTGACGGGGCGCTCGATCTGCGCGACGTAGCTGCGCAGGCTCTCGGAGACCGCGTCGGCGATCCGCGCGGCCTGCTGGGCGTCGGCGTCGACCACGTCGATGCTCATGATGACCGTGCCGGGGAGCGCGGCCGGAGTGACCTCGCCCGCCAGGTCGCCGACGGTCATGTCGAGTCCGAGGTCGTCGATGACGGGCTGCAGCACCGAGCTCGAGTCGACCAGCGCGACGTAGGAGGCCACCCGGGCCTCGGCACTCGTGAAGGAGGCGCCGACCTCGGCGCTGGACTGGTTGTCGGCGGTCGCGACGGAGACGAACACGGTCGTCTGCGCCCGGTACTCCGACTCCGACGCCATGGTCGCCACGGAGGCGGCCGCGAGGCCGAGGGCGACGAAGATCGAGATGACGAGCCAGCCCCGGCGGAGAAGACGTCCGTACTCGCGAATTCCCACAGTGCCGTCCTAGTCGAGGAGGGACCCGGCGGACCGGATCGAGACGATGAGCGTGCTGGTGTCGATCCTGGCAGAACCGCGCCGCGTGTCACCGGCGCCGGGCCGTGCGGACGCCTCCGGACCGGCGCGGCGGGGCGCATCCGGGCCGTCGGGGGCTCAGGCCTGTCGGATCCCGCCCGGTCGGTGTCGCGGGACGACGGACGGCGGCAGGCCGGACCGCGCCGGACCGCCTCCGCTGCCGCCTCCGACCGTGCCTACTTCTTGTAGCTCCTGGTGAGGGTGTTGTCGCCGGGGGTGGGGTCGCCGATCGCGGTGGAGCTCTTGGCGGTGATGGTGGAGGTGCCGGTCTTGGGCGTGAGGACGATGGTCCTGGTGGTGCTCTGTCCGGCTGCGAGGGTGGGGATCTTCCAGGTGAGGACCGTGGTCCCGGCGATCTTGCCGGGGGTGCGGGTGGCGCCTCCGGTGTCGGTGACGGTGGTGGGGACGATCATCTGGATGACGGTGGATCCGGTGTCGCGGGTGCCGACGTTGGTGACGGTGGTGGTGGCGGTGAGGGTCCTGCCGGTGATCTTCGTGGCGGTGGGGGTGAGGGCGACCTTCAGGTCGGCGCGGCTGCCGGAGACGATCTTGACGATGCGGGTGGCGGTCGCGGCGGCCCAGGTGCCGTCGCCGGCCTGGGCGGCGGTGACGGTGCAGGCGCTCGTCCCGGTGAGGGTCACCGTTCCCGCGGAGGTGACGGTGCACGGGCCGGTGGCGGTGTAGGCCACCGGGAGACCGGAGGAGGCCTTCGCGGCGAGGGAGTAGGCGACTCCGGTGGTCGGGGTCGCCGACGTGTTCGCGGTGAACGCGACGGTCTGCGGCTTCTTCTCGATCGACGCGGCGGTCACCACGAGGGTGCGGGTCGCCTGCGGGGCGGCGTTCCGGTCGGCGTCGCCGGCCTGATCCAGGGTGAGCACGCAGTCTCCCGGAGCGGCGAAGGTCACGGTGCCGTTCGCGACGGTGCAGGCCGCGGAGGCGGTCCCGAGGACGATCGGGGCGCTCGACGCGCCGCCGGTGACGGTCGGAGTCCACGTTCCTCCGACGACCGCCGCGGGAGCGGTGGAGGTGAAGGCGACGGTCTGCGCAGCCCTGCCGATCGTGAAGGCGCGGTCGGCGTGAGCAGCGGCGTGCGCAGCGTCGCCGGCCTGCTCGAGGGTCAGGGTGCAGGTGCCGGCGTGGTCGTAGGAGACCGAGCCCCCGGAGACCGAGCAGGCTCCCGAGGCGGCGAGCAGCGGATCGGCGGAGGACGGGCCCCGGACGATCACCGGCGTGGACGATCCGCCGACGACCGCGTCGACCGGAGCGTCGCCGCCGAACGAGACGGACCCGGCGGCCAGGCCCACCGCGATGGTCTGCGAGACCTGCGCAGCGGCGAGATGACCGGAGTCGCCGGCCTGATCGGCGGTGACGGTGCAGGTGCCGGCGCCTTCGAAGGTGACGACGCCGTCCGTCAGGGTGCAGGCGCCCGAGGCGGCGAGCACGACCGGCTGCCCGGACGCGCCGCCCGTCGCGGCGGGCGTGTAGGTGCCGCCCGGGACGGCGGGGGAGGGGGGAGTGGAGGTGAAGGCGATCGTCTGGGCCGGAAGGGTCACCTGAACGGTGCCGGCGACGTTCGGAGCCTGCTGATAGGTGGAGTCGCCCTGCTGGAACGCGTAGTACGAGCAGGTGCCGACAGCGGTGAGGAGGATGTCGACGGAGCCCGGATCGACCCGGGTCGTGCGGCAGGCGTCGTACGCGACGGCGAAGGCGGGCAGGCCCGAGCTCGCGGTCATCGTGAGGGTGACGGTGTCGCCGACGGCTCCGGTCGTGGGAGGGGTCGGGGCGAGGGTGATCGTCTGGGGTCCCTTCCGCACCGTGAAGGTGGACGACCGCTGCAGAGCGGGCGCGTAGTCCGCGTTCCCGAGCTGGTCGGCGGTGACGACGCACTCCTCGCCGACCTCGGTGAAGGTCACCACGCCGTCGGCGATGGTGCAGCCGCCGGTCGCGCCGTAGGTCGTGGGAAGCCCCGACGTGGCTGTCGCGACGGGGGAGTAGGTGGCGGAGCGCGCGGTGTCGATGCCGTGCGGGTAGTCGTAGACGATGCTCTGCGGGAGGCGGTCGACGGTGAACGATCCGGTGCGCTGCGGCGCGGGGAGGTAGAGCTCCGAGCCCTCCTGGTCGAAGCGGATGGTGCAGGTGCCCGGGCGGAGGTTGCGCACGGAGGTGCCGCCGATGATCGAGCAGACCTCCGGGGTCGTGCTCGTGACCGTGACCGGCAGACCGCTGCCGGCACTGGCGCGGAGGTCGGCGTCCTCATCCGTCGTGAGAGCGCTCGTGGGGAGGAGGAAGTCGATGCTCTGCGCCTTCCGCACCACCTCCTCCACCGGCTTCGCGACCACCGTGAAGCTCGTCTCGACCGCCGGGGCCGCCGCGTAGCGCTGGTCGCCGGGCTGGCCGGCGCGGACGACGCAGGTCCCCGCGGCGACGCCCGCGAACACGGACCGGCTCAGTCCCTCGAAGAGGAACGGAGTGCCGTCGAGCCGGCAGACCTCCGGCGTCGTGGTCGTGAAGTCCACCGGGAGACCCGAGGTGGACGTCGCGGTCACCGAGTAGGAGCCGGTCGAGTACGCGTAGCCCGCCAGCGCGAAGGCGACCGACTGGGACCTGGGCGAGAGAGTCCTGGTGCGGACGACGTCCGGAGCCGCGGTCCAGCCCGTGCCCCCGGCCTGGGAGGCGGTGATGGAGCAGAGCCCGCCGACCCGGCCGACCGCGCGTCCCGCGGTCACCGTGCACACGTCAGGAGTGGTGCTGACGTAGGTCACCGGCAGACCCGAGGACGCGGTGGCCTGCAGGACGAGGTCCCGACCGTCGGTGTCGAGGCCGGTCAGCTCCGGGAACGCGATCGTCTGCCCGGTCTGCGCGGTGAGGGTGAAGGTCGAGCGCGTGATCGGTGTCCGTGCGTAGACGACGGGATCCCGGTTGTACCCGTTGAATCCGGTGTAGAGCGCGCGGATCTCGTGGCTCCCGCGCGCGAATCCCTCCGGGACCTCGATGCTCACGGTCTCGGACGTCTCCGCACCGGTCAGCGCGACGGTGCCGAGCGGTCGCTGCGTCTGGCCGGTGAACTCGGTGAACGAGATCGATCCTCCGCCGATCTGGTCCGGCTTCCTCGTGTAGCCGGTGTCGACGTCCCGGTACGAGTTCTTCGAGAGAGTGGCGGTGAGGGTCGTGGGGACGTCGATCGCGGTCGTCGACGCGCTCACCGTCATGGTGGCGTCGGGGAGCCAGGCGACCAGTGCGTCGCCGACCTTGTAGGGGCTGAGCCCGGGATCGGCGATCGGCCAGCTCCCTCCGCCTCCGCCTCCGCCGCCGGCTGCTCCCAGGTCGGTGTAGATGAACTCGCCGCCGCCCGCTCCGCCTCCGCCGCCGCCCGCCGATCCGGCGCCGCCCTGTCCGCCGCTGGCGTAGACGTCGCCCGAAGCCCGCGCGCCTGCTCCGCCGAAGCCGTGAGGGTCGGCGCCCAGGCCGTCCCAGAACATGTGCCCGGTCCCGCCGCTCGCCTCCGAGCCGAACGTCGGGACGGCGTCGAGGAAGCCGCCGAGGTAGGCGGTGTCGCCACCGCTGCCGCCGGTCCCCGGGGTGTCGATCGTCGCGCCGCCGCCGCCGCCACCGGGGAAGCCGCCGGTGCCGTGGCCCGCTTCGCCCGGCCGGCCGGCGGCACCGCCGTCGGAGCCGTCGTACAGGATGGTCGCGTTCGATCCGCTTCCTCCGCCCGCGGCGACGGCGATGACATCGCCGCCGACGGGGTCGCAGTTCTCGTCGGGTTCGCTGAAGGACACCCACTTGGCGTCCCCACCCCCCTCGAAGCCCCCGCTCCGGAGGCTTCCCCAGTAGATCGTCTGACCGGGCGTCACCTTCACGTCGTAGAGCGTGAGAGCCGCGCCGGCGCCGCCGGTGCCCCCGGTGTTCCCCACGCTGTCGAAGTCCTGACCGTCGGCGCCTCGGTTTCCCCGGGCGGTGACGTCGGCGGTGTGGACGTTCGCAGGCACAGTGAACCTGCCGTCCGTCGTGCACGCGTCCAAGAACCGATTAGCGGAGGCGGGGGGTGCGCCGACCAGCGTGAGCGCCGCGGCGGCGAGAACCACCGCGAGACCGCCGGCGAGGGGGCGCCGGAGGCGGGACCGCGTCGAGGGGGACGGGGTCGAGGGGGACGGGTTCGAGCGCATGGCGGGCCTTCCGGACGCCCGGGCGGGTCGGGGGATCCGATTCTCAGGCGATCCGCAGGTTACGGGCGGGGCGACGGCAGTGCCAGAGGAAGCGGGGAGCGCGGGCTTAACGGGGGGTGACGCATCGGCGGGCTATGCCGGGGAGGCCGGACGGCCGTGGTCCGAGGGGTCGATCCGGATGGCGCACTCGAGGAGCTCGGCGCTCCTCCACAGGGCGCGGATCAGCGCGGGCATCCCCGGGAGCGATCGTCACGACCCCGAGCCCTCAGGACTCGGAGCCCCGCCGGACCCGCAGCCGCGTCTCCTCGAGGTCGAGCAGCGACTGGGCGTCGCGGAGGATGCGCTGCGGGTAGGCGCGGCGCGAGCGCGCGTCCAGCAGCGCCTCCCGCTCGGCCGCGACCACGGCGAGGCGCAGCGCCCGGTAGAGGCGGTGCGGAGAGTCCGCGACCGACCGCTCCGTGCCGCGCGAGCGCTCCCAGGCGGCCTCGGAGCGGAGGAACGACGTCTGCCGCACCCGCTCCAGGACGTCCGGAGCGACGCCGTCGGCACCCTCGACGGCGTCGCCCGGGCGCTCCAGCACCGAGAGGCCCTTCTCGGTGATCTCGTCGAGCAGGCCCGCGAGCGCGCGCTGGTCCTCGGGCACGTCGATCCCGCGGATGCCCAGCGCCCGGATCAGCAGCGGCAGCGTGCTGCCCTGGATCAGCAGGGTCGCGACGGCCACGGTGAAGGCGATCAGCACGAGCTGCGGGCGGTAGGGGATGTCCTCGGGCAGCGACTGCGCGGCCGCGAGGGTCACCACTCCACGCATCCCGGACCAGCCGAGCACCAGACCGCCGCGCCAGCCGATGCCGTTGCGGCTGAAGTGCCGGTAGTCGCTGCGGCGCAGCAGGTAGCGCCGCTTCGCTCGGCCGCGCTCCTCCTTCGGCAGCTCCTGCGCCTCGGGCGACTCGAGCAGCTCCTTCTGCTCGCGGGCCCGGCGCTCGGCCCGGCGGGTCTGCCAGCGCTCGCCGAGGAGGACCGGCCCGACCCAGAGGAAGCGCACGACGATCAGCCCGACCACCGCGATCAGCCCGATCCCGACCGCTCCGGGCACGGAGAGGCGTGCGCTGTCGGCGTCGTGGATCAGCGAGCGGATCTCGAGCCCGATCAGCAGGAACACGCCGTTCTCGAGCAGGAACTGCACGGTCCGCCAGTTGATCCGGTCGTTCACCCGCGACTGCGCGGTGAAGGCGCGTGAGGAGGCGTGCCCGGTGTGCAGGCCGGCGACGACCACGGCGAGCACGCCCGAGGCGCCCAGGCCCTCGGCGGGGATGAACGCGACGAAGGGGACGATGAAGGAGAGGACGGTGTTGAGCACCGGGTCCTCGAGCCGCGAGCGGACGAAGACGGTGACGACGCTGGCCACGAGCCCGACCACGACGGCCACGACGACCGCGTAGAGGAAGTCGCCGATCGCGGCCCACGGCGTCGCGAGCGTCCCGGCGGCGGCGGCGAGGGCCGAGCGGAGGAGCACCAGCGCGGTCGCGTCGTTGATCAGCCCCTCGCCCTCGAGCAGGGTGAGCAGCCGCGGCGGGAGGCCGAGGCGCCGGCCGACCGAGGTCGCGGCGACCGCATCGGGCGGGCTGATGATCGCGCCCACGGCGATCGCCAGGCCCAGCCCGAGCTCGGGGAGGAGGAGGAAGAGGAGCGCGCCGACGCCGGCCGCCGAGATCAGCACCAGCACGACCGACAGGCCGGTGATGGTGGTGAGGTTCCGGCGGAAGTCGATGAACGGGACGCTGAGCGCCGCCGCGTACAGCAGCGGCGGCAGCACGCCGTCGAGCACCCACTCGTGCGGGACGACCACCTCCGGAACCCCGGGGATGTACGAGAGGCCGACGCCGGCGAGCACGAGGACGATCGGGGCGGCGACGCCGAGGCGCCGCGAGAAGACGGCGACCGCGACGAGGACCGAGACGCCGACGATCGCGGCGATGCCCAGCTCCATCAGCGGAGGCTCTCGAGGGCGCAGAAGGGCATGGTCTCGTCTCCAGGGGGTGGCGGGCGATCGCCCGCCACCCCCTGGAGACGAGACCATGCCCTTCTGCGCCCTCGAG
>NZ_PSWC01000019.1:0-77750 GCF_002931535.1 Rathayibacter sp. AY1C6 | reverse complement strand
GCACCGCCTGACCGTCGACCAGGTCGCGCGGGCCTTCACCGTCTACCCGAGCCTCACCGGCTCGATCTCGGACGCCGCCCGCGCCCGCCGCCTGATCGGCACCGTCCTCGAGCAGCTCGCCGCCCGCTGACCCCCCGAGGTCCGAGCAGCCGTCCGCGCAGGAAGCCGGCTCCCGGCACGCCGCTCCGCGGCCACTCGACCAGCAGGGGCGGAGGACTCCCTCTCCCCGCAAGGTGGAGGGCGCGTCCGAGAATCGCGTGCCAGCGATTCGAGGCAGCCCGACGCGACCCGCTCTTGAGAACGCGCCCCGTCTGGAGGCCGACCGCGCTGAGCCGCGCAGGGAGCGGCTCAGAGTCGAGCACCGCGCGTGCCAGCGATTCGAGGCAGCCCGACGCGACCCGCTCTTGAGAACGCGCCCCGTCGGGAGGCCGACCGCGCTGAGCCGCGCAGGGAGCGGCTCAGAAACGGACTCAGCCCAGCGCCCGCTCGATCTTCTCCGTGATCTCGTTCTGGTCGAGGTAGTTGTCGATGACGACGACCTCGGCGAAGGTCCGGCCGATGCGGTCGACGAGCTCGCCGGAGGTGAGGATGACCTGCGCGTCGGCGGCGAGCGCGTCGACGGAGGCCAGGTCGGAGGCGATCACCTCGGCCTCGAGGTCGAGGGTCTCGAGGGCGCGCTCGGCGCCGAGCTTGAGGATGGCGGAGGTGCCGATTCCGGCGCCGCAGAGGGTGACGATCTTCATGCGCTTCTTCCGTGGTGCGGGTGGTGCGGGTGGTGCGGGGTGCTGTCGGTGAGGACGGCGTTGATGCTGCGGAGGGTGCGGGCGGCGGCGAGTGCACCGACCGCGTCCGGACGGCTGAGCACGTCGGCGAGCCCGGAGACGAAGCCGACGTGCCCATGCGCCTGGGTGGCGGCGATCCCGATGACGACCGAGACCGGATCGTTGGTGCTGTGCCCGAAGGCGACGGGCTCGGCCAGCGTGACGACGGAGAGGCCGTCCGCGAGGACGTCGTTGCCGGGCCGGGCGTGCGCGAGGGCGAGCCCGGGTGCGATGACGATGTACGGCCCGAGCACGTCGACCTGCTCGACCATGCGCCGGGAGTAGGCGGCGTCGACCGCACCGGTCCGCTCGAGAGCACGGCCCGCCTCGAGGACGGCCTCCCGCCAGGATCCGGCGGAGTGGCGGAGGGCCACCGCCTCCTCGGGGAGCGCGTCGAGCGGCACCGTCAGGCCGCCTCGAAGCCGGCGCTGATCGTCTCGACGAGCTCGCGGCGCTCGTCGAGCGGCAGGAAGGCGGCGTGGGCCGCGTTGAGCTGGAAGGCCTCGAAGTCGTCGAGGTCGTACCCGAAAGCGTCCGACAGGAGGGCGAGCTCGCGGCTGAGGGTCGTCGCGCTCATCAGGCGGTTGTCGGTGTTCACCGTGACGCGGAAGCCCAGCTGGTAGAGCAGGTCGAAGGGGTGGTCGGCGAGCTCGGCACCCCACGCCGCGACGGCGCCGGTCTGCAGGTTGGAGGAGGGGCTGAGCTCGAGGGCGATCTCGCGGTCCTTCACCCACTCCGAGAGCTCGCCGAGGGTCACGTAGCTCGCGTCGTCGTCCTGGCGCTCGATGCGGATGTCCTCCGCGATCCGGACGCCGTGACCCAGGCGCAGCGCGCGGCCGTCGAGCAGGGCGGAGCGGATGCTGTCGAGGCCGTCCGCCTCCCCCGCGTGCACCGTGGTCGGGAAGTGCGCCGCCGCGAGCAGCTCGAAGGCGGGACGGTGCCTCGAGGCGGGGAAGCCCGCCTCGGCTCCGGCGATGTCGAAGCCGATCGCACCGCGCTCGCGGTGGCGCAGCGCCAGCTCGGCGACCTCGAGCGAGCGGTCCGCGTGCCGCATCGCGGTGATCAGCTGGCCGACGCGGATGCGGTGTCCCTGCGCCGCCGCCTCCTGCACGCCCTGCTGCAGCCCCTCCTGGACCGCCTCGACAGCCGCGTCGAGCGAGAGCCCGGCGCGCTGGTGCTGCTCCGGCGCCCAGCGCACCTCGCCGTGCACGACTCCGTCGGCGGCGAGGTCGAGCACGAACTCGCGGGCCACGCGCTCGAGCGCCGGCGCGGTCTGCATCACGGCGACCGTCGTCTCGAAGGTGGCGATGTAGTCGGTGAGGGAGCCGGAGTCGGCCGTGGCACGGAACCACTCGGCGAGCGCGTCCGGCTCCTCGGCCGGGAGCGGCACGCCCGTCTCGCGGGCGATCTCGAGGACCGTCCCGGGCCGCAGGCCTCCGTCGAGGTGGTCGTGCAGCGACACCTTGGGGAGCTCGTCGATGAGGACGCCCTCGCCCGGGAGGAGGTACTCCTCGGTCTGATCGGTCACGGTGCTCCTCGCAGGTAGGCGGTGGTTCGCCGACCACCCTAGAGGGTCGGCGGGAGCGGCTCGCCGGGCGGCGCCTCCTCCGTGCCGGGCGGCGCGGGGCTAGGAGACGCGCTCCGCCACGAGGGGGCCGCCGCCGAGCACCTCGTCGCCGTCGTCGCCGATCCGGTAGGCACCGTCGAGCGCCTCGAGCGCCCGGGCGAAGCGCTCCGGCTCGTCGGCCGACAGCGTGAGCAGGGGCTGGCCCGCGCGGACGCGGTCGCCCGGCTTCGCGTGCAGGTCGATCCCCGCCGCGTGCTGCACCGCGTCGGACTGTCGGGCGCGTCCGGCGCCCAGGCGCCAGGCGGCGATGCCGAACGGCAGCGCCTGCTGCTCCACCAGGACGCCGTCGCGCTCGGCGACCACGACGTGGGTCTCGCGGGCCTCGGGGAGCGCCGCATCCGGATCCCCTCCCTGAGCGCGGATGACCGCGCGCCAGGTGTCCATCGCCGCGCCGCCGTCGAGGGCGCGCTCGACGTCCGCGTCCGGCTGCCCGGCGAGGGCCAGCATCTCTCGGGCCAGGGCCAGCGTCAGCTCGCGGACGTCCGAGGGGCCGCCGCCGGCGAGCACCTCGACCGACTCCCGCACCTCGTTCGCGTTGCCGATGGCCAGACCGAGCGGCACGTTCATGTTGGTCAGCAGCGCGGTGGTCCGCACCCCCGCGTCATTGCCGAGGTCGACCATCGCCCGCGCCAGCTCCCGCGAGCGCTCGATGTCGACCATGAATGCCCCGGAGCCGAACTTCACGTCGAGCACCAGGGCGTCGGTCCCCTCGGCGATCTTCTTCGACATGATCGAGGACGCGATCAGCGGGATCGCCTCGACGGTCCCGGTGATGTCCCGGAGCGCGTAGAGCTTCTTGTCGGCGGGGGCCAGGCCCGAGCCCGCGGCGCAGATCACGCCGCCGACCGTCCGCAGCTGCTCCAGCATCTCCTCGTTGCCGAGGTCGGCCCGCCAGCCCGGGATCGACTCCAGCTTGTCGAGCGTTCCGCCCGTGTGGCCGAGCCCGCGTCCCGAGAGCTGGGGCACCGCCACGCCGAAGGAGGCGACCAGCGGCATCAGCGGCAGCGTGATCTTGTCGCCGACCCCGCCCGTGGAGTGCTTGTCGACCGTGCGCTTGCCGAGTCCGTCGAAGCGCATGCGCTCGCCGCTGGCGATCATGGCCAGGGTGAGGTCGCGGATCTCGTCGCGCTCCATCCCGTTCAGCAGGACCGCCATCGCGAAGGCCGCCATCTGCTCGTCGGCGACGTAGCCGCGGGTGTAGGCGTCGATCAGCCAGTCGATCTGCGCGGTCGAGAGCGTGCCGCGGTCGCGCTTGGTGCGGATGATGTCGACGGCGTCGAAGTCCTCGACGGGGGTGGTACGGGTCATGCGGAGTCCTCGGTTCGGGAGTGGGAGCGGTGACGGCGGCGCTAGGAGGCGGCGTAGGCCTCGAGCGTGCGCGGGCCGAACGCGTCGGGGATGACCTCGTCGATCGTCTTCACGCCCGACACGGTCTGGAGGAGCATGCCCTCGGCCGAGTGCTCGAAGAGCAGCTGGCGGCAGCGCCCGCAGGGCATCAGGACGCCGCCCTTCCCGTCGACGCAGGTGAAGGCGACGAGCCGGCCGCCGCCCGTCATGTGCAGCGAGGACACCAGCGCGCACTCGGCGCAGAGCGTGAGCCCGTAGGAGGCGTTCTCGACGTTGCAGCCCGAGATCGTCCGGCCGTCGTCCACGAGCGCGGCGACCCCGACGGGGAACTTCGAGTACGGGACGTAGGCGTGGCTCATGGCCTCGAGGGCGGCCTCGCGCAGCGCCTCCCAGTCGATGTCGGTCACGACGGCTCCTCTCAGGACTTCAGGTACGGCTTGCCGGCGGCGGCCGGTCCGCGGGACTGGCCGACGAGACCGGCCACCGCGAAGATCGTCACGACGTACGGCAGCATCAGCATGAACTCGCTGGGCACGGGCGAGCCGATGACGCCGAGCACGTTCTGCAGGTTGGTCGCGAAGCCGAACAGCAGCGACGCGAGCGTCGCCTTGATCGGGTCCCAGCGGCCGAAGATGACGGCGGCCAGGGCGATGAAGCCCGCACCCGCGGTCATCTCCTTGCCGAACGCGCCGACCGCGTCGAGCGTGTAGTACGCGCCGCCGACTCCGGCGATCGCCCCGGCGAGGGAGACGTTCCAGAAGCGCGTGCGGGCGACATCGATGCCCACGGTGTCCGCGGCCTGCGGGTGCTCGCCCACTGCGCGCAGGCGGAGGCCCCACTTGGTCTTGAACAGGCCCCACCACACCGCGAAGATCGCGAAGTACATCAGGTAGACGATCACCGTCTGGTTGAACAGGACGGCGCCCACGATCGGCACCTGGCTGAGCACCGGGATCGGGAGGCGGTCGAACTTCACCGGCGAGTTGAACGTCGACGCGTCGGCGGAGAGGACCTGGGAGTAGAGGAAGCTCGTCAGGCCGGTCACCAGCACGTTCAGCACGACTCCGACGATCACCTGGTCGACCAGGTACTTGATCGCGAAGGCGGCCAGCACGAACGACACCAGGACGCTCGCGACCATCGCCGCGAGCAGGCCGAGCACCGGCTGGCGGGTGAGGGAGCCGACCATCGCCGCGGTGAAGGCGCCGGCGAGCAGCTGCCCCTCGATCGCGACGTTGACGACTCCGACCCGCTCCGAGATGACGCCGCCGAGCGAGCCGAAGATCAGCGGAGTGGCGAGCCCGACGGTCCCGAGCAGCAGCCCCGAGACGGGCAGCGCGGCACCGGCCGACGCCCAGACGAGGAACCCGATCAGGAAGACCAGGGCGAAGACCGCCGAGAGCCAGAGCGGGATCCGGCGGCCGGCGCGGGTGAGCCCGGCCGACGCGACGGCCAGGGCGACCAGGAGGATCGCGACGACCACGCCCGTCCCCCGCGTCGGGAACGGGATGTCCGGCAGCGCGAAGAAGTCGGTCCCCGCGGCGAGGCGGAACGAGCTCGTCCCGTCGCGGCCGAGGGCCACGAAGAGGACGACGGCGAGCAGCGCGAAGACGCCGAACGCGATCGGCGCCTTCCAGCTGCGGATCACGACGCGGTCGGGGGCGGTGGCGACGGCGGTGCTCATGCGGACACCTCCGAGGTGCGGCGGGTGCGGCGCTTCGGGGCGGCCCCGGGCGTCGGGAGGCGGAAGATCGCGCGCACCAGCGGCGGTGCGGCGATGAAGAGGACGATCAGCGACTGGACGACGAGGACCACGTCGATCGGCACGCCCTCGGCGGCCTGCATCGAGTAGCCGCCCGCCTTGAAGGCGCCGAAGAGGATGCCGGCGAAGAACACGCCCCAGGGTCGGGAGCGGCCCAGCAGCGCGACCGTGATCGCGTCGAAGCCGATGCCCGCGTCGATCCCCGAGGTGAAGCCGGTCGTGACCGTCCCCATCACCTGGGCGCTGCCGGCGAGGCCGAGCAGGCCGCCGGAGAGCAGCATCGCGTACACGTAGCTGTTCTTCACGTCGATGCCCGCGACCCGTGCCGCGTGCGGGTTCTCCCCCACCGCGCGGAACTTAAAGCCGATCGTCGAGCGGTTCAGGAGCCACCAGACGAACACGGTCGCGAGGACCGCGAAGACGAAGCCGAGCGTGAGCGAGTATCCGGGGCCGAGGAGCGCCGGGAAGACCGCGGTCTCCTTCATCCCGGGCGACTTCGGGTTGTTCGAGCCGGGCGCCTGCAGGGCGCCGGGCGTCCGCAGGAGGTAGGAGATCAGGTAGAACGCGACGTAGTTGAGCATGATCGTGAGGATCACCTCGTGCGCGCCGGTGCGGGCCTTGAGCAGTCCCACGAGTCCGCCCCAGAGCGCGCCGCCCAGGATGCCGGCGGCGAGCGCGACGATCAGGTGCACGCCCCACGGGAGGTCGAAGGAGAAGCCGACCCAGCCCGCGCAGGCGGCGGCGATCAGCATCTGGCCGCGGCCGCCGATGTTGAACAGGCCGACGCGGAAGGCCAGCGCCACTCCGAGCCCGCCGGCGATCAGCGGAGTCGCGAAGGCCAGGGTGTCCGTCAGCGGCTTGATGCCGTTGGCGAAGCCCTCGCGGCGGAAGTTGTAGACCGAGCCCTGGAAGAGCGAGGAGTAGGCACCGGAGACGGACTGCCAGATCGCCTGCAGGGTGTCGAGCGGCCGGGCGAAGAAGTAGCCCGACGCCGCCTGGACGTCCTTGTCGGTCGCGGCGATCAGCACGCCGCCCGCGATGAGGGAGAGCAGCACGGCGAGCACCGACATCAGCGCGGTGCCGGAGAGGATCTCGCGCAGGACGCGGGAGGCGCCGCTCTCGAGCGGGCCGGGGCGCACCTCCTGATCCGGCTTCTGGCCGGGCTCGAGCCCGGACGCCTTCTCGGTCTCCGCGTCGGGATCGACCGCGGGCAGTTGCGCGTCGCTCACGCCGCCGCTCCCTTCTCGGCGGGCGTCTGCCCGGCCATCATGAGCCCCAGGACCTCGCGGGGCGTGTCGGCGGGGACGATGCCGATGATCCCGCCCTTGTACATGACCGCGATGCGGTCGGCGAGCGCCGCGACCTCGTCGAGCTCGGTCGACACCACGATCACGGGTACCCCGGTGTCGCGCGTCTCGACGATGCGCTTGTGGACGAACTCGATGGAGCCGACGTCGATGCCGCGGGTGGGCTGCGCCGCGATGAACAGCCGCAGCTCCCGGCTGAGCTCGCGCGCGAGCACCACCTTCTGCTGGTTGCCTCCGGAGAGGCGGCCGACGTGGGTGCCGATCCCCTGGGCGCGCACGTCGAACTCGCGCACCCGCTCCTCGGCGAAGCGCTCGAGCTCCTTGAGCCGCAGGCCCAGTCCCTTCACGAACGGACCGCGGTCGCTGCGGTCGAGCATGAGGTTCTCGGCGATCGTGAACTCGGCGACCAGACCGTCCTCGGTGCGGTCCTCGGGGACGAAGCCGACCCCCGACTCGAGGACGCGGCGCACGGACAGCCCGTCGAGGCGGCGCCCGTCCAGGGTCACCGAGCCCTCGACCCGCTCCTGCAGGCCCATGATCGCCTCGGCGAGCTCCGTCTGGCCGTTGCCCTGCACGCCCGCGATCGCGAGGATCTCGCCGCGGCGGACCTCGAAGGAGACGTCGTCGACGACGGCCTGGCCGTTGGCGTCGCGCACGGTGAGGTTCGAGACGACGAGGGCCTCGTCGCCCGGCACCGCCTGCTCCTTCTGCACCGTCAGCTCGACGGCGCGGCCCACCATCAGCGAGGCGAGCTCGGCGTTGCTCGCCGTCGGCGACGCCTCCCCCACGACTCTGCCTAGGCGGATGACCGTGATGCGGTCTCCGACCTCGCGCACCTCGCGGAGCTTGTGCGTGATGAAGACGATGGCGGTCCCGGCCGCACGCAGCTGGCGCATGATCGCGATCAGCTCGTCGGTCTCCTGCGGGGTCAGCACCGCGGTCGGCTCGTCGAACACGAGCACCCGGGCGTCGCGCGAGAGCGCCTTGATGATCTCGACCCGCTGCTGCACGCCGACGGGGAGGTCCTCGACCAGGGCGTCGGGATCCACGTCGAAGCCGAAGCGGTCCGAGATCTCGCGCACCCGGGCGCGCGCGGCGGAGAGGTCCAGGCGCCCGCCGGCCTTCGTCTCCTCGTGGCCCAGCATGACGTTCTCGGCGACCGTGAACACGGGGACGAGCATGAAGTGCTGGTGGACCATCCCGATGCCCGCCTTCATGGCGTCACCCGGACCGGAGAAGTGCTGGACCGCGTCGTCCAGCAGGATCTCCCCCTCCTCGGCCTGGTACAGGCCGTAGAGCACGTTCATGAGCGTCGACTTGCCCGCGCCGTTCTCGCCGAGGAGGCAGTGGATCTCACCGGGTTCGACGGTGAGATCGATGTGGTCGTTGGCCACGAGCGCGCCGAAGCGCTTCGTGATGCCACGCAGTTCGAGCTTCATGGGACCAATCTAACTTTCGGTTCGCGCCACGATGCGCCGTCGGCCGGGATCGAGGGACGCAGCGGAGCCGATCGGCCCGCCGGACCGACGAAGAGGCCGGCGGGCCCGAGGTGTGCTCGGGCCCGCCGGCCTCTTCGAGGAAGCGGCTAGGACGCCGCGGGAGCGGACGGGGAGGTGACGGTGATGGAGCCGTCGATGATGCCCGCCTTGATGGTGTCGAGCTCGCCCTGCAGGTCGCCCGAGACCTTCGACTCGAAGTCGTGGAACGGCGCGATGCCGACTCCGTCGTTCTCGAGGGTGCCCACGAAGGGAGTGGGGTCGAAGTCGTCGGCTCCGGCGGAGCTGGTGACGTCGGTCGTGCCGGCCTCGATGCCCTTGAGGATCGAGGTCAGGTACAGGTCGGCGCCGTCGGGGTAGGTCTCGTACAGGTCCGCGTCCACGCCGACCATCGCGATGTCCTTGCCGGAGTCGCGGATCGCCTCGATCGCCGACTGGAAGATCGGACCGCCGACGGGGAGGATGACGTCCGCGTTCTGGTCGATCAGCGACTGCGCGGCCGACTTGGCCTCGACGCCCGCCGCGAAGCCGCCGGTGAAGGAGCCGGTCTGCGCGTCGACGTCCCAGCCGACGACCTTGACGTCCTTCCCCTTCTGCTCGTTGTAGTACTTCACGCCGTCGGCGTAGCCGTCCATGAAGATCGTGACGGTCGGGAACTGCTGGCCGCCGTAGGTGCCGACGACGCCGGTCTTGGAGTACGACGCGGCCGTGTAGCCGGCGAGGAACGCCGCCTGCGAGGTGTCGAAGGTGATCGGCTTGACGTTCGGCAGGTCGATCGACGCGTCGTCGATGATCGCGAAGTCGATGTCCGTGTTCGCTTCGGCCGCGGCCGACGTGGCCTCCGCCAGCGCGAAGCCGACGGTGATGATCAGGTTGCAGCCCTGGTCGACGAGGCTGGTCAGGTTCGGGGCGTAGTCCGTCTCGGACTCCGAGGTGACGGTCTTCGGCGTGACACCGAGGTCCTCCGAGGCCTTCACGAGGCCGTTGTAGCCGAGCTCGTTGAACGACTTGTCGTCGAACCCGCCCGCGTCGGAGACCATGCAGGGCAGGAAGTCGCCACCGGCGGCGGCGCTGGAGCCGCTCTCCTCGGGGGCGGAGGCGCAACCGGCGAGAAGCGCGGTGACGCCGAGGGCGGCGAGACCGCCGAACGCGGCCTTACGCGAGGTGATAGTCAAGATGTCGTCCTCCAGGAATGCGGCCCCGCGCGACGAGCGCAACAGGGCGTCGATTCCCACACGTTACCCAATGTGACAAGCCGCTCAGCCGCCCGGACGGTAGACCTCAGGAAGCGTTACACAGTGTTGATCTTCGCGACATGCGGAGCGTGTCGCGGGGCGGTCGGCTGTGCTCGATTCCGAGCCGCGGAGCGGCTCGGCGCGGTCGGCTGGGCTCGATTCCGAGCCGCGGAGCGGCTCGGCGCGGTCGGCTTCGCGACGGGTGCGTTCCGCAGAGCGGGTCGCGTCGGGCTGGCCTGAATCGCTGGCACGCGATTCCGGCTCGCGGCCCTCTCCCCTGCTGCCGGACGTCGAGAGTGCTCGTGGGAGCTCCGCGCTGCGCGCGGTCGCGCACGGACGGGTGCTTCCACGGTGGTCGAGTTGCCGCGCGAGCGGAGACCCGCCCGCCAGCACCGAACGGGACGGCCGAGGCCCTCACCGAGGGTGGTCGAGTGGCCGCGCGAACGGCGTATCGGGACCGCCGCACGCGCATGAGGCGAGGGGCGGAACGGCGAAGGGGCGGAACGGCGAGGGGGCGGAACGGCGAAGCGCGGCGCCTCCGAGGGGAGGGCCGCGCTTCGACGGGTGGGACGGAGGGCTAGAGGACGTCGGTGCGGCCGGAGAGGCGCAGGGCGTCGACGACGCCCTTGACCTTCTGGGCGTTCTCGGTCGTGGTCACCAGGAGCGCGTCGGGGGTGTCCACGACGACGATGTCCTTCACTCCGATGAGGGCGATGGTGCGGTTGCCGCCGCTGACGACGATGCCCGTCGCGGAGTCGGCCAGCACGCGGGCGTCCTCGCCGAGGATGGCGAGGTCCGAGCGGAGTCCGCTCGAGTGCAGCTTCGCGATCGAGGCGAAGTCGCCCACGTCGTCCCAGGAGAAGTGGCCCGGCACGACGGCCAGCTTGCCCGCGGCCGCGGCCGGCTCGGCGACGGAGTAGTCGATCGCGATCTTCTCCAGGCCCGGCCAGATGCGGTCGACGACCGCGCCGCGCTCCGGGGTGTCCCACGCGGCGGCGAGCTCGAGCAGTCCGGCGAGCAGCTTCGGCTTGGCGCGGCCGAGCTCCTCGAGGAGGCGGTCGGCGCGGGCGATGAACATGCCCGCGTTCCAGAGGTACTGACCGCTGGAGAGGTAGGCGCGCGCGGTGTCGGCGTCGGGCTTCTCGACGAAGGAGTCGACGGCGAGCGTGTGCGTCGCCCCGTCGATCCCGAGGTGCTTCCCCGTGCGGATGTAGCCGAAGCCCACGGCAGGCTCGGTCGGCGTGATGCCGATGGTCGCGATGTAGCCCGCGTCCGCCGCGACGACGGCCTCGGCGACCGCGTCGTGGAACAGCTGCTGACCGCTGATGACGTGGTCGGCGGCGAACGAGCCGATGATCACGCCGGGCTGGCGGCGCTCGAGGATGGCGGCGGCCAGGCCGATCGCGGCGGACGAGTCCCGCGGCTCGCTCTCGAGGACGACGTTGAGGTCCTCGAGGCTCTCGAGCTGCTCCTCGACGGCGGCGCGGTGCGCGCGCCCGGTCACGACCATGATCCGGTCGGCGCCCGAGATGGGCGCGAGGCGGTCCCAGGTGTCGCGGAGGAGGGTCTGTCCCGACCCCGTCAGATCGTGCAGGAACTTCGGGGCGTCGGCCCGGGAGAGCGGCCACAGCCTCGAGCCGATCCCGCCGGCGGGGATCACGCTGTAGAAGCGGTCGAGCGGGGCGCGGCCATCGGTCTCAGGTGATGTCATGTCCGCAGGATACAAGGGAGCCCGAGCGCGACCGTCCGTTCACCCGGGCGCGCGCCGCCGTTCATCCCGCCGCCGTAGCGTCCGGGGCGTGAGAGTCGCGGTCGTCACCGAGAGCTTCCTGCCGTCGTTGAACGGCGTGACCACGAGCGTCCTGCGGGTGCTCGACGAGTTCGCGGAGCGCGGGATCGAGGCGCTCGTCGTCTGCCCGGCCGCGGGGGCGCCGGGCCACTACGCGGGCCACCGCGTCGTGGAGCACCCGGCGATCGCCTACCGCGACTTCCCGGTCGGGATCCCCACGCTCGCCCTCACCCGGGAGCTGGCCGACTTCGAGCCCGACGTGGTGCACGTCGCCTCGCCCTTCCTCCTCGGCGCCCGCGCCATCGCCTCGGCCGGCCGGCTCGGGGTGCCGAGTGTCGCGATCTACCAGACGGACGTCGCGCGATTCGCGGCCCGCTACGGCATCCGTGGCGCCCGCGCCCTCGCCTGGCGGGTGATCCGCCAGATCCACGCCGGGGCGGACCTGACCCTCGCCCCCTCCACGAGCGCCCTCGACGACCTCGCCGCCGCCGGCATCGAGCGCACCGCCCTGTGGGGCCGCGGCGTGCAGAGCGAGCGCTTCCACCCGCGCCGCCGCTCCTCCCCCTACGCGCAGGCCGTCCGAGCCGGACTCGGCGCCGATGACGCGCTCGTCGGCTACATCGGGCGCCTCTCCCCCGAGAAGAGGGTGGAGCGGATGGCGGCACTCGCCTCCCTCCCGCACGCGGAGCTGGTCGTGGGCGGCTACGGCCCCTCCTCCGCCCGGGTCGCCGCCGCCCTCGGCCCGGCGGCGCGGATGCTCGGCCGGCTCGACGGCGACCGGCTGCCGGCGGTCTTCGCCGCGCTCGACGTCTTCGTGCACACCGGCACGGAGGAGACGTTCGGCCAGACGGTCCAGGAGGCGCAGGCGTCCGGCACCGCCGTGGTCGCGCCGCACGCGGGCGGCCCCACCGACCTCATCGAGCACGGCGTGGACGGCCTGCTCTACGCGCCCGAGAGCGACTCCGACCTCCGCCGGCAGGTGGCGCGCCTGGTCCGAGATCCCGCACTGCGCGCCCGGCTCGGCGAGGCGGGCCGCCGCCGCGTGCTCCACCGCACCTGGAGCGCGCTCACCGACGAGCTCCTCGCGCACTACGCGACCGCGGGGGCGCCCGCCCTCGCCCTGCCCCGCAGCTAAGGCTCGCCTAAGCCGCGCCCGCCTGCGAGCGCGCTTAGAATCGGAGGGCGAGTTTCTCGTCGCTCCCCGCCCCGTCCCCGTCCACGCGACGTGGGAACAGGTCAGGCCGTCGGAGCACAACCAGGGAGGGTTGTTCGTGTCAGTTCAAGCTGCTCAAACCCTCGCACCCCGGAAGCAGGGGAAGATCCGGCGTCCGGCCGGCACCCTGTACCGCGGTCGCGAAGGCATGTGGTCGTGGGTGCTCCACCGGATCACCGGTGTCGCCATCTTCTTCTTCCTCCTCGTCCACGTCCTCGACTCCGCTCTCATCGCCGTGAGCCCCGAGGCGTACAACGCGGTCATCGGCACGTACAAGAACCCGATCATGGGACTCGGCGAGACCGGGCTCGTGGGCGCCATCGCGTTCCACGCGCTGAACGGCCTGCGGATCATCCTGGTCGACTTCTGGAGCTGGGCGACCCGCAATCAGCGCGTCCTCTTCTGGGTCGTCATGGGCCTCTGGGTCGTGCTGATGCTCGGCTTCGCGCCGCGCCACCTGATCAACGTCTTCAGCGAGGGGGGTGCGCATTGAGCACCGTCGCCGCACCGCGGACCCCGCACACCCCGAGCCGCTCCTCCGGCACCAACTGGGAGAAGTGGGGCTGGATCTACATGCGCGCCTCCGGCGTCGTGCTGATCGTCCTGATCTTCGGGCACCTCATCTACAACCTGCTGCTGGGCGACGGCATCAAGGCCATCGACTTCGGCTTCGTCGGCGGCAAGCTGGCGAACCCGTTCTGGCAGTGGTGGGACGTCCTCATGCTGTGGCTCGCGCTGATCCACGGCGGCAACGGCATGCGCACGCTGGTCAACGACTACGCGACCTCGCCCCTGCTGGCCAAGGCCTTCAAGGGCGGCATCCTCGTCGCCGTCGTCGCGCTGATCGCGCTCGGCACCTGGGTCGTCTTCGCGTTCGACCCGTGCCCCGCCGGCACCGCCGCGGACCTGCTGCCCTCCTTCTGCGCAGCGTGACCACGGTGCCGCGGATCGGAGAGGGGCCCGCGCCCCTCCCGGTCCGCGGCATCACGTCCCGGCACCTCCCCCTCCCATCCCCGTACGACGGAGCACCCACCCCGTGAGCACACCAGGCCACTCCCACACCGGCGCCGACCAGAGCGCCTTCGCGCAGACCGTCGGACCCGACGGCGTCCACTACCACCAGTTCGACGTCGTCATCGTCGGCGCCGGCGGTGCCGGGATGCGCGCGGCCATCGAGGCCGGCCCCAAGGCGAGGACGGCCGTGATCTCGAAGCTGTACCCGACCCGCTCCCACACCGGAGCGGCGCAGGGCGGCATGGCCGCCGCCCTCGCGAACGTCGAGGAGGACAGCTGGGAGTGGCACACCTTCGACACCGTCAAGGGCGGCGACTACCTCGTCGACCAGGACGCGGCCGAGATCCTCGCGAAGGAGGCCATCGACGCGGTCATCGACCTCGAGAACATGGGCCTGCCCTTCAACCGCACCGAGGAGGGCAAGATCGACCAGCGCCGCTTCGGCGGCCACACCCGCGACCACGGCAAGGCGCCCGTCCGCCGGGCCTGCTACGCGGCCGACCGCACCGGCCACATGATCCTGCAGACGCTGTTCCAGAACTGCGTCCGGCTCGGCATCAACTTCTACAACGAGTTCTACGTCCTCGACCTGGTGATGACCGAGGTCGACGGAGTGGCCAAGCCCTCCGGCGTCGTCGCCTACGAGCTGGCCACGGGCGAGCTGCACGTCTTCCAGGCGAAGGCGATCATCTTCGCGACCGGCGGCTTCGGCAAGATCTACAAGACCACCTCCAACGCGCACACCCTCACCGGCGACGGCGTCGGCATCATCTGGCGCAAGGGCCTCCCCCTGGAGGACATGGAGTTCTTCCAGTTCCACCCGACCGGCCTCGCCGGGCTCGGCATCCTCCTCACCGAGGGAGCGCGAGGAGAGGGTGCGATCCTCCGCAACGCCTCGGGCGAGCGCTTCATGGAGCGCTACGCCCCCACCATCAAGGACCTCGCGCCGCGCGACATCGTCGCCCGCTGCATGGTCCAGGAGGTGGCGGAGGGCCGCGGCGCCGGACCGCACAAGGACTACGTGCTGCTGGACTGCACCCACCTGGGAGCCGAGGTCCTCGAGACCAAGCTCCCCGACATCACCGAGTTCGCCCGCACCTACCTGGGCGTCGACCCCGTCGTCGAGCCGGTCCCCGTCATGCCGACCGCGCATTACGCGATGGGCGGCATCCCGACCAACGTCAAGGCCGAGGTGCTCTCGGACAACACGACCGTCGTCCCCGGCCTCTACGCCGCCGGCGAGTGCGCGTGCGTCTCGGTGCACGGCTCCAACCGCCTCGGCACCAACTCCCTCCTCGACATCAACGTCTTCGGCAAGCGCAGCGGCAACAACGCCGCCGACTACGCCAAGACGGTCGACTTCACCCCCCTGCCCGCCGACCCGGCCGGCGCGATCCGCGACATGCTCGCCTCGCTCCGCTCCGCGACCGGCACCGAGCGGATCGCGTCGATCCGCAAGGAGCTGCAGGACGAGATGGACAAGAACGCCCAGGTGTTCCGCACCGACGAGTCCCTCGAGGCCGTCACCGGGACCATCCAGCGCCTGCGCGACCGGTTCCGCAACATCTCGGTGCAGGACAAGGGCAAGCGCTTCAACACCGACCTCCTCGAGGCCGTCGAGCTGGGCTTCCTGCTCGACCTCGCCGAGGTCGTCGTCTACTCGGCGCGCAACCGCAAGGAGAGCCGCGGCGGCCACATGCGCGACGACTTCCCGAAGCGCGACGACGAGAACTACATGCAGCACACGATGGCGTACCTCTCCGGTGACGCCCACTCCTCCGACGCCGGTGACCACATCCGGCTCGACTGGAAGCCCGTCGTGATCACCCGGTACCAGCCGATGGAGAGGAAGTACTAGCCATGTCGACCGCTACCCTCGAGCAGCCGCCCGCCGCCCCCGCGGCCCCGGAGGCGTTCACCGTCACGTTCATCATCCGCCGCTTCGACCCCGAGGTGGACGCCGAGCCGCGCTGGCAGGACTTCGACGTCGAGATGTACTCGACCGACCGCGTCCTCGACGCCCTGCACCGCATCAAGTGGGACCAGGACGGATCGCTGACCTTCCGCCGCTCGTGCGCGCACGGCATCTGCGGATCCGACGCGATGCGGATCAACGGCCGCAACCGCCTGGCCTGCAAGACGCTGATCAAGGATCTCGACATCTCGCAGCCGATCTACATCGAGGCGATCAAGGGGCTGCCCCTCGAGAAGGACCTCGTCGTCGACATGGAGCCGTTCTTCGCCTCCTACCGCGAGGTGCAGCCGTTCCTGGTCGCCAACACCCCGGCACCCAAGGGCAAGGAGCGCGTGCAGTCGGTCGCCGACCGCGCCCGCTTCGACGACACCACGAAGTGCATCCTCTGCGCCGCGTGCACGTCGTCCTGCCCCGTGTTCTGGACCGACGGGCAGTACTTCGGCCCCGCGGCGATCGTGAACGCCCACCGCTTCATCTTCGACTCGCGCGACGACGCCGGTGGAGCGCGCCTGGACATCCTCAACGACAAGGAGGGCGTGTGGCGCTGCCGCACGACCTTCAACTGCACGGAGGCGTGCCCGCGCGGCATCCAGATCACGCAGGCGATCGCCGAGGTGAAGCAGGCCGTCATCCGCGGCCGCGCCTGATCCTCCCCCTCGCGAACGCGTCCGGCCCGCCGGGATCCTCGGATCCGGCGGGCCGGACGCGTTCCAGCGTGCAGGCGGGCGCGTGCACGGGAGCGCCGCGAGGCCTCAGTACGCTGGAGGAATGACCGAGGCGGCCGACACTCCCCGCGGGATCCCGGGCCTGTTCGAGCGGGTCATGCGGACGCGGCCGGTGCGGGTGATGCTCCACTACTCCGAGACCGGCGGGCCCCTCTTCGCGTCCGGACTCGCCTTCCAGGCCCTGTTCGCGGTCTTCGCGGCGCTCTTCGTCTTCTTCGCCGTCTTCGGCTTCTGGGTGCGCGACGACTCGGTGCTGCGCGATTCCCTCCTCGACCTGGTGACCCGCTCCGTCCCCGGCCTGATCGGCGGGAAGAACGCCCTCGTGTCGGTCGACGACCTACTCGACTCGTCGATCCTCGGCTGGACGGGTGCGATCGCGGCCGCCGGCCTGCTCTGGACGGCGCTGAACTTCCTGGGAAGCCTGCGCCAGGCGGTCCGGCTGCTCTTCTCGCTCCCCGGACCCACGACCCTCTTCGTCCTGCTCAAGCTCAAGGACGCGGGGCTCGCCCTGGTCTTCGGGGCGGTGCTGCTGGTCTCGGCCGGTCTCTCCGTGTTCTCGACCTCGCTGGTGGACGTGGCGTTCGGCTTCCTCGGGATCGGCAGCGAGTCGATGCCGGCCCGACTCGCCGGCAGCGCGGTCGGCCTGCTGATCATGCTCGCCCTGGACACGGGCACGCTCGCCGGCTCCTTCCGCATCCTCTCGGGCATCTCGATCCCCTGGAAGAACCTCTGGGCGGGCTCGCTGCTCGGCGGGATCGCTCTCGGCGCGCTCAAGGTCCTCGGGACGCAGCTGCTGGGGGGCGCCTCCCGCAATCCGCTGCTCGCCTCGTTCGCGGTCCTCATCGGTCTGCTGATCTGGTTCAACCTCGTCTGCCAGGTGATCCTGATCGCCGCGTCGTGGATCTCCGTCGGGATGAGCGACGCCGGGATCTCGGCGCGCAAGCTCACGCCGGAGGAGCGCGAGAAGGAGCGGGAGGAGCAGCTGCGCACCGCCCGCCGCACCCTCGCCGAGGCCGAGCGCGAGCGGCTTCGCGCCGCGCTGCCGGAGGCGTCCCTCCTCAAACGACGGCGCCTGGAGCGCCAGCTCGCGCAGCTCGAGGAGGAGCTCGAGCAGCTCGCCGCCTGACCCGGCGGACTACTTCGCGTCCCTCCCGGCGTCGCCGCGCCCGATTCCGCCTGCCGAGTCTGTCCGTTTCTGTTGACTTCCCTCCCGAACGGGTCTAAAAAGAGGTAAACGCAGATCCGAGGTCGGAAACGACACCGCGGATCCGGCGCACCACCCACGGCGAGACGACGGAGTCCACATGTACGCACCGGAGCGGCACCAGGCGATCCTGGACCGCGCCCGCACCGACGGGCGCGTCGAGGTCCGCGACCTCGCCCTCTCCCTCGCCGTGACGCCGGAGACGATCCGCCGCGATCTCACCAGCCTCGAGAAGCGGGGCCTGCTGCGCCGTGCGCACGGCGGCGCCATCCCCGTCGAGCGGCTGGGCATCGAGCCCGAGGTCGCCGCCCGCGAGGGACACCTCGCCGGCGAGAAGGACCGCATCGCCACCGCGGCCCTCGCCGAGGTGCCCGACGGCGGCTCGATCGCCATCGACGCCGGCACCACCACGGTGCGGCTGGCGGAGCTGCTCCCCCTGGACCGCCGGCTGACGGTCGTCACCCACTCCCTCCCCGTCGCGATGGCGCTCGTCGGCCGGCCCAACATCGACCTCCACCTCATCGGCGGGCACCTGCGCGGAGTCACGCAGGCCGCCGTCGGGCCGTGGGCCGCCCAGGCCCTCTCCACGGTCTCGGTGGACGTCGCCTTCATCGGCACGAACGGCCTCAGCCTCGAGCGCGGGCTCACCACCCCCGATCTCGACGAGGCCGTCGTCAAGTCCGCGATCATCGCCTCCGCGCGCCGGGTCGTGGTCCTCGCCGACCACTCGAAGTTCGGCCGGCAGGACTTCGGGCACGTCGCTCCGCTGTCCGCGGTCGACACCGTCATCACCGACGCCGATGTCGACGACGAGCTCGCCGACGACATCGAGTCGGCCGGCCCGGAGGTCGTCCGCGCATGATCGTCACCGTCACCGCCAACCCGAGCATCGACGTCACCCTCTCCACGAGCGGCTTCGCCGTCGGCGAGGTCAACCGCGCGCACGACGTGCGGCGCGACCCGGCCGGCAAGGGCGTCAACGTCGCCCGTGCCCTCGCGCGCAACGGCGTCGAGGCGACCGCGGTCTACCCGGCCGACGCCTCCACCGGCGTCGACCTGTCCACGATGCTCCGGGCCGCCGGAGTCCGCTCGGCCAGTGCGGCGATCGCCCACCCGATCCGCACCAACATCACCGTGGTCGACGACCGGACGGGCCGCACCACCAAGATCAACGAGCCCGGCCCCGCCGTCACGGAGGAGGAGGCTCACGCCCTCTCCGAGCTGATCGGCGAGCACGTCTCGGCCTCGCCCCGCTGGCTCGTCGCCTGCGGCAGCGTCCCCCCGGGACTGGGAGCGGACTTCTACCCCGCCCTCGGCCGCCTCGCCCTGCACTTCGGCGTCCCCCTCGCCGTCGACACCTCGGGAGCCCCCCTGACCGCGATCATCGCGGCCGGCACCGCCACCCTGGTGAAGCCCAACCTCGAGGAGCTCGAGGAGCTCCTCGGCCGCTCCCTGACGACGGTCGGAGACGTCGTCGCCGGAGCCCGTGAACTCCTGCAGCTGCCCGACGCGCGAGCGCTCGTCAGCCTCGGAGAGCACGGCGCCCTCCTCGTCACGGCGTACGCGTCGTGGTGGGCGGGCGCCCCCGCCGTCGTGCCCCTCAGCACCGTCGGCGCCGGCGACAGCACGCTCGCCGGCTACCTCTCGGCCGTCGACGCCACGGAGGCGGAGCGCCTCGCGACAGCAGTCGCGTGGGGTACCGCCGCCGTCCAGCTCCCGGGCAGCGAAGCCCCGGGTCCCGACTCCCTCCGCCTCGACGACGTCTCCGTCGTCGAGAACCCCGACCCCACCCTCCCGATTGGAGAACTGAGCGCATGACTGCTCTCACCGAGGCGTCGACGGTCATCGTCGACCTCACCGCCGCCACGAAGGACGAGGCCACCGCGCAGCTCGCGAAGACGCTCGCCGACGCCGGCCGCGTCACCGACCTCGACGGCTTCCTCGCCGACGTCCGCGACCGCGAGTCGCAGATGGCGACCGGCATGCCCGGCGGCATCGGGATCCCCCACGCCCGCTCCTCCCACGTCGTCTCGCCCAGCGTGGCGGTCGGCATCGCGAAGCAGGGCGTCGACTTCGGCGCCCCCGACGGCCCGGCCGACCTGATCTTCCTGATCGCGGCTCCGGACGGCGCCGACCAGGCGCACCTCAAGATCCTCGCCCAGCTCGCCCGCAAGCTGATCCACGAGTCCTTCACCGGTTCCCTCCGCGCCGCCGCCAGCGGCCAGGAGGTCGCGGACATCATCGCCCGAGAGGTCGTCGTCTCATGAGGATCGTCGCCGTCACGAGCTGCATCGCCGGCATCGCGCACACCTACATGGCGGCCGAGGCCCTCGAGCAGGCCGCGAAGAAGAAGGGGTACGAGATCCAGGTCGAGACCCAGGGCGCCGCGGGGTCCGATCCCATGTCGGACCGGACCATCGCCGACGCCGACGTCGTGATCCTCGCCGCCGACCTCGAGGTCCGCGGCAAGGAGCGCTTCGCCGGGAAGCCCACCCTCGAGGTGGGCACGTCGGAGGCGCTCGCGAAGGCGGCGGACGTCATCGACCGCGCCGTCGCGAAGGTGCAGGACGCGCCCGCCGCGAGCCCCGCCTCCGGCCCGCGCTTCGTCGCCGTGACCAGCTGCATAGCGGGCATCGCCCACACCTACATGGCCGCGGAGGCGCTCGAGCAGGCCGCGAAGAAGCGCGGCTACCCGATCCACGTCGAGACCCAGGGCGCGGCCGGCTCGGACGAGATGACCGCGGCCGACATCGCCGCCGCGGACGTCGTCATCCTCGCCGCCGACCTCGAGGTCCGCGGCAAGGACCGCTTCGCCGGCAAGCCGATCCTCCAGGTGGGCGTCGCCGAGGCCCTGTCCAAGCCGGACGAGGTCCTCGACCGTGCTCTGGCCCTCCGCGGCTCCGGCTCCGCCGCGTCCGCCCCCGCCCGCTCGACTCCGGCCGCGGCCCCCGCCGCGCCGAAGAAGGTCGGCGTCGGAACACGCATCCGCCAGAACCTGATGACCGGCGTCTCCTACATGATCCCGTTCGTCGCGGCGGGCGGTCTGCTGATCGCGCTGTCGTTCCTGTTCGGCGGCTACCGGATCGTCGACTTCACGGCCCAGCAGATCATCGACGACGGCTTCAACGTCGCGAACATCACCGACTGGGCCGGAGTGATGTTCCTCATCGGAAGCGCGACCTTCGCGTTCCTGGTGCCGGTGCTCTCGGGCTTCATCGCCTTCGGCATCGCCGACCGTCCCGGCATCGCGCCGGGCTTCCTCGGCGGCGCGGTCGCGGTCACCGTCGGCGCGGGCTTCCTGGGCGGCCTCGCCTCCGGCTTCATCGCCGGCTACGCGGCCCTCTACATCTCGCGGATCAAGCTCCCCGCGGCGTTCAAGTCGCTGATGCCCGTCGTGATCATCCCCCTGATCGCCACCTTCATCACCGGCTTCCTGATGTTCGTGGTGCTCGGAGCGCCGCTCCGCGCACTGAGCGATGGCCTGTCGTCCTGGCTCTCGGGCCTCTCGGGCGGCAACCTGATCATCCTGGGGATCATCCTCGGCCTCATGATGGCGTTCGACATGGGCGGTCCGGTCAACAAGGTGGCCTACGCCTTCGCGACCACCGGCCTCGCCTCCGTCCCCGCCGACGGCGACCCGAACTCCGTGCAGTTCAAGGTGATGGCGATCGTCATGGCCGCCGGCATGACCCCGCCGCTGGGTCTGGCCCTCGCCACGACGCTCCGCAAGCGCCTGTTCACGGACGCCGAGCGCCAGAACGGCAAGGCCGCCTACCTGCTGGGCGCGTCCTTCATCTCGGAGGGGGCCATCCCGTTCGCCGCGGTCGACCCGCTGCGCGTGATCCCGTCCGCCATGGTCGGCTCGGCCGTCACGGGTGCGCTCGTCGCGCTCTTCGGATCCACCCTCCGCGCCCCGCACGGCGGAGTCTGGGTCACCGGGCTCGTCGGGCAGCCGATCCTCTACCTGGTCGCCATCCTGGTGGGCATGGTCGTCACGGCCGTGTGCGTGATCATCGCGAAGAGCATCAAGCGCGCCCCCGTGGTCGCCGAGGTGCCCGAGCCCGCCACCGCGCAGGCCGTCCCCGCCTGATCCCCTCCGACCGACCGTCCTGAGCGGTCCCGCCGGCGGTCGCCTCCGCGCTCCTCCCCCTCTCCGAGGGAGTCGCGCGAGGCGGCCGCCGGCTTCCGCGTTCCGGGGTGCGAGCGCGGCCGGGCGGCCCGCTCCGCGGCTCCGAATAGACTGCTCCGGTGACTCGCAGCACCCTCCGCATCGCCTCCGTCAACGTGAACGGCGTCCGCGCCGCCTACCGCAAGGGGATGGGCGACTGGCTCGCCGCGCGCGACGTCGACGTCCTGGCCCTGCAGGAGGTCCGCGCCTCCACGGACGACCTCACGGGGCTCCTCGGGGACGAGTGGGACGTGCTGCACGACGAGGCGACCGCCAAGGGGCGCGCCGGAGTCGCTCTCGCCTCGCGCAGGCGCGCCACCATCCACCGCGTGACCTTCGGCGCCGACGACTTCGACTCGGCGGGACGCTGGCTCGAGGCCGACTACGAGGTCGGCGGCCGCTCGCTCACCGTCGTCTCCACCTACGTCCACTCCGGCGAGGTCGGCACCCCCAAGCAGGTCGAGAAGTACCGCTTCCTCGACGCGATGGAGGCGCGCCTGCCCGAGATCCGGGCGCACAGCGAGCTCGCCGTGGTGATGGGCGACCTCAACGTCGGCCACCGCACGCTCGACATCAAGAACTGGAAGGGCAACGTCAAGAAGGCCGGCTTCCTCCCGGAGGAGCGCGCCTACGTCGACCGCTTCGTCGGCGCCGAGGGCGACCCGGACTACAACGCCGGTGCCGGACTGGGCTGGGTCGACCTCGGCCGCCGGTTCGCGGGCGAGGTGCCCGGGCCGTACACGTGGTGGTCGCAGCGCGGCCAGGCCTTCGACACCGACACCGGCTGGCGCCTCGACTACCAGCTCGCCACGCCCGCGCTCGCCGACCTCGCCCGCAGCTACGAGGTCGACCGCGCCGCCTCCTACGACACCCGCTGGTCCGACCACTCCCCCGTGGTCGTCGACTACGAGCTCTGACCCTCTCCCCCGCGAACCGACCCCTCGAGGCCACCCATGACTCCCAGCACCCCGGGCGCCAAGCCCGTCATCTTCTCCGGCATGCAGCCCTCCTCCGGGTCGCTGCACCTCGGCAACTACATCGGCGCGCTGACCCAGTGGGTCGCGATGCAGGAGGACTTCGACGCCTACTTCTGCGTCGTCGACCTGCACGCGATCACGGTCCCGCAGGACCCGCAGCAGCTCCGCGAGCGCACCCGCGCGACCGCCGCGCAGTACATCGCCGCGGGCATCGACCCCGCGCGCTCGACCCTCTTCATCCAGTCCCACGTGCCCGCTCACGCCGAGCTCGCCTGGGTCCTCAACACCCTGACCGGCTTCGGCGAGGCCAGCCGGATGACGCAGTTCAAGGACAAGTCGGCGAAGCAGGGCGCTGAGGCCGCCTCGGTGGGCCTGTTCACCTACCCGATCCTGATGGCGGCCGACATCCTGCTGTACCAGACGGACGCGGTGCCGGTCGGCGAGGACCAGCGCCAGCACCTGGAGCTCACCCGCGATCTCGCCGCGCGCTTCAACTCGCGCTTCGGCGAGACCTTCGCCGTGCCGGAGCCCCACATCGTGCGCGAGACCGCGAAGATCTTCGACCTGCAGAACCCGGGCGCCAAGATGTCGAAGTCGGCGGAGTCGGATGCGGGCCTGCTCAGCGTGCTCGACGAGCCGAAGGCGACCGCGAAGAAGATCATGCGCGCCGTGACGGACACCGAGTCGGAGGTGCGCTTCGACCGGGCGGCGAAGCCCGGCGTCTCGAACCTGCTGACGATCTACTCGGTCCTCGCCGACCGCTCCGTCGAGTCGCTGGAGCAGGAGTACGCGGGCCGCGGCTACGGGGACCTCAAGAAGGGCCTCGTCGAGGTGGTCGCCGCCACCTTCGACCCGATCCGCGCGCGGACCGCGGAGCTGCTCGCCGACCCGGCCGAGCTCGACCGGGTCCTCTCCCTCGCCGCCGACCGCGCGTCCGAGACCGCGGAGCTCACGCTCGCCGCCGTCTACGACTCCGTCGGCCTCCTCCGCCGCGTCCGCTGAGGCGGCCGTGCTGCGGCTCGCGCTCTTCGACCTCGACGACACCCTCTTCGCCCATGCCCGCGCTGTGCGGGAGGGGATCGTCGCGTACGCCGCCTCGCTCGGCGCCGCCTACGCCGGCGAGCCGGCCGACGTGCAGCGCCGCTGGCACCTGCTCGAGGAGGAGCACTACCACCGCTACCTCGCGGGCGAGCTCGACTACGAGGGCCAGCGCCGGGCGCGCGCCACGGACTTCGCCGCGGAGGCCGGAGTCGGGCTGACTCCCGAGGAGGCGAGCTCCTGGTTCCGCGGATACCTCGAGCACTACGTCGCCGCCTGGACCCTCCACGACGACGCGCTGCCCGTCCTCGACCGGCTCGGCGCCGCCGGAGTCCGCCTCGGCGTCATCACCAACGGCGTGCTCGACTTCCAGCGGGGGAAGATCGAGGGCACGGGCCTCTCCGGTCGCTTCGAGCACGTGATCGCCTCCGGCGACGTCGGCGTCGCCAAGCCGGACGCGCGGATCTTCGCGATCGCCTGCGAGCGGTTCGGGGTCTCTCCGGAGGAGGCCCTCTACGTCGGCGACCGGCTCGGCACCGACGCCGTCGGAGCGGCCGCTGCGGGCCTGCGCGGCGTCTGGCTCGACCGCGTCGGCGGTCCCGAGCACGGCCGCGAGCTGCCGCCCGAGGCGGTCGAGCTGGGCGTGCGCCGGATCGCTTCCCTGGACGAGCTGGACGCGCAGCTGGGGCTGTCGGCGGACTGAGGCCCCGCCCGGTCCGGGTCTCGATAAGCCACCTGCAGCGACTACGCGACCAGCATGCAGGTCCGAATTGCCGGGTCTCGATGAGCCGTCTGCGGCGACCACTCGACCAGCATGGGTGTCCCCGAACCACCCCGTTGCGATACCCGTTGCGCCGTCGTCGGAACGACGAAGCGCCCCACCCGACCCGAGGGTCGGACAGGGCGCTTCACCGTGAACGGACGCACATCATCCGCTCGCCGCACGAGGCGAACGGGGAGAACGCGTGTCAGCGTCGTCCCCTAACCGGACGGAACCCGCTCCCCGAGACGCGACCACCTCGATGAGCCGACCGCGCCGCGGCAGGCAGGGACTGCCGCGGCGGAGGCTACTGCACGTCCTCGTCGATCCAGTCGAAGGTCTTGGTGACGGCCTTCTTCCAGAGGCGGTACTGGCGGGCGGCCTCGTCCTGGTCCATCTGCGGGGTCCAGCGCGAGTCCTCCTGCCAGTTCTGGCGCAGGTCGTCGAGGTTCTCCCAGAACCCGACCGCGAGACCGGCCGCGTAGGCCGCTCCGAGCGCGGTGGTCTCCGCGACGACCGGTCGGACGACCGGGACGCCGAGGATGTCGGCCTGGAACTGCATGAGCAGGTTGTTGGCGATCATGCCGCCGTCGACCTTGAGCTCCTGCAGGGGGACGCCGGAGTCGGCGTTGACCGCGTCCAGGACCTCGCGGGTCTGGAAGGCGGTCGCCTCGAGCGCGGCCCGGGCGATGTGACCCTTGTTGACGTAGCGGGTGAGGCCGACGAGGGCTCCGCGGGCGTCGGAGCGCCAGTAGGGGGCGAACAGACCCGAGAAGGCGGGGACGAAGTACGCGCCTCCGTTGTCCTCGACGGTGGCGGCCAGCGCCTCGACCTCGGGGGCCGAGCCGATGAGGCCCAGGTTGTCGCGCAGCCACTGGATCAGCGAGCCGGAGACCGCGATCGAGCCCTCGAGCGCGTAGTGCACCTCGCCGTCGCCGAGCTTGTAGCCGATGGTGGTGAGCAGACCGTTCTTCGAGTGGACGATCTCGGTGCCCGTGTTGAAGATCAGGAAGTTGCCGGTGCCGTAGGTGTTCTTCGCCTCGCCCGGATCGAACGCCGCCTGGCCGAAGGTCGCGGCCTGCTGGTCGCCGAGGATGCCGGCGATCGGGACCTCGCGCAGCAGCGACGAGGACTCGACGTGGCCGTAGACCTCGGAGGAGGAGCAGACCTCGGGGAGCATCGACTTCGGGACCCCGAAGGCCTCGAGGATGTCGTCGCGCCACTCGAGGGTCTCGAGGTCGAGGAACAGGGTGCGGGAGGCGTTGGTGACGTCGGTCTTGTGGACGCCGCCGTCGATGCCGCCGGTCAGGTTCCAGAGGACCCAGGTGTCCGTCGTGCCGAAGATCAGGTCGCCCGCCTCGGCCTTCTCGCGCGCACCCTCGACGTTCTCGAGGATCCAGACGATCTTGGTGCCGGAGAAGTAGGTCGCGAGCGGGAGGCCCACGATCGACTTGAAGCGGTCTGCGCCCTCGTCGCCGGCGAGGCGGTCGACGATCGACTGGGTGCGGGTGTCCTGCCAGACGATGGCGTTGTAGACCGGCTTGCCGGTCGTCCTGTCCCAGACGACAGCGGTCTCGCGCTGGTTGGTGATGCCGACGGAGGCGATGTCGTGGCGGGTCAGGTCGGCGCGGGAGAGAGCCTGGCCGATCACCTCGCGGACGTTGTTCCAGATCTCGATCGGGTCGTGCTCGACCCAGCCGGCGCGCGGGAAGATCTGCTCGTGCTCCTTCTGGCCGGTGGAGACGATCGATCCCTTCTTGTCGAAGATGATCGCGCGGGACGACGTGGTCCCCTGGTCGATAGCGATGACGTAGTCAGCCATGAATGATTACTCCTTCGTAACGGGGGTGAAAGGAAGCGCGGCGGTCTAGAGGACCGGGAGCAGCACGAGCGAGGCGAGGCCCGCGAGCACTCCACCGACGATCGGGCCGGCGACGGGCACCCAGGCGTAGCTCCAGTCGCTCGAGCCCTTGCCCTTGATCGGCAGCAGCGCGTGCGCGATGCGGGGGCCGAGGTCGCGGGCGGGGTTGATGGCGTAGCCGGTCGGGCCGCCGAGGGAGGCGCCGATCGCGATCACCAGGATGGCGACGGGCAGCGCGCCGAGCGCGGCCAGACCGCCGTCGCCCTGACGTCCGCCGCCGAAGCCGATGACGACGAAGACGAGGACGAAGGTGCCGATGACCTCGGTGACGAAGTTCCAGCCGTACGAGCGGATCGCCGGGCCGGTCGAGAAGACGCCGAGCTTGTTGGCCGCGTCGGGCTCCTCGTCGAAGTGCTGCTTGTAGGCGAGCCAGCAGAAGACGGCACCGAGGATCGCACCGATCATCTGGGCGAGGATGTAGACGAGGATCGAGACGATGTTGACGGGCACGCCGGAACCGAACTCGGTCGCTCCACTCGCGACGAGGCCCAGGGTGACCGCGGGGTTGAGGTGCGCCCCCGAGTTGTACGAGACGATCACACCGGCGAAGACCGCGAAGCCCCAGCCGATGTTGACCATGAGGGTTCCGCCGTTGAGACCCTTGCTCTTCACGAGCGCGACGTTGGCGACGACACCGCAGCCGAGGAGCACGAGCATGGCCGTTCCCACGACTTCGGCGAGGAAGACCACTCCGAGATTGTCCACGTTGACCTTTTCCTTTTCGTAAGACGGACGCGCACAGGCGTCCGCGGCGGGCTTCGATGCCCGACGGTGTGAAGTTATCGGCGCCCTGTCCTAGCGACAAGGAACGGCGCGTGCACGTTTGTGCGTTGTCACGACGGAAGCCCCGGTCGAGGTGGTCCTCGGTCCGGGGCTTCCGTCGATCCGCGCCTGATCGCCGATCAGGAGGCGGGCACGGCCGTCGGGGTCTGCACCGAGGTGCCCCCGACGTCGACGCCGTTGTACTCCTTGAGGTGCGCGATGGTCGCGTCGACCTCCGACGCGCGGGCGGCGTCGTCCCAGCCCAGCACGGCGCCCGTGTGCTCGGCGAGCTCCTCGAGGAGCTCGCGGCTCAGGCCGCCCGTGAAGGCGTGGTTGGTGCGGCGCATCACCAGGTCGATGAGGTGCACCACGCTCTCGCGCTGGGCGAGGTAGCGGATCTCACCGGTGGTGAAGTCCTTGTCGAAGTCGAGCGCCTCGTCGTGTCCGTCGGCCAGGGCCTCGATGACCTCCTGCGCGCGGGTGCCGTAGCGCTCGAGCAGCTGGCCCGTGCGGGCCGAGGAGAGCCCGGAGCGGTGCTGGCTGATCCACTGCGCGCGGGACGCGTCGGTGCGCGGGAAGCCCTTGCCGCCTCCGATGGGGGTCTTCACGGTGGAGACGCGACGGGTCACGCCGATCCGCTTGAAGACCTCGTTCGAGAGGTGCTCCGACAGGGCGCGGAACGTCGTCCACTTGCCGCCGACCAGGCTGAGCACGGGCGAGCCGTTGCCGGGGAGCGTCGAGGGCTCGATGCGGTAGTCGCGGGAGACGAAGCCCGGGGCCTCGTCGTCGTGGCGGGGCAGCGGGCGGATGCCGGAGAACTTGAAGACGATCTGCGAACGGTCCACGCGGATGGCCGGGAAGACGTGGTTGACGAGCTCGAAGAAGTAGTCGATCTCCTCCTCCGTGCACACCGCCGGCTTCGTGGGGTCGGCGTCGATGTCGGTCGTGCCGACCATCACGCGGCCCTTGAGCGGGTAGATGAGGACGATGCGTCCGTCGCTGTGCTCGAAGAACATCTCGCGACCCTCGCAGGCCTCGACCAGCTCGGGGTTGTCGAGCACGATGTGCGAGCCCTTGGTGCCGCCCATGAATTTCGTGGACGTGCCGAGGGCCGTGTTGGTGAAGTCGGTCCACGGTCCGGAGACGTTGACGACGACGTCCGCCGCGAAGGTGAACTCCTCGCCGGACTCGCGGTCGCGGAGGACGACACCCTTCTCGTCGGCGCCGACGGCCTCGACGTAGTTGGCCGCGCGGGCCTTCCTGCCGCCGATCAGCGCGTCGTGGAGCACGTCGAGCGCGAGGCGCTCGGGCTCGTGCACGGAGGCGTCGAAGTAGGTGGCGGTGTACTTGATCTTCGGGTCGAGCTTGGGGAGCTCGTTCAGCGAGCGCTTGCGTCCGTGGAACTGGTGGCGCGGGACCGTGCCGCCGTCGCGGGAGAAGAAGTCGTACATCGTGAGGCCGACCTTGATCAGCAGCGCGCCGCGCTCCTGCGGCTTGCCCGACTTGTGGGTCAGGAAGCGCAGCGGAGCCGCGAGGATGCCCGAGAACGTCGAGTAGATCGGGATCGTCGTCTGCAGCGGCTTCACGTAATGGGGAGCGATCTTCAGCAGGCCGTTGCGCTCGTGCACGCCCTCGTTGACGAGTCGGAACTCGCCGTTCTCGAGGTAGCGGATGCCGCCGTGGATCATGTGGCTCGAGGCGCTCGAGGCACCGGAGACGTAGTCGCCGCGCTCGACGAGGGCGACGTCGACGCCGTTGAGCGCGAGCTCGCGGAAGGTCCCGATGCCGTTGATGCCACCGCCGATGACCAGGACCGTGGCGCGGGGGTTGTCGCGGAGAGCAGCGACGCTCTCGCGCAGAGCGGAGTTTCCGGGAGTTCCGTCGGACTGTGCCACTTCGTACTCGCCTTCGTGTCGTAGGGGTGTCGTCGAGGCCTCCGCACCAGCGTGCACCGGGGAGATGACCGATTGATTTCGCGGAGGAATACAGCCATCCTTGACCCGACAACACATCCGGTCAAGACGGGTGGAAATCCGTGCAGGGAGCGCTATGACCCCGGTGAGACCGGTCGTCGAACTCGACGAGACGACCCACGCGACCCATCCCGACAAGACGCGGGACGCGCTGCGTGCGGCCCAGCTGTACTACATGCAGGATCTGACGATGGACGCGATCGCGCACGAGCTGCACACGTCGCGCTCCTCCGTCTCGCGCCTGCTCTCGCACGCCCGCGCGACCGGCCTGGTCGACATCCAGATCCGCTCCCCCCTCGACCGGGCGAGCGCCCTCTCGGCCGAGGTGCGGTCCCACTTCGACATCACGGCGCACATCGTGCCGGTGCCGGACCACACCAGCGAGATCGACCGGCTCGAGCGGGTCGCCCTGTCCGCAGCGAGGATCCTCGGGCAGTTCATCGACTCGAACATGATCGTCGGCATCGCCTGGGGCTCCACGATGAGCGCGATCAGCCGCCACCTGATCGCCAAGGAGACGCACAACACGCAGATCGTGCAGCTGAACGGCGCCGGCAACACCGAGACCACGGGCATCAACTACTCGAGCGAGATCCTCCGCCGCTTCGGCGACGCCTACGCGGCGAAGGTCCAGCAGTTCCCGGTGCCGGCGTTCTTCGACGACCCGACCACCAAGCAGGCGGTGTGGCGGGAGCGCTCCACCCGACGGGTCCTGGAGCTGCAGCAGCGGATGGACGTGGCGCTGTTCGGGCTCGGGTCGCCGTTCGCGGCGGTCCCCTCGAAGGTCTACATCGGCGGCTACCTGGAGCCGAGCGACTTCACCTCGCTCAGCGGCTCCGGGGTCGTCGGCGACGTCGCGACGGTGTTCTACCGGTCCGACGGCAGCTGGGACGACATCCCCATGAACGAACGTGCAAGCGGTCCGGACCTCTCCACCGTGCGCCGCGCGTCGCGCCGGATCTGCGTCGTGTCGGGCGCCTCGAAGCTGCCGGGCCTGCGCGGCGCCCTGGCGGCCGGCCTCATCACCGACCTCATCCTCGACGAGGGAACGGCCCGCGCCCTCATCTCGGACTGACGACTCCCGCCCTTCCGCGGGACGCGCTCGGGTACGCGGCACGCCGACCCAGGCGCACCGGAGCGGCGTCTCGCGGGAGCGATCAGGACTCGCGAGCGTGCGCGTCGAGGAACTCGTAGACCTCGGCGTCGTCGATGCCGGGGAAGGTCCCCGACGGGAGCGGCGCGAGCACGTGCGCGTGCAGGCGCGCGCTCGGCCAGGCGTTGCCGTCCCAGCGCGCGGCGAGCTCCGACGGGGCGCGTCGGCAGCAGGACTCGTCGGGGCAGCGGGAGAGCTCGCGGCGGTCGGTGTCGCGGCCTCGGAAGAAGCGGGCCTCGGCGAACGGGACGCCCACGGTGATCGAGAACTCCTCGGTGGCGGTCGTGCCGGTCTGCGACGCCGACCAGAAGGTCCCCGCCGGGGTGTCGACGTACTGGTAGTACTCCGTCGTCCGGTTGGTCCGGGTGAACGCGGAGCGCGCCGACCAGTAGCGGCAGACCACCTGGCCCTCGACGGCCCCGGTGACGTCGGTCGGCAGCGGCAGCCCGTCGTTCTCGTAGGCCTTCTGGATCGAGCCGTCTCCCAGCACCCGCAGGAAGTGCATCCGGATGTCGAGGTGCGAGGTGAGCAGGTTCGTGAAGCGCAGGGCGGCGGCCTCGTGGGTGACGCCGAAGCCGTCGCGGAAGTCCTCCACCGAGACGTCCCGCTCGCGCTTCGCCTCCTGGAGGAACGCGACCGCCGGCTCCAGCGGCATCAGGCACGCGGCGGCGAAGTAGTTGATCTCGAGGCGCTGACGGAGGAAGTCGGCGTAGGTCACCGGCCGCTCGTGCCCGAGGAGGCGGTGCGCCATCGCCTGCAGCGCCAGCGCCCGCAGGCCGTGGCCCCCGGGGATCGAGGCGGGCGGGAGGTAGATCCTGCCGTTCGCGAGGTCGATCACCGAGCGGGCGGAGTGCGGCAGGTCGCCGACGTGGATGATCTCGAAGCCGAGGTGCCGGGCCATCTTCGAGACGGAGCTGTGGGTCAGTGCTCCTCCGCGGTGCCCGACGGTGCGGAGCATCTCGCTCGCCACCTCCTCGATCTCGGGCAGGTAGGAGCTGCGCTCGCGCAGCTGGAGCCGCTGGGCGGTGTTGGCCCGGCGTGCCTCCTCCGGCGTGGCGCTCGCCTCGCTCCGGCGACGGGCGAGCTCGCGGTAGACGCCGAGGAACGCCTCCAGCACGGGCGTGCTCAGCCCCTTGTTGACCTTGAACTCGGGCAGGCCGAGCGAGCGGTACAGCGACCCCTTCTGCACGCGCGCCAGCTCGATCTCGAGCGCGGCCCGCTCGCTCGGCGGCTCGTCCGAGAGCAGCGCCGCCAGCTCGACGCCGAGCGCGGCCGCGAGGCGCTGCAGGAGGGAGAGGCGCGGCTCGCGGCGCCCCGTCTCGATCAGCGAGAGCTGGCTCCCCGACACGTCGACGCGCTCAGCGAGCTGCCCGAGGGTCAGTCCGCGCCGGGTGCGGAAGTGGCGCAGGCGCTGCCCGAGCAGCACGGCGTCGGAGCCCGGGGCGGGCGTCGAGGGATCGGTCACGGCGAGCTCCAGCGGTCGGTTGTGACGGAAGCGCAAAAAGGCGGTTTCTTGACCGCCTGAGCGCCGGGAATACGTCCTGATCCTCCTCCATGCTGGCTTCAGGCGCCACTGAGCGCCCCTCCCGGCCCGGCCGGCCTCTTCCCGGCTGCGGCCGGCGACTCCCCACCCCCGTCGACGACGACCACCGAAAGCGGAGCCAGCATGAGCATCTACAGCAACACCGTCCGACTCGAGCCGAGCACCATGACCGCGCCGACGTCCGTCCCCGCGCCCGTCGTGCCGCCGGCGCCCCTCGCCCTCCGCCGCTGGGTGCGCGAGACCGCCGCGATCCTCCAGCCCGACGCGATCGAGTGGAGCGACGGCTCCCCCGCGGAGTGGTACCGCCTGACCGAGCGGCTCGTCGCCTCCGGCACGCTCCTCCCGCTCAATCCGGAGTGGCGGCCCGGCTCGTTCCTGGCCCGCACCGACCCGGACGACGTCGCCCGGGTCGAGGACCGCACCTTCATCTGCACGACCGACGAGGCCGACGCGGGACCGACCAACAACTGGCGCGAGCCCGCCGCGATGAGGGCCGAGCTCGCTCCCCTCCTCGACGGAGCGATGCGCGGACGGACGATGTACGTCGTCCCGTTCTCGATGGGGCCCGTCGGCGGTCCGCTCTCGCAGCTGGGCGTCCAGGTCACCGACTCGGCCTACGCGGTGCTGAACCTGCGGATCATGGCGCGCGTGGGCTCCGAGCCGCTCGCCGCCTTCACCGAGGAGACCCCGTTCGTCCGCGGCGTGCACACCGTGGGGCTGCCCCTCCGCGACGCGGACGGCGTCACCCGCGAGGACGTCGCCTGGCCGTGCAGCCCCGTGAAGTACATCACCCAGTTCCCGGAGACGCGCGAGATCGTCTCGTACGGCTCCGGCTACGGCGGCAACGCCCTGCTGGCGAAGAAGTGCTTCGCCCTGCGCATCGCCTCGGCGATGGGGCGCGAGGAGGGCTGGCTCGCCGAGCACATGCTGCTGATCCGCATCGTCTCGCCCGAGGGACGGCGCTACCACGTCGCCGCCGCCTTCCCGAGCGCGTGCGGCAAGACCAACCTCGCGATGATGCAGCCCGCGATCCCCGGCTGGCGGGTCGAGACGCTGGGCGACGACATCACCTGGATGCGCCGCGGGGAGGACGGACGCCTCTGGGCGATGAACCCCGAGACGGGCTTCTTCGGCGTCGCTCCCGGCACCGGGGAGAGCTCGAACCCGAACGCCGTGCAGACGCTCTGGGGCAACACGATCTTCACCAACGTCGCGCTCCGCGAGGACGGCGACGTGTGGTGGGAGGGCCTGACCGACGAGGTCCCGGAGCGGCTGACCGACTGGCGCGGGCAGCCGTGGACGCCGGCGTCCGGCACGCCCGCCGCGCACCCCAACTCCCGCTTCACCGCGCCGGCCGCGCAGTGCCCGTCGCTCTCCGCCGACTGGGACGCCCACGAGGGCGTGCCGCTGGACGCGATCGTCTTCGGTGGCCGACGGGCGAGCAACGTCCCGCTGGTCACGCAGGCCACCTCGTGGCAGCACGGCGTCTTCCTGGGTGCGACCGTCGCCTCCGAGAAGACCGCGGCCGCGGAGGGCACGGTCGGGGAGCTGCGCCGCGATCCGTTCGCGATGCTCCCCTTCTGCGGCTACAACATGGCCGACTACTTCGCGCACTGGCTCGCGATCGGCGCCGAGCTCGGCGATGCGGCGCCGGCCGTGTTCCAGGTCAACTGGTTCCGGAAGGACGCGGACGGCGAGTTCCTCTGGCCCGGCTTCGGCGAGAACGCGCGGGTGCTGCAGTGGCTCGTCCGCCGCCTGGAGGGGCTGGCGGAGGCGCGGCGGAGCCCCCTCGGCGACCTGCCGGTCGCGATCGACACGCACGGGCTCCTGCTCTCCGCGGCCCAGAAGGAGGAGCTGTTCTCCGTCCCGGTGGAGGCGTGGCTGGAGGAGTGCGCGCTCACGGAGGAGTTCTTCACGCGGTTCGGCGACCGGCTGCCGCCCGAGCTGTCCGCCGAGCTCCAGGCCCTGCGGCTCCGGCTCCTCGCCGAGAAGCTGCCGCTGGCGGCCTGATCCCCCTGACCGAGCCGGCTCCTGCCGGACACCCCTGTGGCCCGCGGGCGGATCATCCCCCTTTCCTCGCACCCCCGCGGGTCCACTCCCCCCTTCCGCTCCCACGACGACGGGCACCATGACCGACCGCATCACGCTCCGCTTCCTCGCCGCCCCGCAGGACGCCACCGCCGACGGCCGCAGCGCCCAGGCCGGCCGCGTCCTCGAGTGGATCGACAAGGCCGGCTACGCCTGCGCCGTGGGCTGGAGCGGCGGCTACTGCGTGACGGCGTACGTCGGCAACGTCCACTTCACCCGGCCCATCTCGGTCGGCAACCTGATCGAGGCGACCGCCCGCGTCATCCACACCGGGCGCACGAGCATGCACGTGCTGGTGCAGGTCGCGCAGGCGGATCCGCGGACCGGCCTCTACGAGGACGCCACGCACTGCCTCCTCGTGTTCGTGGCCGTCGACGACGAGAAGAGGCCGCGGTCGGTCCCGGAGTGGCGGCCCCGCTCGATCGAGGACCTGTCCCTCGCCGAGGGCGCCGCCGCGCGCATCGAGGGCCGCCGACGGCTGCACGACGTGATGCGCGCCCAGGAGTACACCGAGGAGGGCACCGGTCCGCGGATCGTGTTCCGCTTCCTCGCGGCGCCGGGCGACGTCAACTGGGGCGGCAACGCCCACGGCGGGATCGTGATGCGCTGGATCGACGAGGCGGCCGACGCGGTCGCGCAGCGCTGGACCGGCCGCGACGCGGTGGCCGTCTACTCCGGCGGGATCCACTTCTACCGTCCGGTGAGCATCGGGCACCTCGTCGAGGTGGAGGCGCGCCTCATCCACACGAGCGCCCGGAGCATGCACCTGGCGGTGCACGTGCGCTCCGGGGACCCGCGGACCGGCGAGCTGGAGCTGACCACGCAGTGCCGGAGCGTCTTCGTGGTGCGGGGCTCCGACGGGGCGGCCGAGCCGGTCCCGCCTCTCGAGCTGCGAACCGAGGAGGACCGGCGTCTGGACGCCCATGCGCGCGAGCTGATCCTCCTGCGCGCGGCGCTGCCGCCGCTCCCGCTCGCGGGGACGGCCGGCGCTAGGGTCGGAGCGTGAAGCTGCCGATCCTCGTCCTCAACGGCCCGAACCTGAACCTGCTCGGCACCCGCGAGCCCGAGCTCTACGGCTCGGACACCCTCGTCGACGCCGAGGCGCTGGCGGCGGAGGCGGCCGAGCGGCACGGCTTCACGGTCGAGACCTTCCAGAGCAGCTCGGAGGGCGCGATCGTCGACCGGCTGCACGCGGCTCGCGGCTCCGTCTCGGGAGTGGTGCTCAACGCCGGGGCGTACACGCACACGTCGATCGCGATCCGCGACGCCGTCCTCGCGACCGAGCTGCCGATGGTCGAGGTCCACGTGAGCAACGTGCACCGGCGCGAACCGTTCCGGCAGCACTCCTACCTCTCGGACGTCGCGATCGCCGTGATCGTCGGCGCGGGGATCGCCGGCTACGGCTACGCGGTGGACGTGCTCGCGCGAGCGGCGGAGAAGCGATGAGCGGCCTCGGACGCTCCTTCGGCAGCGCGGTCGACGCCTACGACCGCGGGCGGCCCGGCTACCCCGACGACGCCGTCGACTGGATCGTGGGGCACGCCCCCGCGCGAGTGGCGGGCGCCTTCCTCCCGGAGCGGGCCCGCGCGGCGGGAGCCGACGCCTCCGATCGGCTGCGCGCCGTGGACCTCGGCGCGGGAACGGGCAAGTTCACCGCGTCGCTCGCGTCCCGCGGCCTCGCCGTGACCGCGGTCGAGCCCGACGCGGAGATGCTCGCGCGGCTCGCCTCGAATCTGCCGGGGGTCCGCCCCGAGGAGGGGACGGCCGAGGCGATCCCCGCCGCGGACGCCTCCGCGGAGCTCGTCACCGCCGCGCAGTCGTGGCACTGGGTCGACGCCGAGCGCGCGGGAGCCGAAGTCGCCCGCGTCCTGGTGCCGGAGGGCGTGCTCGCGCTGGTGTGGAACATCCGCGACGAGTCGGTCCCCTGGGTGCGCCGGCTCGGCGAGGTCGCCGGAGCCTCCACCGCCGAGCGCTTCGAGACGCTCCGGCCGCCGCTCGGCTCCGCTCTCGAGCGGGTGGCGTTCGCGGCCTTCGAGTGGTCCTTCGAGCTGGACCGAGCCGGGGTGCGGGACATGTTCGCGTCCCGCAGCTACATCATCGCGATGCCCGAGGAGGAGCGCGCCGCGGTCCTCGCGGCGGTCGACGCCGTGGTGGACGAGGAGTCGGGCGGGAGCGGGACCGTCGCGATGCCGTACTCGACGCGCGTGACGATCGCGCGCCGCTCCTCCTCCGCCTGACTCCGCGCCGCGCGCCGCGGACCGCCCCGCCCGCCGACTACCCTCGGAGGGCGCCGCACCGGCGCGAGCACCGAGAGCACGAGGAGAGACGCACGTGAGCATCATCGCCGCCGCAGACGGGTCCGCACTGGGCAACCCCGGCCCCGCCGGCTGGGCCTGGTACGTCGACGACGAGCGCTGGGCCGCGGGCGGCTGGTCGCACGGCACGAACAACATCGGCGAGCTCACCGCGGTGCTCGAGCTGCTGCGCGCGACCGCGCAGGAGGAGGAGCCGCTGCACATCCTCTGCGACAGCCAGTACGCCATCAAGGCCTGCACCGAGTGGCTGCCGGGCTGGAAGCGGAAGGGCTGGCGTAAGGCCGACGGCAAGCCGGTGATGAACGTCGAGATCATCAAGGCGCTCGACGAGGAGCTGCAGGGCCGGGCCGTCACCTTCGAGTGGGTGAAGGGGCACGCCAACCACCGGATGAACGAGGCCGCCGACGTCCGCGCCCGGAGCGCCGCGACCGCCTACCAGCGCCGGCAGCCCGTCGACGCCGGACCCGGATGGCCGACGGCCGCCGCCGCGCCCGCCGCGGCCGCCGCGCCCCCCGTCGAGGACTCCGCCACCCTCTTCTAGCCGCGTTCCCCCTGGGGCAGCCGCAGCAGCCCCGTCGCCACCAGCTCGCGCACCCGCGGCAGCACCGAGTCGGACACCGCCTCCTCCTCGACCTGGAGGAGCGAGGCGACCGCCGCCGCGATCGCCGCCACGGAGAGCTCGCCGTCGCAGGCGCCGACCACGGCGGCCAGCGCCGTGTCGACCTCCTCGACCCGGGCGAAGCCGCCGCCCTGCCGCAGCCGCAGCACCGTCGGATCGTCGTTGCCCGGCCAGTAGTGCCGCTCCTCCGTGACGTCTCCGGCGACGACCAGGGCGAGACCCGCCAGAGCGCGATCGTCGAGCGACGCGAGGGCCTCGGCCGCGTCGAGGCAGGCGGCGAGGTGGCCGCCCAGGCCCGCGGTCGCGACCGGCGTGGTGATGCGCTCGAGGCGGCGGATCGGCGGGCGGGGCTGCTCGGGCAGGCGGAGCGTGACGTAGCCGAAGCCGACGCCGGTCACCCCGCGCCGCTCGAAGTCGGTCAGCCAGGCGTCGACCAGCGCGTCGAACGCGGGGCCGCGAGTCGTGCCGCCGTCCCGGATCCAGGTCTCGGCGTAGACCGCCGGATCCTGACGCTCGCGCTCCACGACCCAGACGTCCAGCGGAGAGGCGGTCCCGCCCATCCAGGCGTCGAGCCCCTCGGGCCCCGCCTCGAGCGCCTGCTCCAGCGGGCTGCGGGCGTCGGCGAGCCAGTCCGCGATCCGGTCGAAGGCGTCCGCGCCCTCCCGGTACTCCCAGTTCCCCAGGAGCTGCGCGACACCGCCGGGCACCAGGTGCTCGGCTGCTCCGAGGATCACGCGGCGCACGATCTCGTCGCCCTCCAGCCCGCCGTCGCGGTACTCGTAGGAGGGGACGCCCTCGGCTCGCGGCGTGATGACGAACGGCGGGTTCGTGACGATCTGGTCGAAGCGCTCCCCCGCGACCGGCTCGTAGAGGCTGCCGAGGCGGAACTCGATGTTCTCGATCCCGTTGAGCGCCGCGGTGAAGGAGGCGAGCGCGAGCGCGCGCTCCGAGATGTCGGTGGCGACCACCTGCTCGGCGTGGCGGGAGGCGTGCAGCGCCTGGATCCCGCAGCCGGTCCCCAGGTCGAGCACGCGGCCGACGGGCCGCTGGATCATCAGGCCGGTCAGCGTGAGGCTCGCGCCGCCGACGCCGAGCACGTGGTCCTCGTCGAGCGCGCGGCCGAGGGCGAGCTCCCCGAGGTCGGAGGCGATCCACCAGGAGGCAGCGCCGCGCTGGTCGACCACGTCGTAGGGGCGCAGGTCGAGGGCCGCGGTGACGACGGCTCCGGCCTCGACGCGCACCAGGCCGAGCTCCACCGCCCCCTCCAGCGCGAGAGCGCCGAACGCCTCGTCCGCGTCGTCGGCCGAGACGGGATCGGCCAGGAGGAACAGGCGGGCGAGGGTGGCCAGCGCGTCGTGGTCGCCGCTGCGCTCGAGGGCGCGGCGGGCGGGGACCCGGTCGCCGCGGTGCAGCGCCTCGGCCGCTTCGTCGCCCCAGAGCCCCCGCACGGCGTCCACGCCGTAGCGGGCGCGGATCAGGTCGTCGCGCAGGAGGGCGATACGGGCTCGGTCGAACGGGTCTGCGGAGAACACCGCTCCATCCTCCTGCACACGGGTCGGCCACCGGGGCCGCCGCGGCCGTACGATCGGAGGCATGCCGCTGACCGGAGAGTACGAACCCAGCACGTCCGAGTGGGCCCGCGAGCAGGCGGAGCTCTACGAGCGGACCGGCGGAGCCGAGGGGAACCTCCTCCGCGGCCGCCCCATCATCGTCCTGACCACCGTCGGCTCGAAGAGCGGGAAGCTCCGCAAGACCGCGCTGATGCGCGTCGAGCACGAGGGCGAGTACGTGGTCGTCGCGTCCAAGGGCGGCGCGCCCGAGCACCCCGTCTGGTACGGCAACATGCTCAAGGAGCCGCACGTCGAGCTGCAGGACGGGCCCGTGAAGAAGGACTACGCCGCGAGCGTGCTCGAGGGCGATCTGCGCGCGGCCTGGTGGGAGCGCGCGGTCGCCGCGTGGCCGGACTACGCCGAATACCAGACGAAGACCGAGCGGCAGATCCCGCTCGTGCTGCTCACTCCCTGGTCCTGAGCGCGGCGGGCGGCTCGGCCCGTCGCTGAGGCGGCCGTCCTCCGGTCGAGGACGCGCCGCACGGCAGGCGCCTCATGCGGGCGGCGAGTCCAGCGGATCCGGTCCGGCCTCAGACCCGGGCCGCGATGAGGTCGAGCACCTTCGGGCTCGAGAGCAGCGCGAAGTGGCCGACCACCGAGACCGCGATGTTCTCGCGCGCCCCGGCGAGGCGGCTCCCTCCGGGGATGTACTGGTCGCGCATCCCGTAGATCGACGTGATGCGCGCGTCGGCCTCGCGCTCGGCCAGCAGGGTGCGGATCAGCGGGCGGTGGGGCGCGAACTCCCGGAGCGCCCGCGCCGGGGCGATCCGTGCGAGCGACGAACCGTTGAACGGGGTCGAGACGGCGATCATGCGCTCGATCCGCCCGTCCTCGCGGTCGTCGACGACCATCATGTGCTTGCCGATCAGGCCGCCCTTGCTGTGAGCGACGACGACGACTCCGCGCAGATCGTGCTCGCGCAGGTAGTCCTGGCCGAGTCCGGCCGACGCGACGATCGGCCGCGTGTTGTAGCCGAGCGCGGGCAGCACGTGGATCGGATGGCCCGCCGCGTGCAGCCTCTCGGCGATGGGCCGGAGGAACTGCCACGTCTCGTAGATCCCGGGGATGAGCAGCACCGGAGCGCCGTCGCCGGACGCGTACCGCGACACGTCCCAGCCCTCCCGCAGGTGCACGAAGCGCGAGCCGTAGGCGTAGCGGTAGTCGCGGAGGTACGCGCGCCGCAGCGAGGTCGAGCGGCGCGGGCGGGCGGAGTCACGTGCCGGCATGGGCCCGCTCCAGCTCCGCGATGTCGAGGCGGCTCATCGCGAGCATCGCCTGCAGAGCGCGCGCGGACGCCTCGGGGTCGGCGCCTCCGAGCAGACGCGGGAGGACCTCCGGCACGATCTGCCAGGACAGCCCCCAGCGGTCGCGGAGCCAGCCGCACCGGCTCTCCTCGCCGCCGTCCGCGATCAGGGCGTCCCACAGCCGGTCGAGCTCGGACTGGCCGCCGACGGTCACGACGATCGAGACGGCCTCGGTGAACGGGAACCGCGGCCCGGCGTTGATCGCCTGGAACCGCTGCCCGTCGAGCTCGAACGTCACCGACAGCACCTCGCCGGGCGACGGGGAGCCCTCCGGCAGCACCTGGCTTCCGGTGATCCGCGAGTTCGGCACCAGCTCCGTGTAGAAGCGCGCCGCCTCCCCCGCGCCGTCGTCGAACCAGAGGAAGGTGCTGACCGCGCCCATCGGAGTCTCCGTCCTGCGCGGGAGGGTCTCCGCGGCTCCCTCAGTGTGCCGCGGAGGCGCCCTCCCCGCGACGGATCACAGCGGGTTGACGCCGAACGCCGTGGCCAGCTTGTCGATCTTCTTGGCGCGGCCCAGCCGGGGCAGGTCGCTGCCGTCGCGGATGACGCGGCCGCGGGCCTCGAAGTCGTCGAGGAAGTCGCGGGCCCAGGCGACGTCGGACGGCGTCGGGCTGATGACCTCGTTGATCACGGCGAGCTGCTCGGTGTCGAGGCAGAGCTTCCCGGTGAGGCCGAGCGAGACCGTGAGCGCGGACTGCTCGCGCAGCACGGGGTGGCTGTTCGAGACGGTCGGTCCGTCGATCGGGCCGGGCAGATCGCCGATGCGCGAGGCGACGACCAGGCGCGAGCGCGGGTAGGCCATCGCGAGGTCGTCGGCGCTGGTGCCGGTGTCGCGGCGGTAGTCGCCGCTGCCGAACGCGAGGCGGAAGGTGCCGCGGGCGCGGGCGATCGAGACCGCCTCCTCGATGCCGAGGGCGGACTCGACCAGGGCGAGCACCGGGGTGGAGCCGCCGAGGCGGTCGAAGGTCTCGGTGACGTGCTCGGCGGCCTCGGTCTTGGCGAGCATGACGCCGGCGAGGCCGGGCAGGCCCTTCAGCGCGTCGACGTCGTCGGACCAGAACGGGGTGGAGTGGTCGTTGATGCGGACCCAGGCGCGCTTCTCGCCGGTCAGCCACTCCGCGACGTCGGTCCGCGCGTCGGGCTTCGCCTTGGGGTCGACCGCGTCCTCGATGTCGAGGACGATCTGGTCGGCGCGGGACGCGTGCGCGGAGTCGAACGTCTCGGTGCGGGTGGCGTTCACCAGCAGCCAGGAGCGCGCGATCTCGGGGGCGACGTCGCGCCCCTTCCGCTTCGCGATGGCGGTGGTGGTGGTCTCGGGCAACGTCACGTTCGGGTCCTCTCGGTGGCGCGGTCCTCGCTCCGCGGACGCCACCGCTCTGCGACGGCGCCGGGGACAAGGGTAGCGGCTCCCCGTCGGCGGGGCTCCGGGCACTCCGGCGTCTCTCCACTCCGGGGCTGCGACGCCCCGAGCGCTCCGGATCAGCGGCCCTCCGGGCGCTCCCACAGCGTCAGCACCGTCGTCGGCACCCGGATCCGCTCGCGCGCGACGAACCCCGCCTCCGCGAGCACCGTGTCCGCCTCGCCCTCCGGCAGCGCCTGCCAGACCCGGTCCTCCCCGGCGAGCGCGGCGAGCAGGGCCTCGCCCTCCAGGAGCACGTCGGAGTACGTCCCCGTCGTCCCGTACGGAGCGGCGAGGGCGACGTCGTCCACGCCCGCGAATGCCTCCGGGTAGGCGGCGAGCGCCAGGCGGGGCCGGAGCGAGACCGTCCCGGAGGAGCCGAGGAGGACGGCGTCGCCCGGACGGGCCCGCTCCTCGACGGCGGCCGCCAGACCGCGGAGGTCCTGCCCGGCCGGCTTCCCGGTGACCGTGCGCATCTGCACGAGGACCGGCAGTGCGGCCACCGCGATCAGGGCGAGGAGGGCGACGCCCGTCCGGGCCCTGAACGAGTCGAGCGCGAGGCCGAGGAGGACCGCGAGGGCGGGCGTGCTCGACGCGAGGTAGCGGGGGGTGAACATCGGCTCGACGAGGAGGGTCCCGAGCACCAGCACCGCCGTCGGCAGCACGATCCAGAGGACGAGTGCCGGCAGGAGCGGCCCGCGCAGGCCGCCCCGCACCGCGGCGACCGCGAGGAGCGCGACGGCGGTCCCGGCCAGCCACCACGCGGATCCGAAGAACGGCTCGACCAGGACGGTGAACGCGGTCACGGGCTGCGAGCGGAGCCAGCCGACCTGACCGCTCTGCCCGGCGGCGAGGAGCAGCACCGGCACGGCGCCCAGTGCCGAGAGGGCGCTCGCCGTGAGAGCTCTCCCGGCACCCCGGGGCGACGCGGCCGCGGCGAGAGCGACGAGAGCCGGCAGCACCAGCACGGAGTAGAGGAACACGGCGTTCGACAGTCCCGCGACGACCGCGAACGCGATCCAGCGCAGGGCGCCTCCGGAGCGGGCCGCCCGCACGACGAGGACCGCCGCTCCCACCACGAGCGCGGTGGCCAGAGCGGAGGATCGCGCCTCGGTCCCCGAGAACGAGGACCGCGGGAGCAGCACGAGCACCGCGGCGGCGAGGAGTGCCGCCCGGGGCCGGTCGAACGAGCGCAGCAGGACGACGACGCCCGCCGCCGCCGCTCCCGTGGCGACAGCGGACGGCGCGCGCACCGCGAGCTCCGACTCCCCGGCGATCGCGATCCAGCCGTGCATCAGCAGGCCGTAGACCAGGTGCACCGCGTCCTTCTCCTGCAGGAAGCCGAGGAGCTCCCCCACCGGGAGCCGTGCCAGGCGGAGGGTCGCGGCCTCGTCGTTCCAGTAGGAGGGGATCCAGGATCCGACGAGGGTCAGCGCGGTGGCGAGGGCGAGGACCGCGCTCGCGGGCAGGGTCCGGAGCGCGCGCATCCCGCCAGCGTAGAGGCCGGGCTCAGTGCGCCGAGCGCTCGGCGAGCCCCTTCGCGTACGCGGCCTGGCCGACGTGCTGCGTGTCGTCGTCGATCACCGAGACCAGCCGCACCCCGAGAGTCACCGGCGGATCCCACTGCTCGTCGACGACGCGCTCGAGGTCCTCGTCGCCGAGCGTGTCGAGGAGGGCGAGCGTCTGCCGGTGCACGGCGTCGGCGTACTCCGCGAGCAGCGCGGCCGGCACCGCGGCGAGCGCCGCCACCTCGGCCGGCTCCTGCCCGTAGCCGGTCTCGTCGGGCCCGAAGGGCAGGCCGGACCGGCCGTGGAAGCCGTCGGCCGTCCACACCTGCTCGTGGCCGGCGAGCGGGGCGAGGTGGTCGTCCTGCACCCGGACGAGATGCCAGACGAGCCAGGCTGGCGAGTTCGAGCGGGCGTCCGCGCGGAACGCGAGCTGATCGGGGGTGCTGTCGTCGAGGACGGCGTGCACGTTCTCGTGCACCCGGCCGAAGGCGTCGCGGAGGAGGTCGATTGCTGCGCTCATGCCGCCAGCCTGCCGCTCCCGCGCCCGGTGCGGCACCCCCTCCGCGCGCCTCGGAGGAAGTGCGGAGGCGGGTGCCCGATACTCGGCCCGTGACCTCCCGATCCTCGAACCTGGCGACGAAGCCGTGGCTGACCTCCTACGCGGAGGGCGTGCCCGCCGAGATCGACCCTCCCACCCAGACCCTCGTCGACCTGCTCGAGGACTCGGTCGCGCGGTACCGCCGCGGCACCGCCCTCGAGTTCTTCGGCGCCGAGACCAGCTACGCCGAGCTCGGCGAGCGGGTCGCGCGCGCGGCGGAGGGCCTGCGGCGCCTGGGCGTGCGCGCCGGCGACCGCGTCGCGCTGGTGCTCCCGAACTGCCCGGAGCACGTGGTGGCGTTCTACGCCGCTCTCCGCCTCGGAGCGATCGTGGTCGAGCACAACCCGCTCTACACGCCGCGCGAGCTGCGGCGGCAGTTCGAGGACCACGGCGCCCGGTTCGCGGTCGTCTGGGACAAGATCGCCGACGTCGTCGCGACCATGCCCGCCGACCTGGGCATCGAGCGCGTCGTCTCCGTCGACCTCACCCGCTCCTTCCCGCTCGGCAAGCGCCTGGCGCTGCGGCTCCCCCTGCCGTCGGTGCGCCGGTCACGCGAGAAGCTCACCGCGACCCCCCGCAGCCGCTCCCTGGTGCCCTTCGCGTCGCTGCTGAAGAACCGCCGCATCGCGCGCTCGCACCCCCGCCCGGTCCTCGGCGACACGGCCCTGCTGCAGTACACGAGCGGCACCACCGGGACGCCCAAGGGCGCGATCCTCTCGCACGCGAACCTCCGCGCGAACGCCCTGCAGGGCCGCGCCTGGGTGCCGGGCCTGCGCGAGGGCGACGAGACGTTCTACGCGGTGCTCCCCCTGTTCCACGCCTACGGCCTGACGCTGTGCCTGACCTTCGCGATCAGCATCGGCGCGAAGGTCGTGCTGTTCCCGACCTTCGACGTCGGCCTCGTGAAGGCGGCCGCGAAGTCGTCGCCGCCCACCTTCCTCCCCGCGGTGCCGCCCGTGTACGACGCGCTGGCCCGCGCCTCCGAGCGCCACGAGCTCGACCTGCGCGGCATCCGCTTCGCGATCTCGGGAGCGATGAGCCTGCCGGTCGCGACGGTCGACCGCTGGGAGCGCGCGAGCCGGGGACTCCTGGTCGAGGGCTACGGCATGACCGAGAGCTCGCCGGTCGCCCTCGGGAACCCGGTCGGCCCGACCCGCCGGCCCGGCACCGTGGGCGTGCCGTTCCCCAGCACGACGATCCGCCTCGTCGACCCCGCCGATCCGTCGGTCGACCGCGGCCCGGGCGAGTCCGGCGAGCTCCTGCTCCGGGGGCCGCAGGTGTTCCAGGGGTACTGGAAGCGGCCGGAGGAGACGGCCGAGGCCCTCCTCCCCGGCGGCTGGCTGCGCACGGGCGACATCGCGACCGTCTCGGCCGACGGCTTCGTGACTATCGTCGACCGGGCCAAGGAGCTCATCATCACCGGCGGTTTCAACGTCTCCCCCTCCGAGGTCGAGGGAGTGCTGGAGTCGCACCCGGACGTGACGCGCGCGGCCGTCGTCGGGCTCCCCCGCGAGGACGGCGGCGAGAGCGTCGCGGCGGCCGTGGTCCTGCGGGCCGGGACGGCCGTGGATCCGGAGGCGTTGCGCGACTTCTGCCGGCTGCACCTGACGCCCTACAAGGTGCCCAAGCGGATCGTCCCGGTGGACGAGCTGCCGACCTCGCTGATCGGCAAGGTGCTGCGCCGCCAGGTGCGCGAGAGTCTGCTGGACTGAGGCGACCGGAGCGGGCGGTGGCCCGCGAGGAGGAGGACGACATGGCGAGGATCGTGCAGTACGAGCGGATCGGCGGGCCCGAGGTGCTCGAGACCGTCGAGGCGCCGGAGCCCGAGGCGGGGCCCGGCACCGTGGTGGTCGCCGTCCGCGCGGCCGGCGTGAACCCGATCGAGTGGAAGGTGCGCTCCGGCCTGCGCCCGAGCCCGCCGTTCGACGGTCCGCGGAGGCTCGGGTCGGACGGCTCCGGCGTGGTCTCCGCCGTCGGTCCGGGCGTGACCGGTTGGAGCGTCGGAGACCGGGTGATCGTCAGCGGCGCCACCGGCACCTACGCGACCGCCGTCGCGGTCTCCCCCGACTCCCTCGATCCGCTCCCCGACGGACTCGGCTTCGAGGAGGCGGCCGCGCTCGGCATCCCGGTCTCCACCGCCTACCAGGCGGTGGTCTCGCTCGGCGTCGCGGAGGGATCGACGTTCGTGGTCCACGCGGGCGCCGGCGCGGTAGGACGGGCGGCGATCCAGTTCGCCGTCGACCGCGGAGCCCGGGTGATCGCCACGGCGAGCCCGGCGAACCACGAGGCGCTGCGCGCGCTCGGAGCGGTGCCGGTCGCCTACGGGCCCGGACTGCTCGAGCGGCTGCGCGCCGCGGCGCCCGAGGGCGTCGACCGTGTGCTCGACGCGGCCGGGACGGACGAGGCGCTCGCCGCCTCGCTCGCGCTGGTGGAGGATCCGCAGCACGTCGGAACGGTGGTCGCCGGTCCTCGGGCGGCCGAGCTGGGCATCCGGGCCTGGAGCGGCGGCAGTCCCGTGCCGCTGACCGAGGAGGAGCAGCGCCTCCGCCGTGAGGGCGTGCCGCTGGCCGCCCGGCTGGCGAGCGAGGGGCGCTTCGCGGTCGCGACAGGTCCGCGCCTCCCGCTCGAGCAGGCCGCAGAGGCGCACCGGGTCAGCGAGGACGGCCACGTCCGCGGGAAGATCCTGCTCGTTCCCTGACCCGGGCCGGCATCCGGCATCCGTCTCCCCACCGCTTCCCCCGCTCTCACCGTCGAGAAGGAGTCCCCGTGTCCACTGACGACACCACCCCCGTGATCCTGGGGGGCGCCCGCACCCCGTTCGCCCGCTTCTCCGGAGCCTTCGCGCCGCTCTCGGGCGTCGAGCTCGGCGCCGCTGCCATCCGAGGGGCTCTCGAGCGCTCGGGCGCCTCCGCGGCCGACGTCGACGCGGTCCTGCTCGGCCAGGTGATCCAGGCCGGAGCCGGTCAGGGCCCCGCCCGGCAGGCCGCGGTCCTCGCGGGCCTGGGCTGGGACGTCCCGGCGGTCACGATCAACAAGCTCTGCCTGTCGGGTCTCACCGCGGTGATCGACGCGGCGCGGATGATCCGGCTCGGCGAGGCGCAGGTGGTCGTCGCCGGAGGGCAGGAGTCGATGACCAACGCGCCGCACCTCCTGCTCGGATCCCGCTCGGGCCTGGGTGTCGGTCCGCGTCCGCTCGAGGACGCACTCCTCCACGACGGCCTGCTCGATCCGTTTGACCGCCGCCTGATGGGGAGGGTGACCGACGACGGCAACGCCGCACGGGGCATCCGCCGCGAGCGCCAGGACGCCTTCGCCGCGCTCTCGCACCAGCGGGCCGCCGCGGCACGGTCCACCGGCGTGCTCGCCGAGGAGATCGTGCCGGTCGCGGTTCCGCAGCGGCGCGGACCGGACCTCGTCGTGTCCGCCGACGACGGGATCCGGGAGGACAGCACGGTCGAGACGCTCGCCCGGCTGGCCCCCGCGTTCTCGCCCGAGGGCACGATCACGGCGGGCAGCTCGTCCCCGATCACGGACGGCGCCGCCGCGCTGGTCGTCGTGTCCCGCGGCTGGGCCCGCGAGCGCGGACTGCCCTGGCTCGCGACCGTCGCCGAGCACGGGCAGGTCGCCGGACCGGACAACTCCCTGCACTCGCAGCCGTCGGCGGCGATCCTCCGGGCGCTCAGCCGCCGCAGTGCAGCGGTGTCCGACCTGGACCTGATCGAGATCAACGAGGCGTTCGCCTCCGTCGTCCTCCAGTCGGCGGACGATCTCGGCGTCGAGCCCGAGGCGGTCAACCCCGACGGCGGGGCGATCGCGCTCGGCCACCCTGTGGGCGCCTCCGGAGCACGGCTGGCCCTGCACCTGGCGCTGGCCCTCCGGCGCCGGGGCGGCGGTCTGGGCGTCGCCGCGCTCTGCGGCGGAGGCGGCCAGGGCGAGGCGCTGATCCTCGAGGGCTGACCGGCGGTCCGCCCCCAGGAGCGCGTCGGCGCCTCCGGCTACGCTCGCGGGATGAGCATCCTGAGCGCCGACGGCCTCGCCTTCGTCACCGAGCGCCACCTGGCCACCCTCTCCACCCCCGGCCGCCAGGGCCGCCTGCACGTGGTCGCCGTGGGCTTCACCTACGAGGACGGCGTCGTCCGCGTCATCACCTCCCGCGAGAGCCAGAAGGTGCTCAACGTCCGGCGGGGCGGCACCGCGACGGTCGGGCAGGTCGACGGCATCCGGTGGCTGAGCCTGGGCGGTCCGGCGACGATCGAGGAGGAGCCGGACGCCGTGCAGCACGCCGTCGAGCTCTACTCCCAGCGCTACCGCACCCCGCGCCCGAACCCCCTCCGCGTCGCCATCCGCATCGACGTCGACTTCGCCCTCGCCTCCTCCGGCCTGCGCGCGGAGTAGCCGGGTGGCCCGCGGCGACGCGCTGGGCGGGGGCGGTGCCGTCTCCTCCCTCCGCACCTACCGCTACGTCCGCCTCTCCCTGGTGGCGGCCGTGGTGCTCCTCACGGCCGGCCTCGTCCACCAGCTCGTCGTCGGAGGCCCGCTGCGCTCGATCAGCGCCTCGTACTACACCCCGGTCCGCTCCCTCTTCACCGGGGCGCTCTTCGCGGTCGGCGTCGCGCTGGTCGTCCTCGCCGGGAGAAGCGTGCGGCGCTTCCTCCTGCTGCTGGCGGGCATGACGGCGCCGGTCATCGCGATCGTGCCGGTGCCCCTCGCCTCGGAGGAGCTGCAGCGCCTCCAGGGAGCGGTGTGCCCGGCGGGAGGGGCGTCGTGCCTTCCCGCGACGGCCGCGGGTGAGGTCGCCGCCTCCCTGCCCGCCTACCTGGTCACGGCCGCGGCCGTCCTCGTCGCCTCCGTGATCCTGCTCGCCCTCGACGGGGTCCTCGACCGCTGGGCGCTCGTCCGCACCGCGATCGCCGCCGCCCTCCTGATCGTCCTGGCGGCCTGGAGCACGCTCCCGTCGTTCCTGCGGCTCGGCCACTACGCCGCCGCCGGCGTCTTCTTCCTCCTCATCGCCGTCACCGCGGGTCTGCACGCCGTCGCGGTGCGCGAGGAGGGAGCGAGCGGGCCGGGGACGCCGCGCTTCTACTCCCGCTGCTACGCCGTTCTCGCGGTGCTGATCGCCGCGGTCGATGCGGCGCTGGTGCTCCTGCTTCTCACGGGGCGGGGAGCGGAACTTCTCGGCGAGCAGTGGCTCCTGCTCGGCGAGGCCGTCGCGCTCGCCCTCTTCGGGATCTTCTGGGTGCTGCAGACCGTCGAGAACTGGGATCGTCCCGACGTGCTGCTCGTCGCGCGGGGCTGAGGGGGCCGGTGACGGACGGCCCCCTCAGCCGCTCAGCGCTTGAGGGTGATCGAAGAGCTCCGCCCGAGGTTCCCTGCGGCGTCGTAGGCGTGCGCGACGATCGCGTACCGCCCGGCCGGGTAGGAGGAGGCCGAGACGGTCAGGCGCCACGTGCCGTCCGACGCCCTCGTCGCGTCGCCCAGCCGCGTGGCTCCGCTCCAGAAGCTCAGCTTCGTCGTGCCGACGTCGTCCTTGGCGGTGGCGACCAGGGTGACAGAGCCGCGCACCGTCGATCCGCTCGTCGGCGCGGTGATGACGATCTTCGGAGCCGTGGTGTCGCGCGACGGCGCGGGCGAGCCTGCGGGTGCCGGAGCAGGAGCCGCGGTGGGCGCCGACGTGGGAGTCGGAGTCGGAGCCGGAGCCGGTTCGTCGCCGAGGCCCCAGGCCGTCCACAGCTCCTCCGCGATCATCCCCTGGCCGGCGACGTTCGGGTGGAAGTAGTCGACGTCCGTCGAGAGCTGATCGAGCGAGATCGGAGCCGCCGTGAGGGCGCCGCCGTCCCAGACGCAGTCGTTCGCGGCGGATGCGCAGGCCGATTCGAGTGCCTCGTTGAAGTCGGCCTCCCGGTCCTCCGCCGCCGCGAGCGAGGCGGTGTAGGCCGAGCCGGTCAGCGGGGCTCCGGTCGTGGCGTCGACTCCGCGCTGGGTCCGGCAGACCCCGCCCCAGGCCCAGATCGCGGCGCCCGGCGTCGGCTTCACGGCCTCCCACTCCGACTCGATGTCCGGGACCGAGCCGACGAGCACCGTCGCCTCCGGCCACTCCTCGCCGATCGAGCGCAGGATCCGGGTCGCCGACGCGGCGAAGGAGGCCGCGGGCGTCATCGCGTAGCCGTCGCGGGAGTCGGGCGAGAGGCTCAGCGAGCAGAGGTCGTTGCCGCCGATCAGCAGCGTGACCACGTCCGGCTCCTCCCCGGCCGCGACCGCGGCGTCGATCCGCGACTCGACTCCGCTGATGACCGCGCCCGACTTCGCGTAGTTCACCGCGCGGACCGCCGTCCGCGGATCCGCCGCCGCCATCCGGTTCGCGATCGAGTCGACCGCGGGCGCCGATCCCGTCGCCCAGGAGTTCTCGACGCAGTCGCGGTTCACCCCGCAGGTCGTGGCCGCGCGCGTGATCGAGTCGCCGAGCGCGAGCAGCGTCTGCGTCCCGGACGCCTGCGCCGGCGGTGCCGCCAGGAGCCCCGCCAGGAGCGCGATCGCCCCCGCGCCGACCCCTGCCGCTCTCCGCCGTGCCCTGTGTGCTGTGGTCCCCATGTCGTCCCGTCCCCTGGTCGTCCATCGTTCGAGTGCCTCGCGTGCTGCGAGAGCACGAGGGGCGAGCGTACGTCGCCGCGGATCCCCCGACGGACCGGAGGAGGGCGGCTCCCGCCCGGCGCGGCCCGGATGGGGGACACGGAGGACGCACGGAGGCGAGCGGCCCACAGCTTCGGGCGCCCGATCGTCAGGACCTGCACGGCCGGCCCGCGCGCTCTCCCGCCCGGAGAGCACGTGGACCGACGGCTCCTCCTCGATACTCTGAAGCGACGATCGGCCGTCGCCGTGGAGGGAAGAGGGATCAGCATGGACTACTCGAACGAGGACGATCTCAAGCAGAGGATCGGCATCGACTCCTGGAGGAATCTGTCGAAAGAGAAGTTCATCGCGTTCGCATCCGAGCTGCCGAACATGAGCGAGGAGCTCGCCCTGAAGGTCGTCGAGCAGTTCCCGGATTTCAAGAATCTCGTCCTCGACTCGTTCAGTGAAGTGCGAGATCAGGCGAGTTCAGCCGTTCGAGCCAACTGGAAGAGTCAGAAGAAGGTTCACAGGGCCTTCGCCGAGTACCGCGCCGTCCTGAACCGCGAACTGGATCGTGACACCCTGAGCGCGGCGGACCGCTATTCGGTCCTTCGGCTGTTCAAAGAAGCGATCGACGACGAAGCGCTCAAGGATTCGGAGCACAAGGCGTTCGTGCTCCGGGCACTGGGCATCGTCGCGATGGTCGCAGTCGCCGGAGTCTCGACAGGAGTCGCCGTCCTCGGCGGTCGAGCCAGGATCGGCGGAGACGCCTAGTACCGAGTGCCGATCAAACGGACCACTCCTCCGCCGACGAGCGCGTCGAGGCCGCGAGGCGGTCGACTCGCCGAACAGGCGAGGTTCCCGATCCGGCCGCCGGCACAAAGCAGAAGGCCCGCTCTCTCGAGCGGGCCTTCCGTTGTGGTGGATCCGAGGGGATTCGAACCCCTGACCTCTTCATTGCGAACGAAGCGCGCTACCAACTGCGCCACGGACCCGTGCCTTCCGAGCCGTCACCGGCCCGAACAACTCGTCCACACTAGCACGGACGAGCAGGCGCCTCGCACTCGCGTCAGGCCCCGCGGCGGCGCTGCAGCGCCTGGTCGAGGTCGATCGCGTCGACGCCGTCCACGACGCCCATCGCGGCGAAGCGGGAGGAGGGACGCGGGGCCTCGGGAGCGGGAGCGGCGGCACGCGGGACGCGCAGCGGCGCCACCTCGGGAGCGGTCGCGGCGGCGCGCTGGGCGAGCTCCGCCTCCGCCGCGGCGGTGCGCAGGCGCTCCACGGCGTCGATCGACGCCATCGCGGAGGCGGCCACCGTGCCCCGGGAGAGGTAGAGCGGCTTGGGGAGCGGCTGCGGCGTCCAGCTCGCACGGTCCTCGGCGAGCTCCTCGGAGGCGTCGTCCGCCGCCTCCTCGGCGAGCTCGGCCTCGAAGACCTCGGCGCGCCGGCGCTCGGTCGCGGCGGCCGTCATCGCTGTTGCGGCCGGAGCGGCGGCGCGGCGGCGACCCGGAGCCAGCAGGATCAGCGTGCCGAGCCCCGCGACGGCGAGGAGCAGGCCGACGAGCGGCACCGCACCCGTGCCGCCGAAGGGCAGCATCACGAGCCCGACCAGCGCGGCGACCGCCCCGACCAGCACGGCCAGCGCGGCGCCCTGGCGCCAGCGCAGGACCGAGGGCCCTGACCGCGTGCTCCGCCGTGCGCTCGCGGTCGCCCGTCGCAGCGCGTCGCGCGCCGCCTTCTCCGCCTGTGCCAGCTCCATCGCCTGTGCCTTCTCTTCGGCTCGTCGTCGTGTCTCGGTCACCCGGAGCCGGCGCTGCTGCAGCGCCACCTCGCGGGCCGTCGCCTCCGCACGCACGTGCTCGGGCACTTCCGCGGTCTCGGCGAGGATCCGCAGCGTCTGCTGCAGCCTCACCGCGTTGCGCTCGGTCGCGTTGTACGACCGCCTGCGCATCCACGTGGGGATCAGGTAGGCGACCCACAGAACGGCGGCGAGCGCCCAGACGACGCCCCCGCCCAACCAGTCGCTACTCATGCGGACAACGCTAGGAGTACCGGGCACTCCCGTCCGTCATTACGGGTAGGTGTGTCCGTGCGGATCGCGGATCAGCCGGGGCCCCGTCGGAGGGACACCGGCGCCATCGGAGGGTCCGGAGAGACCCGAGCGGCGCGAGGCGCGGAGGTCCGCGTCGGTCGGCACGCCGACCTCCGACGGGACCTGCCCGTCGAGGTAGCGGCGGAGCACGCCGCGGGGCACCTCCTCCGCCACGAGGGCGAAGCAGAAGTGGTCGCGCCAGTCGCCGTTGATGTGGATGAAGCGCCGCCGCAGGCCCTCGTAGCGGAAGCCGAGCTTCTCGACCACGCGCAGGCTCGGCCGGTTCTCCGGGCGGATGCAGATCTCGATCCGGTGCAGGCCCAGGTCGAGGAAGGCGTGGTCGGCCGCGAGGGCCACGGCGATCGGAGTGATCCCCCGCCCGGCGTAGCGCTCGGACACCCAGTAGCCGATCGACCCGGAGGAGAGCGAGCCGTACCCGATGTTCGAGATGTTGAGCTGCCCGGCGAGCTCGCCGTCCCAGTCGATGAGGAACGGCACTCCGCCGCCGGCCCGCGCGTTCTGCTGCAGCGAGCGGATGCTGGCGCGCACGTCGAACGCGGCGCCTCCCCGGGGGTCGGACGCCTCCCACTGGCGCAGCCACGACCGGTTCGCGATCAGCTCCCGCTCGAGAGGGCGGGCGTCGCGCACGCGGATGGGGCGGACGGTGACACGACCCTCGGTGAGCGTCGGGATCGGGAGCGGCATGATGCGACCCTACTGCTCCACCGCACTGCGGGAGGGGGACTGGACTCCGGGGCGTTCCGTGCTTCCGTGGAACGGAGGAACGGACGGGATCCCCCGCCTCAGCAGGGGGTCCCGTCCGTTCCGGAGGCGCGCTCGCCGGGGCTCAGAGGCCGGCGACGAAGTCCTTCAACCAGGGCTTGAGGTCCTTGCCGAGGTCGTCGCGGTCGGAGGCGAGCTGCACGATGGCCTTGATGTAGTCGAGCTTGTCGCCGGTGTCGTAGCGGCGGCCGCGGAACACGACGCCGTAGACGCCGCCGAACTCGGCCGGGTCCTGCGCCATGCGCTCCAGCGCGTCGGTCAGCTGGATCTCGCCGCCCTTGCCCGGAGCGGTGTGCTCGAGCACGCCGAACACGTCGGGCTTCAGCACGTAGCGGCCGATGATCGCGAGGTTCGAGGGGGCGTCCTCCTTGGAGGGCTTCTCGACCAGCCCGGTGATCCGCACCACGTCGTCCTCGTCGGTCGCCTCGACCGCCGCGCAGCCGTAGAGGTGGATCTGGTCGGGGTCGACCTCGAGCAGCGCGACCACCGTGGTGTCGCGCTGCTCGGCGACGTCGATCATGCGGGAGAGCAGCGGGTCGCGGGCGTCGATCAGGTCGTCGCCGAGGAGCACGGCGAAGGGCTCGTCGCCGACGTGGCGCTGCGCGCGGGAGACCGCGTGGCCGAGGCCCTTCGGCTCGCCCTGACGGACGAAGTGCACGTCGGCGAGGTCGCTGGCGTACTTGACGTGCTCGAGCTTCTTGTCGTCCTTCTTCTGGGAGAGGTTCTGCTCGAGCTCGGGCACCGAGTCGAAGTGGTTGGCGAGCGCGTTCTTGTTGCGCCCGATGATCACGAGCACGTCCTGGAGGCCGGCGTCCGCAGCCTCCTCGACCACGTACTGGATCGCCGGCTTGTCGACGACCGGCAGCATCTCCTTGGGGATGGCCTTCGTCGCCGGCAGGAAGCGGGTGCCGAGACCTGCGGCGGGGATGACTGCTTTGCGGATTCGAGTGCCCATGGGGCGCCATCCTAGCGGCGGGGGAAGTCGCGGGAGTTTCGCGCCAGGACCGGCGACGGAAGGCGCCGGACCCCGTTCCGGGGCGGTCCGGGACGAGCGTCCCTCAGGGTCGTCCGCGCGGAGGCCGGCGCGGGGCCCGGTTCTAGACTGAGCGCATGCCAGCCGACATCACGCACGAGAAGCGGGCGCTGCGCGCCGAGCTGCGCGAGCGCCGCCGCACGCAGACCTCGACCGCTCGCGACCAGGCCGCGGAGCAGATCACCGCCCACCTGATCGAGCTCGCCACCCGCGTGGGGGCCCGCTCCCTCGCGTGCTACCTCTCCGCTCCGGACGAGCCGAGCACCCGGCCGTTCCTGGGCTGGGCCGAGAGCCACGGCATCCGCGTCCTCTTCCCCGTCTCGCGCCAGGACGGCCTGCTCGACTGGGCGGTCGGCGACGGCCACACCGAGACCCAGGGCCTGTTCGGCATGCCCGAGCCCGTCGGGCAGCTGCTCGGCCCCATCGCGATCAACGACGTCGACCTCATCGTCGTCCCGGCCGCCACCGTCGACCGGCAGGGGATGCGGATGGGCTGGGGGCGCGGCTACTTCGACAAGACCCTCGGCTCGATGGAGAAGTGCCCGCCGGTCTACGCCGTCGTCTTCGACAGCGAGCTCGTCGACCGGGTGCCCAGCGAGGTCCACGACCAGGCCGTCGACGGAGTCGTCACTCCCTCCGGCATCGTCGACCTGCGCCACTGACCCCTTCCTCCTTCTCCCCCACCCGCCTCCGAGGAGCCCCCTGTGCCCACCTACTCCTACCGCTGCACGCAGTGCGGCAACGCCTTCGACATCCAGCAGAAGTTCACCGACGACACGCTCACCGAGTGCCCGAGCTGCCAGGGGGCGCTGCGCAAGGTGTTCAGCGCGGTCGGCGTGACCTTCAACGGCTCGGGCTTCTACCGCACCGACTCCCGCTCCGGCGGGAAGTCGAGCGAGGGCGGCTCCTCCTCCTCGGGTTCCGGCTCGTCCGGCTCGGGCGCATCCGGCTCCGGCTCATCCGACTCGTCGTCGGGCTCCTCGGGATCGGGCGGCTCCTCCTCCGGATCCTCGGGTTCATCGGGCTCGAGCGGCTCCTCGTCCGGCTCGGGGTCCTCGGGCTCCGGATCGTCCTCCTCCTCGTCGTCCTCGGGCTCCTCCGGGTCCTCCTCCTCGGGTTCCTCCTCCGGGAGCTGACCCGCCACCCACCGCTCACGGCAGAAACGGAACGATCATGATCAACGGCTTCAAGGAGTTCATCCTCCGCGGCAACGTCATCGACCTGGCTGTCGCCGTGGTCATCGGCGCCGCCTTCACGACCATCGTCAACGCGATCGTGACGGGGATCTTCAACCCGCTCATCGGCGTGATCTTCGACGCCTCCTCCCTCGAGACCCTGGTCTGGACCATCCGACCGGGAGAGAACGGCGAGGACCCGACCGTCATCGCCTACGGCTCGGTCGTCTCGGCCCTGATCCAGTTCGTGATCGTCGCCTTCGTCCTCTACTTCGCGTTCGTCCTGCCGATCAACCACCTTAAGAACGCCGCGTTCGCCAAGAAGGCCGCCGACGCCCCCGCCGCGGAGGACAAGGCCCCCACCGAGCTCGAGCTCCTCGCCGACATCCGCGACCTGCTCGCCAACAACGGCACCGCCACCACCGCGAACTCCGGCAAGCACGTCGACTGAGTCGCTCTGTCGTCTTCCCGATGGGGGAACGGCTCGCAGAGCGTTGTGCGAACGGTGCGTCCGAAACGCTGGCACGCGGCTCGGACGGCACCTGCACCTTCGGGAGGTCGCCGATCGGGACCATGAGCAACTCTGGCGGGGACCGACCGGCCCTGTCTCCACGCGTCCATCCGCTCGTCGAGCGGGGACGCGCCGGGGGGAGGTCCGAAGTCGCCGACGGGACATGTCTCGACTCGCGGATCACCGACCGGTCCGGCTGACGTCAGTAGTGCGGGGGGACGTCCTGGCGGAGGCGCGCGTCGTTCGGGCCGGTGTCGGGGCGCGCGGGCGGTGCGGAGGGGTCGGCGATCGGAGCGTCGTGCGGGGACGGATCGGTGCCGGGCTTCGCGGGGAGCGTCGCCCGCCGGCCGCCGCGGGTGCGCCGCAACGGGCGGTCGGCACCCGCGGGGGCGTCGGGATCCGGCGCCACGATCAGTCGTGCGGCAGCGGCTCGACGGGCTGCGTCTCCCCCGATGCCGGAGCGGCGGCGGCGGCAGGTGCGGCGGGAACAGCAGGAGCCTCGCCGGCGGCGGGAGCAGCAGGAGCCTCGCCGGCGGCGGGAGCAGCAGGAGCCTCGCCGGCGGCGGGAACAGGGGTCTGCTCCTCCCCCGCGGTCGCACCGATCAGCCCGGCCACCCGCGCGGCCACGGCCTCGGGGTCGGCGAACAGCTCGAAGTTGTGCACCCGCAGGTAGTGCCAGCCCAGCCGGCGCAGCAGCTCCGGACGCAGGCGCAGCGACACGCGCAGGCTCTGCGTGCTCACGTCGCGGTCGGTCTCGACCACCACGGCACGGGTCCCGTGCGCGGCGACGAGGGCCAGCTTGCCCTTGTGCCCGATGTTGACCCGGAGTCCGCGGCGCTCGAGGCGCGCGGCGAGATCCACCAGCATCGGCTCCGAATAGTCGTCGCGGTCGCTCGGCTGGACGCGGTCCTCCGCCTCCTGCAGCACCTGCGCGAGCGCGACCATGCCGTAGCGCATGCGCGACTCGTCGATGTCGCCCGGGCGGAAGCACGAGACGATGTCCATCGAGCGGCGGGCACGGGTCATCCCGACCGCCAGCAGGCGCTCTCCGCCCGGCTCCGCGAGAGCGCCGAAGTTCGACAGCAGGCGGCCGTGGGGCGTCCGGCCGTAGCCGATCGAGAAGATGACGCGGTCACGGCTCTGCGCGACCGACTGCTCCAGCGTCACGACGGCGAAGGGCTCGGGACGGTCGCCGAGGATGAAGTCGCTCAGGTCGGTGCGCTTGGCGAAGGCCGTCAGCACCGCCTGCTGCACCCGCACGGCGTGGCGAGGACTCGCGGTGATGACCATCAGCGACTCGCGCGGACGGATCACGGCGTGCTCGAGCACCAGCTCGACCACCTTCGCGACCTCGGCGTCGACGGACTCGACGGCTCCGGAGTCGTTCTCGGGCATGCCGTGCCCGCTCGCGATGTAGTGGAAGCGGAGCGAGTCGTGTCCGAGGAACGAGCCGGCCCAGGGCAGCGAGTCGATGCGGCCGCCGTAGAAGCGGCGGTTGACCAGCTCGGCCAGGTCCTCGCCGCCCGCGCGGTAGCTGCGGGTGAGCGTGACGGTGTTGAGCAGCTCGCCGAGTCGGGCGAGCGCCGACTGGGCGTGCAGCGCCTCCACGTCGGTCCGCGAGGCGGTGGAGCCGAACTCCGGCGTCTCGTCGACGCGCAGGCCGAAGGGAGTGGGGGTCTGCGTGACCGGGTCGCCGAACGCGACGACCTGCTTGGCCCGGCGGATCGCTCCGACGTTCTCGGCCAGCGTGGTCGCCCCGGCGTCGACGAGGAACACCGCGTCGAAGGTCGTCTCGGTGCCGATGCGGTGCACCTCGTACGGCGAGGCGAGCCAGGCCGGAGCGAGCACGCGCGAGAGGTGAGGAGCGGCCTTCTGCAGCTCCTGAGGGGTCGTCGCCGCCTCGGTGCGCAGCAGCGCGCGCAGCGCGTCGCGCTCCTGCGGCCAGTCGACGAGCCCGATCTTCCAGGTCTCGGAGAGCTTCCAGGCCAGCAGCTCGGCGCTCGAGGCGGCGTGCGCCTCGTCGACGAGCTTGAAGTCGGCCTCGAGCCGGTCGAGCACGCTCGTGTTGCCGCCGAGCAGCGCACGCTCGTCGGTCAGCATGATCTCGAGCGCCGAGCGCCACCAGGCCAGGTCCAGCTCGCCCGCGACCAGCTCGGCCGGCACGTGGCGGCGCGAGAGGTCGGTGAGCAGCGGGTCCAGGCCCCAGTCGCGCAGGGTGGCGAGGAGGGTCGTCCGCTCCTGGAGGTTGGCGAGCACCTCGCTGTCCTCGGCGAGGCCGGACACCATCGAGGCCAGCTCGGCGAGAGGGAGCGAGGCGAGCTGCAGGTTCGTCCCGCGTCGGCCGAGCGGCTCGTCGAGACGGCTCAGCTGGTCGGTCACCTGCTGGTAGGCCACCTGCACGTCGGCGACGCCGACCGGGACCTCGGGGATCGTGCCGGCGACCGCGTAGCGCTGCCACAGCGTCCGCTGCTGCTGCACCCGGCGGAGCGCCGCGTTCAGGTCGGTGACGTGCGCGCCGGGACGCAGGTACTCGCGGGCGAGCTTCTTCAGGCGCCGGCGGTTGGTGGACGACATCTCGGCTGCCTCGCGGCGCGGCGAGGTGGCGACGATGAGGTCCTGGATCGAGCGGTCGAAGACGGCCGGCTGGAACTTGTCCAGCGTCTCGCGGACGTCCTGCAGCAGGCGCAGGTAGATGCCGAGCTCGGCGACCGACTCGAACGGGCGCATCCGCGTCTGGCCGATGACGTCCTGGGCGCGGTCGAGCAGGCGCGGCAGGTCGCGCAGGTGCAGGCGCTTGGCCAGCTCGTGGGCGATCTCGGCGTCGGCGGTGGAGTCGAACTGGGCCCCGTACCAGGGCGAGTCGCCCGGGCCGTAGCGGAATTCGCCCAGGCGCGCCGACTCGATCAGCATCCGGGTCGCCTCGGGGCGGCTGTGCGCGAGAGCGGTGACGGAGCGGCGGTCGAGGCGGGCGGCGGTCGACGGGGGCGTCCGCAGCTGCGAGAGGCGGGCGAGCTCCTCGAGGGCCTGCAGCGCCGAGACGCCGAAGCTCTCGTCGCGCCGGGAGAGCGCGCCGCGGTAGTCGAGCAGCACCTTCCGCAGCCGGAGCAGGGCGTCGTCGATCTCGCTGACGGAGGGGCGCGCCGCCTTCTCGTTGCGGCCGATCGACTGGATGAGGTCGCGGCGGAGCGTGCGGGGCCCGACCGCGATGCCGCCCAGGCCCGCCGAGAGCAGGCGCTGGTGGATGCTGTCGAGGCTCGACCGGCGGGCGCTGACGACCAGCACGCGCTTGTGCTGGGCGGCCAGGGCGCCGATCGCGTTGACGATGGTCTGGGTGCCGCCCGTGCCGGGGAGGGTCTTCACGACGAGCGAGTTGCCGGCCGCGATGTTCGCGATCACCTGCTCCTGCTCGGCGTCCGCGTCGAGGAGGAGGTTGTCGGTCGCCGGAGGACGCTCGTCCTGCGGGATGATCGACGCCACCTTCTGCGACTGCTGCAGCGCCCGCTTGGCGGCCGGGTTCCCGACGACGGCGTCGAGGACGGGGTGCTCGAGCATCCGGGCGTCGCGGAGCATGTCGCCCGCCACGTCGGCGAAGCTCGAGACCACGAGGCGCGGGTGCACGGCGAACCACGGCAGGTGCGAGGTCAGGCCGCGCAGCTGGTCGATGACCGGCTGCGGCTTGAAGACGCCGTTCTGCACGGCCAGCTCGACGAACTGCTCGGGGTCGATCGTGATGCCGAACTGCTGCTTGAGGGCACGCGCGAGCTGCGGGTTGAAGTAGGGCTGGCCCTTGAGCTTGAGCTCGAAGTCGCGGCCGTAGCGGCGGATGGCGAGCGGGCGCAGGAGCACGGGTGCGGTGAACTCCGTGTCGCCGGCGCGCCACTGGGCGAGGCCGATGGCGAGGTGGACGCCCTCGATGCCGCGGACCGAGCGCAGCTCGATCCCCTTGTCGGTGATCGCACCCGCGGCGTTCTTCGCGGTGCGCAGGGCGAGCTCGTCGCGGATGAGCGAGGAGAGGAGCGTCGTCTTGCCCGAGATGAACGGGGGCAGCCCGCCGGGGTGCGTGGTCGAGAGCTCGATGCGCGTCCGGGGCGAGTCCACGAAGTGGAGCAGGGGCGACGGACCGCCGACCTTGGCGAGCTCGTCGCGCCACGACTGCCACACCGGATCGGCCACGTTGCCGCCCTGGTAGCCGGCCTCGCCGCTCGTCACCTGCACGGGAGAGGTCGCCGTCGGGGAGAGCCGATGCGCGGACGCCTCCCCCTGGTCACCGGATTCGGGTGAGGTCGCCACCGGTCCGGCTCCTGGGAAATCGTCGACTCGTTGCACACGGACACCCTAAACCGGGCACCTCCGAAAGGCCGTAGCGACGCGGGTCGGCGGCACGGCACCTCCGTACGGCTCACCGGGCCGGAGCATCGGAGGAACGCGGAGCCCAGGGTCGGATCGGCGAGCGCGCCCGCCCGATCGGGGCGGGCGGGGGGCTCAGGAGGGCCAGACGGCCAGGGGCGGCGCCGTCTCGACCCGGCGCTCGTCGCCGACCACGCGGATCCGGCTGCTCACGCGGTCGTGCCCGGCGGCAGCGGCGACCGCGGTCATGACGAGCCGGGCGTGGTCGCGCGCGAGATGCCCGAAGGCGCTCCGCAGATCGACGGGACGGCCGGTGGCGAGCGACACGGCGATGCGGGCGACCGCCTCCTCCGAGAGGTCGAGGAGGCACGCCTGCTCGGCGAGGACGGCGAAGTCGATCCGCGGCGCGGCCTCCGTGGCGGCACCGGCCGCCCACGGGTGCTCGGGGCGGAGGCATCCGGCGCGGACGAGGAGCTGCTCCGCGGCCTCGAGGCCGGGCCCGGCGAGGACGGGGATCATGCCGCGGTCCGCTCGGCGCGGCGCCCGGAGGCGCGGACCCCGACGGACACGACGGCCGACAGCAGGCAGGCGACGCCGGCGATCAGCGGCGCGAGCCAGCCGAGGACGCTCACCTCGTCGACGTCCGTGCCGAAGTACTGCCAGTGCGCGATGGCGTAGACGAAGAGGGAGAAGAAGCAGAGCGCGACGCCCGTGAGCGCCGACACCAGGTCCGCCGGACGGACGAGGGGCTCGTGCTCCGCCGAGGCGGCCTGCTCGATCGCGGGCTCGGAGAGGGCGGCGGCCGAGACCTGCGGGAGGGTCGCGGTGGCGGGGTGCTGCGTCATGTCTCCGAGGCAACCAGCCGCGCGGTGTCTCGGTCGTCACTCGCTGGCATGACGTCCTGAGCCGAGCGGATGGTGGGGCGGTCGGCCGGTCAGGGAGCGACGGGGACGTCCGCTCGAGCCGGTCGGCGTCCGAGCGACGACTGGAACCGCAGCAGGTACCCGTCCGGATCGGCCACCACCAGCTGACGGACGCCCGCCTCCTCCGCTCCGACCCGGTACCAGCGGGTCTCGAGCGGTGAGAACAGCGGCGTCCCGGCCTCGGCGAGCGCCGCTGCCGTCCGGTCGGCGTCGTCGACGTGCAGCTGCAGGTTCATTCCCCGACCGAGCGGGCGCTCCAGCGGTGCAGCGATCCAGTTGCGGCCCCGCCCCGCCTCTTCGAGCATCACGTGCGCGGAGCCGAGGACCAGGTACGCGAAGCCCTCCTCGGGCCGGGCGTAGTGGATCCGGAACCCGCAGGGACCGCACCAGAATCCCAGGCTCCGGTCGAGGTCGGCGACGAGCAGCTCGGGGACGAGATCGGGATCGGCCATCCGCGCGGTCTACGCCTCGGCGCTCTCGGGGCGCTTCGTGCGGCCCGGGAGCAGGAGCAGGCCCGAGACGCCCACGACGATCAGCAGGATGGCCGCGACCGTGACGAAGGAGGCCAGCGCCAGCACGGGCATGATGATCGTCAGGACGCCCGCGATGACCGAGGCGATCCCTGCCGCGATCGGCAGCCACGCGGGGCCGGCGACGGTGCGGCCGCTGGTGATGCTCGAGACGCCGTCGAGGATCCAGCCCGCGCCGATCACGAGGCCCAGGACGCTCAGCGACTCGAACGGGTTCGACAGGCACAGGATGCCCGCGACCAGGATCAGGGCGCCGAGCAGGCCCGCGAGCCAGCGCACCCGGGCATCGAGCCGCGAGGCGGTGAAGGCCAGCAGCAGGCGGAAGACGCCCGCGGCGATCAGGTGGATGCCGAAGACGATGGCGACGGTCAGCAGCGTCGGACCGGGGATCAGGACGGCGATGACGCCGAGCACGATCGCGATCAGCGAGACGGCGATGATCCACCAGCGCTCGACGGAGGTGCGGGACATCGTGGGCGCGGCGGTCTCGGACATGGCGTTCCTTCGCGTCGGGGAGTGCGGACCCCTCGAACGTTAGGGCACCGGGGCGGGGTGGCGCGGGGCCTTGCGCCCGCCCGCCCGAGGACGCAGGTCAGTGGCGCGATCCGGTGCGCGCCGCGGCACGGTGCCGCCGCACGCGGCGCACAACGAGCGCGAGCAGCAGCACGCCGAACGCGCTGTAGATGATCGCGTCGAGCACGCCCGCGTACTGGTCGACGAGCTCGTACTGCGTGCCCAGAGCTGCGCCGAGGCCGATCAGCAGGCCGTTCCAGACGCCGGAGCCGAGGATCGTCAGTCCCGAGAACAGCAGCAGGTTCATCCGCTCGGCCCCCGCGGGGAGCGAGATGAGGCTGCGCACGCCCGGGATGAGGCGACCGAAGAGGACCGCCCAGGTGCCGTGCCGGCGGAACCAGCCGACCGCCTTCTCGAAGTCCTCGCGGTCGACCAGCGGGAGCTTGGAGAGCAGGCGGATCGAGCGCTCCGTGCCGATGCGGTGGCCGAGCGCGTAGAGGATCAGGCCGCCGAGGTAGGCGCCGAGGGTCGCCGTGATCACGACCAGCACCAGGTTCATCCGGCCCTGCTGGGCGAGGAAGCCGGCCAGCGGCAGCACGAGCTCGCTCGGGATCGGCGGGAACACCGTCTCGATCAGCGTCAGCAGGCCGACGCCCGCCTCTCCGAGCGCGGCGATCACCCGCGCGGCGACGCCGACGAGTCCGGAGAGCTCGTCGATGCTGTCGGAGGAGGAGGCGGTCGCCACGGAGGCGGGGGCGAGGGCGAGGGTCGCGATCGTCATGACTGAGAAGCTACTCAGTCCGCCGAGCGCGCACCTGGGAATCCGGCGGCCCGCTCAGGGGCGGCCGGTGAGCACGACGGTGTCCGTTCCCTGCAGCCGCACCTCGACCGAGGCGATCTCGGACAGCGGGAGCCCGGTGGCGAGGCTGGGCTCCATCGTCGTCCCCGGCGCGCTCGTCCACGATCCGACGGCCTCGGTGCCGCCCGAGGTGTCCGTGACGTAGAGGACGTAGCCGGCCGAGCCCGCGTACTGCTCGGCCGTGTCGGCCCAGCTGCAGTCCATGTCGATCCGCGTGCCCCACTGCTGCGGCACGAACCGCACGGAGGCCTCGACGGGGACGCCCGGAGCCGCGGCGAGCGAGACGGTCGAGCCGACGGTCTCGACGGGGGCGAGGGACGGGCCGATCGCGAGCGGCAGGGCGACGGCGGCGGCGGCCGAGACGCCCGCGGCGGCGAGCACCAGGCCCGCGATGCGCAGCCGCGTCCGGCGGCGGACGGAGTCGGTGGCCGCGGCGAGGCGGGTCAGCAGTGCCGCCGGAGCCGGATCGCCGGCCGCCTCCGGCTCCTCGACCAGGCGCATCGCCTCGTCCTGGGGCAGGTGGGCCAGCAGGCCCGGCAGCGGGACGAACTCGGCGAGGGACTCGCGGCAGCCGGGGCAGGCGCGCAGGTGCAGCTCGTACTCGCGGCGGTCGGCAGCGGTCAGGGATCCGAGGAGGTACGCGGCGTCCCAGTCGCGGAAGGGGTCGTCGTGCCGGTCGTCGGAGGAGGGGTCGCGGTTCACAGCTCCGTCACCCCCCGCTCCTGCAGTGCGAGCTTGAGGGCCCGCATCCCGTAGTGCATCCGCGACTTGACGGTGCCCGGGGCGATCCCCAGCAGCGCGGCGATCTCGGTGACCGTGCGGCCGCCGTAGTAGGCGTGCACGATGACGGCGCGGTGGTCGTGGCTCAGTCCGCTGAGCGCGTCCGAGAGCAGCCAGGCGTCGAGCACCTGGTCGGTGCGGTCGGCGGTCGGGCGCTCGGGGACCTCGTCCGTGCCCAGCTCCCGGGCGTAGCGGGCGCTGCGGCGGTCGTCGATGACGAGGTTCCGGGCCACGGTGTAGAGCCAGGAGCGGGCGGCGGCCTCGCCCTGGGCGAGGATCTCGGGGTGCTTCCAGGCGCGCAGCAGCGCCTCCTGCACGACGTCCTCCGCCATCTGGCGGTCGCCGGTCAGGCGCAGCACGAACCGCCAGAGCGCGCTGGCGTGCTCGTCGTGCAGCGCACGCAGCATCTGGGCCTGATCCTCGGACATCTCCACCTCTTCCTGCACCAACGTAACGGGGGCCCGAACGGTTCAGCCGGTTCGCGCGAGCGGCCGCACTCTGGTACTCCGGAGTCGATGACCTTCCCCGATGCCGACGACGCCGCCCGCGTGCGCTCCTTCCTCCGCGACAACCGCTCGCGGATGCTCGACGACGTCCGGCACCTCGTGATGATCGAGAGCCCCAGCGACTCCCTCGAGGCGCTCGGCGAGCTGCACGCCTTCCTGGTGCACTGGGTGGGAGAGCGGCTCGGGCACGACGCCGACGTGCAGCACCGGCGTGCGCAGGACGCGCCGACCGCGACCAGCTGGACCGTCCCGGCGAGCGGCGGCGCGAGACCGCACCGGGGCACGCGTCCGTTCGTGGCGCTGCTCGGCCACTACGACACGGTGTGGCCCCTGGGCACGACCCGCTCCTGGCCCTTCGCCGTCGACGGCGACCGCCTGAGCGGACCGGGCAGCTACGACATGAAGGCCGGGCTGGTGCAGATGGTGTGGCTGGTGGCCGCGCTCCGCCACGCCGGCGTCCCGCATCCGGCCGTCCGCCTGGTGATGAGCGGGGACGAGGAGATCGGCAGCGCCGCCTCCCGCCCGTTCCTGGAGCGGCAGTGCGCGGGCGCCGACGCGGTCCTGGTGTTCGAGGGCGCGATCGGCGACGCGGTCAAGACGGCGCGCAAGGGCATCGGGCGCTTCGTGATCGACGTGGTCGGGGTCGAGGCGCACGCCGGGGTCGAGCCGGAGAAGGGGGCGAGCGCGATCCACGAGCTCGGCTCGCTGATCCCGCGGGTGCTGGCGATCGCGCGGGAGGAGGAGGGCACCTCGGTCAACATCGGAGTGGTCTCCGGCGGCTCGCGGGTCAACGTGACGACGGCCCGCGTGCGCCTGGAGCTGGAGGCGCGGATCCGCGGATCCGCCGAGGCCGCCCGTGTCGAGGCCGAGCTCGACGCGCTCGCCGCCGCCGACCCGCGCATCCGGCTGGAGGTGCGCGGCTCCTGGGAGCGGCCCGTCTTCGAGCGGACCGCCTCCGTCGCCGCGCTCTACCGCAGGGCCGAGCGGGTCGCGAAGCGGATCGACGTCCCCCTCCGCGAGATCGCGGTCGGCGGGGCGAGCGACGGCAACCTCGTCGCCGCGCTGGGCCTGCCGGTCCTCGACGGGCTCGGCGCCCCGGGCGAGGGTGCGCACGCGCGCAGCGAGGCGATCGGCATCGAGGGCATGCTGGAGCGGACGGCGCTGGCCGCGCTGCTGGTCGCCAGCTTCGGCGACGAGCACTGACCGGCTGCAGAGGAAGGACGAGCGGATGACCCTGTACGAATCGCGCCCCGTGGGCGTCGTGATCGAGGCTCCGGCCGCGGAGGTGTACGCCTTCGTCTCCGACCCGGCGAACCTCCCGCGGTGGGCCGCGGGCCTCGCCTCCGCCGCGCTCGAAGAGGTCGACGGACGCTGGTTCGCCGACTCGCCGATGGGCCGGGTCGAGGTGCGCTTCGCCCCGCAGAACCCGTTCGGCGTCGCGGACCACCAGGTCACGCTCCCCGACGGGACGGTGGTGGACAATCCGCTCCGGGTGCTCGTGAACGGGGACGGCGCCGAGGTGGCCTTCACCGTGCGGCGGCGCCCCGGGATGAGCCTCGACGACTGGGACGAGGACTGCGCGCGGGTCGCGGACGACCTCGAATCGCTCCGGCTGCTGTTCGAGCGCGGGGCGCTGTAGGTTCGTCACAGCTCCGGCGCAGGGCCGGCACCCGTGAGAACGAGGACGCGATGACCTCCCCCGATCGTCCGAGCACCCGCCCCGCAAGCGGCATCGAGCTCAACGGCCTCGACACGATCCAGGAGTCGGAGCGGCACGGCCGCCCTCGCGACCTGTTCTGGCCGTGGTTCGCCGCGAACGTGTCCGTGCTGGGGCTGAGCTACGGCTCCTTCCTCCTCGGCTTCGGCCTCTCCTTCGGGCAGGCGACGCTCGTCAGCGTGATCGGGATCGTCGTCTCGTTCCTCTTCTGCGGTCTGGTCGCCGTCGCCGGCAAGCGCGGCTCCGCCCCGACGATGGTGCTCAGCCGGGCGGCCTTCGGGGTCGACGGCAACCGCCTCGTCTCGGTGATCTCCTGGCTGCTCACGGTGGGCTGGGAGACGGTGCTGGCCTCCCTCGCGGTGCTCGCGACGGCGACGGTGTTCGAGGAGTTCGGCTGGGACGGGGGCGTGCTCACCAAGGTGGTCGCGCTGATCGTGGTCGCCGCGCTCATCGTGATCGCCGGGATCGCGGGCTTCCGCCTGATCATGCGGCTCCAGCTCGCGATCACCGTCGCGACCGCCGTGCTGACCGTGGTCTACGTCGTGCTCGTCCTCGACCGGATCGACCTCGCTGCCGTCGGCGCCCTGCCCGCGGGCTCGGCCGCCGCGGTCATCGGCGGGCTCGTGTTCATGATGACCGGCTTCGGGCTGGGCTGGGTGAACGCCGCGGCCGACTACTCCCGCTACCTCCCCCGCGGTGCCCGCACGAGCGGAGTGATCGCGTGGACGACGATCGGCGGAGCGGTCGCGCCCGTCGTGCTGGTGGTCGTCGGCCTGCTACTGGCCGGCTCCTCGCAGGAGCTCTCGGACGCGATCGCCGCGGACCCGATCGGAGCGCTCGCCGGGATCCTGCCGACCTGGTTCCTGCTCCCCTTCATCGTCGTCGCGCTGCTCGGCCTGATCGGCGGGGCCGTGATGGACATCTACTCCTCGGGCCTGGCGCTGCTCAGCACGGGGCTCAAGGTCTCGCGGCCGGTGGCCGCCGGGATCGACGGCGTGCTGATGGTCCTCGGAGCGGTCTACGTCGTGTTCGTCGCGGGCGACTTCCTCGGCCCGTTCCAGGGCTTCCTGATCACCCTCGGCGTGCCGATCGCGGCCTGGCTCGGCGTGTTCCTCGCCGACCTCCTCCTCCGCCGGCGCGACTACGACCAGGAGGCCCTGTACGACTCCCGCGGCCGCTACGGCAGCGTCTCGGCGGTCCCCGTGGCCCTCGTGCTGATCGGCGCGGTCGTCGGCTGGGGCCTGGTGGTCAACTACTCCCCCGGGTTCGAGTGGGAGGGCTACCTCCTCGGCCCGCTCGGCGGCCGAGGAGGCGACTGGGCCGGCGCCAATCTCGGCGTCCTCGTGGCGCTCGTGATCGGCTTCGCAGGGACGCTCGCCCTCTCGCGTGGGGCCGTCCGCCGCCAGGAGGCCTCGGCGTGAGCCTGCTCGTCGCGATCGACCTGCAGCACGTCTTCGCCGACGCCGAGTCGCCGTGGGGATCCGGCGGATTCGAGCGCGCGGCCGAGGGGACCCGCCGGCTCCTCCCGGCGTTCGGCGAGCGGATCGTGACCACCCGCTTCGTCGCCCCGGAGCGGCCCGCCGGCGCGTGGATCCCCTACTACCGCGAGTGGCCGTTCGCGCTCGTCCCCGAGAGCGACCGGCTCTACGAGCTCGTGGCCGGGTTCGAGGGCCACCGCACGATCACCGCCACGACCTTCGGCAAGTGGGGGCCCGAGCTCGAGGCCGAGCTCGACGACTCCCGCGAGCTCGTGCTCACCGGCATCTCGACCGACTGCTGCGTGCTCTCGACGGCGCTGGCGGCCGCGGACGCCGGAGTGCGGGTCAGGGTCGCCGCGGACGCCTGCGCGGGCGCCTCCGAGGCCGACCACCAGCGCGCGCTCGACGCCATGTCCCTGTACGCGCCGCTGATCGAGATCACGACCGTGGACGCGGTGCTGGCGGACCTGCGCGACCGGGGCTGAGACCGCGGTCGGGACGCGAGCCGCTTGCGCCGGTCGGCCCCACGCGTCGCGGGGCGACCCCGTCACCCGGCATGATGTCGGCATGTCCTCCACAGACGAGCGCGTCAGCCCGGCTTCCCGCACCCTGGTCATCGGCGAGGCGCTGATCGACATCGTCGAGCGAGACGGCAGCGCCACGGAGCACGTCGGCGGCTCCCCGGCCAACGTCGCCCTCACGCTCGCCCGCCTCGGGCGGCCCGCGACCCTCGTCACCGACATCGCCGACGACGAGCGCGGCCGCCGCATCAGCGCCCACCTCGAGGCCTCCGGAGTGGAGGTCCGGCACGGCGACTCGGAGCGCACCAGCACCGCTCGGGCGGTCCTCGCCGCGGACGGGTCGGCCCGCTACGTCTTCGACCTCTCCTGGAACCCGCCGGCGGCGGACCCGGAGGGCGCCTCCCACGTCCACACCGGCTCCATCGCGATCTTCCTCGAGCCGGGCGGATCCGCCGTGCTCGGGCTCCTCGAGGCTCTGCCCGCCGGAGTGACGGCGAGCGTCGACGCGAACATCCGTCCGGCTCTGGTCGGCGCGCACGCCGAGGCGCTCGCGCGCTTCGAGCGGATCGCCGCCGCGTGCGAGGTCGTGAAGCTCAGCGACGAGGACGCGGAGTGGCTCTACCCGACGATGCAGCTCGACGAGGTCCTCAGCAGGCTGCTCTCCCTCGGGTCGCAGCTCGCGGTCGTCACCCGCGGCGCGGAGGGACTGCTGCTGGCCTCGGCCATGACGCGGGTGACCGTGCCCGCCGCCCGGATCGTGGTGGCGGACACGATCGGCGCCGGCGACTCCGCGATGGGCGCGATCCTCGACGAGGCGTTCCGCCAGGGCCTCGGCGCCGCGAACGGGATGCTCCTCGACGGCCCCGCCCTGCACGCGATCGGCCGTCACGCCGCGCACGTCGCCGGCATCACGACCTCCCGCTCCGGCGCGAACCCGCCCACCCGCGACGAGCTCTGAGGGCCGGGGGCGGACCTTCTGCAGGACGCCCCTGGTGCTCGCGTCGGGACGCGGAGATACTGGGCGCACCTCGACGGAAAGGCGTGCCGTGCCCACTTCACTGAGCCCCTACATCGGCTTCGACGGCTCCGCGCAGGAGGCGATGGAGTTCTACCGGGACGTCCTCGGCGGCGAGCTCAGCTCCAGCCGCTTCGGCGACTTCGAGATGAGCGCGGATCCGGCCGACCAGGACCGGATCATGCACGCCCAGCTCGTCACGCCGAGCGGAATGATCCTGATGGGCTCCGACTCCCCCTCCTCGAGCCCGGCCGAGAGCGGCGCCCGCATCACGATCGCGCTCTTCGGCGACGACGACGCCGAGCTGAGCGGCTACTGGGACGGCCTGGCCGAGGGCGGCACGGTCGTCGAGCCGCTGGTCGTCTCGCCCTGGGGCGACCGCTTCGGGATGCTGGTCGACCGCTACGGCGTCGGCTGGATGGTGAACATCGCCGCTCCGCCGGCCTGACGCTCCTCCCCAGCACGGGATCGGGGCACGCCTCCCCCGGGTGCGTCCACCCGTCCCGCCGGGCGCCGCGGCGGGCGCAGAATGGAGGGGCCGCTCCCGCTCCGGGGGCCGTCCCACCTCTCACGAAGGCTGCAGATGACGATCACGCTCGGGTACAAGGCATCGGCGGAGCAGTTCGGCGCCCGGGAGCTCGTCGAGCTCGCGGTCGGCGCCGAGCGGCACGGCTTCGAGACCGCGGTCGTATCGGACCACTTCCAGCCGTGGCGGCACACGGGCGGGCACGCGCCGTTCTCCCTCGCCTGGCTCGCCGCGGCCGGTGAGCGCACCTCCACCATCACCCTCGGCACCTCCGTGATGACCCCGCACTACCGCTACAACCCCGCCGTCATCGCCCAGGCGTTCGGCACGCTCGGCGTGCTCTACCCCGAGCGGATCATGCTCGGCGTCGGCACCGGCGAGGCGCTGAACGAGGTCGCCACCGGCTACCAGGGCGCGGGCGAGCAGACCTGGCCGGACTTCAAGGAGCGCTTCGCCCGCCTGCGCGAGGCCGTGCGGCTGATGCGCGCGCTCTGGGCGGGCGACCGCGTCACCTTCGACGGCGAGTACTACTCCACGCACGAGGCGTCGATCTACGACAAGCCCGAGAGCGGCGTGCCGGTCTACATCGCGGCGGGCGGCCCCGTCGTCGCGAAGTACGCCGGCCGCGCGGGCGACGGCTTCATCTGCACATCGGGTAAGGGCATGGAGCTCTACACCGAGAAGCTGCTCCCCGCCGTCGAGGAGGGCGCCGCGGCGGCCGATCGCGACTCCTCGACCATCGACCGCATGATCGAGATCAAGCTCTCCTACGATCCCGATCCGGCGCTCGCGCTCGAGAACACGCGCTTCTGGGCGCCGCTCTCGCTGTCGCCGGAGCAGAAGCACTCGCTGACCGATCCGGTCGACATGGAGCGCGCCGCCGACGAGCTGCCGATCGAGCAGGTCGCGAAGCGCTGGATCGTCGGCTCCGACCCCGAGGAGACGGTCGCGCAGATCAAGCCCTACGTCGACGCGGGCTTCACCCACCTGGTCTTCCACGCCCCGGGCGACGACCAGCAGCGCTTCTTCGACGCCTTCGAGCGCGACCTCGCGCCGCGGCTGCGCGCGCTCTGACCTCCGCCTCCGCCACGACTCCCTTCGGAAGGGCCGCTCCCGCATGACCACGGCCACCCTGCTCGCCCGGCTCGACCACGGCGAGGCGCTGACGCGCGAGACCGCAGAAGAGCTCCTCGGCGCGCGCGGCGACGACCTCGACCTGCTGCTGGAGGCCGCCGGCCGCCTGCGCGACGACGGACTCGCCCGCCGCGGACGGCCCGGCGTCGTCACCTACTCTCGGAAGGTCTTCGTCCCGCTGACCAAGCTCTGCCGCGACCGGTGCCACTACTGCGTCTTCGTGGAGACACCGGGCGGGCTCGCGGCCAAGCGCGAGTCGACCTTCATGGAGCCGGAGGAGATCCTCGAGGTCGCCCGCGCCGGTGCCGCGCTCGGCTGCAAGGAGGCCCTGTTCACGCTCGGCGACCGCCCGGAGGACCGGTGGCCGGTCGCCCGCGCCTGGCTCGCCGAGCACGGCTACGCCTCGACGCTCGAGTACGTGCGCGCGATGGCCGTCCTGGTGATGAGCGAGACGGGCATGGTCACGCACCTGAACCCCGGCGTGATGTCATGGGCCGAGCTGCAGCGGCTCCGCCCGGTCGCGCCCTCGATGGGCATGATGCTCGAGACGACCGCCGAGCGCCTCTGGTCCGAGAAGGGCGGCGTGCACTACGGCTCCCCGGACAAGGACCCGGCGCTGCGCCTGCGCGTGCTCGAGGACGCGGGACGCAGCCGCATCCCCTTCACCACCGGCGTGCTGCTGGGCATCGGCGAGAACGCGGCGGAGCGGGTGGACGCCCTCTTCGCGATCCGCGAGTCCCACGAGCGGTGGGGCCACGTGCAGGAGTGCATCGTTCAGAACTTCCGCGCGAAGCCGCGGACGGCCATGCAGAACGAGGTCGACCTCGAGCTGCAGGAGTACGTGGCCAACGTCGCGGTCGCGCGCCTCGTGCTGGGCGCCGAGGCGACGATCCAGGCGCCGCCGAACCTCACCGACGCGCAGGAGCTCGGGCTGCTGCTGCGCGCCGGGGTCGACGACTGGGGCGGTGTCAGCCCGCTCACGGCGGATCACGTGAATCCGGAGCGCCCCTGGCCGAACATCGACGACCTCGCGCGGCTCACCGCGGCGGCCGGCTACCGGCTGCACGAGCGGCTGACCGCCCACCCGCAGTACCTCCGCGACTCGGCCACCTGGATCGATCCGCGCGTCGCTCCCTACGTCGAGGCGCTCGCCGACCGCGGGACCTGGCTCGCCGACGAGGCGGCAGCGGTCCTCCCCCGGCCCTACCGCGACTCGCTCGACGCCCTGCCCCGACCGGTCGCGCCCGCCCTCGGCGCCGTGCTCGCCCGGGCGGAGACGGACCCCGCCGGTCTCGAGGACGCCGACTACCTCGCCCTGCTCGCAGCCGACGGCGACGACCTCGACGCCCTCTCCGCTCTGGCGGACGACCTCCGGCACGACGCCGCCGGCGACGAGGTCTCGATCGTCGTCAACCGCAACATCGACACCTCCCTCTGGGGAGACGGCGGGCTGACCGTCGAGCGGCTGGAGGAGCTCGCCGACGAGGCGGTCGCGCTCGGCGCCACCGAGCTCTGCCTCCAGGGCGCGATCGGACCGGAGCACCCGGGCGACGATCTGCTGCTGATCGTCCGCACGCTGAAGGAGCGGCAGCCCTCGCTGCACCTGCACGCCTACCGGCCCGGCGAGATCCTCGAGGTCGCCCGGCGCACGGGCCGAACCCTGCCCGCGATGCTCGACGCTCTGCGCGAGGCCGGCGTGGACTCCGTCCCGGGGACCGCCGCCCGCATCCTCGACGACGACGTCCGCGCCGTCCTGAGCGAGGGGACGGACCCGACCGTGGCCGAGTGGCGCGAGGCGATCACGGCCGCGCACCGCAGCGGCCTCCGCTCCACCTCGACCATGGTCTACGGACACGTCGAGACCCCCGAGCAGCAGCTCGCGCACCTGCGCACGCTCGCGGCGATCCAGGACGAGACGGGCGGCTTCACCGAGTTCATCGCGATGCCCTTCGTCCCCGCGGAGGCGCCTCCCGCCGTGGTGCGCGCGAGCCGGGGCGGGCCGACCCTCCGCGAGACCCGCGCCGTGCACGCCGTCGCACGGCTCGTCCTCCACGGCCGGATCGCCCACGTGCAGACCGCCTGGACCAAGCTCGGACTGCACGCGGCGCAGGTCCTCCTCCGCGGCGGGGCGGACGACCTCGGCGGCCTGCTGCTCGACGGCGCCCTGCGGCCCGAGGCCGGAGCGGAGGCCTACCGCTCGCTCGACATCGCGACCGTCGCCCGGCTGAGCGGCGAGATCGGCCGCGGCTGGCGCCAGCGCACCACGACGTACGGCGTGGTCGCGCCGGAGAGGGCGCTGCGGGCGGAGCCCGTCGCAGCGGCGGGTCCGCAGCGGATGCGCCTCCCGGTCCGCGGGACCCGCCGGGCGTCATGACCCGCTCCGAGTACCTGCGGCGCCAGGCCGAGCTGGTCCGGGAGGAGCGGATCGAGTCGGACAGCGCCACCGTGCGGCTGCTGACCGCGGGCGCCGAGAGCCCGCGCGCGGTCCTGCTGCTGACCGGCGTCGGCCGGGGCGCGCGGAGCGACACCGGGCTGCTGCTGCCGATGCTGGCGCGGCGCCACCGCGTCGCCGCGCTCGAGCTCGCCGATCTCGGCGACCCCTGGCTCGACGGACCCGCCGCGGTCCGCGCCTCCCTGGACGCGCTCGGCGCCGAGGAGGCCGTCCTGATCGGCCACTCGCTCGGAGCCGCCGTGGCCCTCGCCGCGGGCGATCGGCGGGTGCGCGCCCTCGCCCTCGTGGCCGGATGGCTGCGCCCGACGGAGCGCCTCCTCCGCACGGCGCGCCTCTGGCCGATGCTGCCGCCCGACGCGCAGGAGGAGGCCGCTCGGCTCCTCGCCGTCCGCTCGGCCACCGCCTCCTCCCCGTGGGGCGCCGACGCCGCCAGGATGCTCGCCGCCTCCGCCCAGGCCGACGTCGCTGCGGCCGCCTCGGACTGCCGGGTTCCCGCCCTCGTGGTCGGCTGCTCCGCCGATGCCGTCGCCGGCGTCGAGGGCGCCGAGTCCCTGCTCGGCGCGATCGACGACGCCCGCTACGCCGTCCTCGACTCCGGTCACGCGGTGCTCGCCGAGCGGCCCGCCGAGCTCCTCGCCGTCCTCGAGCACTTCCTCGCCGATCCGCACCGCGACCCGGCGGGCAGCGTCCTGGCGAGGACGACGGTCTGATGGACGTCGACGTCGTCGTGATCGGCGCCGGGTTCGCCGGCCTCGGAGCCGCGGTCCGCCTGGAGCGCCGCGGCGGGACCTCGTTCGTCGTGCTGGAGCGCGCCGAGCGGATCGGCGGGACCTGGCGGGACAACGTCTACCCCGGGGTCTCCTGCGACATCCCCTCGCACCTCTACTCCTACTCCTTCGCCCCCGAGGCCGACTGGTCGGCGTTCTACGCCCCCGGGGCCGAGATCCAGGCCTACCTCGAGCGCGTCGTCGAGAAGGAGGGCCTGACGCCGCGGCTCCGGCTGGGGACCGAGGTGCTCGAGGCGGTCTTCGACGAGGAGGCGCACCGCTGGCGGGTGCGCACCTCCCGGGGCGACTACTCCGCCGCGGTCCTCCTCGTCTGCGCGGGGCGCCTCTCCGAGCCCCGCCTCCCGGCCGTCCCGGGCCTGGGTTCGTTCGCGGGTCCCGCCTTCCACTCCGCACGCTGGCGGGACGACGTCGACCTCGACGGGAAGCGCATCGGCATCGTCGGCTCGGGCGCCTCCGCCGTGCAGATCGTGCCGCACCTCGCCGAGCGCGCCGCCGAGGTGGTGCTCTTCCAGCGCTCGGCCCCGTATGTCGTCCCCCGCCGGAACCGCCCGTACCCGCCGGAGGAGCGCCGAGCCCTCTCCCGCGCGCCCGGGGCCCTGGCGAGGCTCCGCGAGGAGCTGTTCTGGCGCGCCGAGCTCGGCTTCGCCGGCCGCGTCGCCGTGCCCGACGCCATCGATCGGCTGCGGGCGGAGGCGCTCGGCCACCTCGAGGCGCAGATCATCGATCCCGCGCTCCGCGCCGTGCTGACTCCGGACTACGAGATCGGCTGCAAGCGCGTGCTCCTCTCGGACGACTACTACCCCGCTCTCGCGCAGCCGCACGTCCGCGTCGTCCCCGGTCCGCTCCGGCGCATCGAGGAGGGCGCCGCGCTCGGCGACGACGGCGTCCCGCACAGGGTCGACGTGCTCGTCTTCGCGACCGGCTTCCACTCCACGCGGCCGCCCTTCGCCCGGCGCATCCGCGGCCGCGGCGGCGTCCTCCTCGCCGACCGCTGGGCCGACGGCATGGTCGCGTACGAGTCGACCGCGGTCCACGGGTTCCCGAGCCTCTTCGTCGTCAACGGCCCCAACGCGAGCCTCGGCCACAACTCCGCAGTGCACATGATCGAGACGCAGATCGACTACGTGCTCGCCGCGCTCGACCACCTCGCCGTCTCCGGCGCCGACCGGCTCGAGGTCACCGCCGAGGCCGAGGCCGCCTCCGTCGCCCGCCTCGACGCCCTCAGCGCCGACACCGTCTGGACCAACGGCGGCTGCGAGAGCTGGTACCTGGACGACAACCGGCGACTCACCCTGCTCTGGCCCGACTTCGCCTTCGCCTTCCGCGAGGAGCTCGGCCGGTTCGACCCCTCGGCCTACACGACCTGACCGCGGCTCGCTATCGTGACCGCATGACCGACCGCGTGCTCGCTCCCGAACCGCCCGCCGACGGTGCGAAGCCGAAGGGACCGGCCTCGTACTTCCCGAGCATCGAGAAGACCTACGACCGTCCCGTCCAGGACTGGCTGGACCTCGCCGACGAGCGTCTGCGCTCCGAGCCGCACATGCAGGTCGTCACCTGGCTGAAGACCGAGCACGGCCTGGGCCACGGCCACGCCAACGCGATCGTCGCCTACGTCCGGGCCGCCCGCGCCTGACCGGTCCGCCCGTCGTCCGCACAGGCTAGGCCCGCCGGCCTCCCCGGACCACCCGTCGTCGGCGCCCGCGCCGTCCGGGGATAATCGGGGCATGCGCGAAGACGACGATGTCGATCTGGTGATCGACGCGTGGGCCGGGGCCCTGCCCGACCTCGATCTCGCGCCTCTGGACGTCGTCTCCCGCCTCCGCCGCCTCAGCCCGCGCGTGCAGGAGGTGCGGCGGCAGTCCTTCGCCGTCAGCGATCTCGCCCCGTGGGAGTTCGAGCTCCTCTCGCTGCTGCGGCAGCGCGGAGAGGGCGGGATGACGCCCTCGGCCCTGGCCACGCACCTCGCGCTGTCCAGCGGCAACCTGGCCAGCCGCGTCGACCGCCTCGGGGCTCGCGGGCTCGTGGTCCGCGAGCAGAACGCCGCCGACTCGCGCAGCAAGATCGTCTCGCTCACCCCGCGGGGCACGAAGCGGGTCGACGAGGCGATGCGCAATCTCGTCGCCGCCGAGGGCGAGGTGCTCGCCGACCTGGACACCGCGCAGGTGTCGGTCCTCATCGAGTGCCTGCGGCGGATCAGCGACACCCTCGACCGGCTGCAGTGACCCGCTACGCCCGACGAGCCTGAGAGGTCAAGCCCGTTCGGAGAGACGGGCACCGGACGTAGCGTGAAGCGTGCACGGTCGAGGCGTCAGCCACCCGTGCGGATGATCGCGAAAGCGGAGAGCACCATGACACAGATTTCTTCTATCCAACCCGCGCGATGGAGCCGGAACGGAGTCAGGATCGTCGTCGTTCCCGGGGCGGAGCTGCCCCGGTTCCGACTCGAGATCGACGCCCGACTGACCACCGCGCCCTCCCTCGTCCCCACCGGACCCTTCTCGACCGTCGAGGAGGCCGAGCGGGCCGCCGAGGTCGCCGCCGGCCTGCTGGGGGCGAAGATCCCGGCCTGAGCGCGCAGCCGTCGGGACGGCCGGATCAGCCCGCGAGCTCCGCGAGCGATCCGGTCGGCACCGCGATCCACCCCTCGGCCTCCGCCGCCTCCTGCAGTTCGGGAGGCACCGGCAGGGTCGCGCCCAGGGCGTGGGCGCGGGCGTTGAGAGCGGCGACGACGGCGTCGAACGCGTCGTCGGAGCGGATCATCAGCGCGAGCGCGGGCGCCGGCACATCGAGCCAGGGCGCGGCCCGTCGCAGCGACTCCACGGCGAGCGCCACGGCCTCCGGTCGCGTCTTGTACCCCGTGGTGTCCACTCCCCAGAGCCGCAGCGCCGCCGCCGGGTACGCCTCGACGAGCCGTCCGCGCCCGGAGCGGTCGACGTCCTCCCCGCTCGCGGCGAAGGCGTCGAGCAGCTCCGCGCAGCGCATCGCGGTCATCCCGAGCCGGTCGGTCGAGACGCTGAGCGGCCAGCGGCCGGTGACCTCGCGCGCCACCCGGTCCGTCTCGCGGTACGCGAGGCGGCGGCGCCAGTCGCGTCCCGCGAGCGTCCGCGGCGAGACCTCCCGTCGCGTGTGCGCGGAGACGAACGCCGCGAACTCCACCGGCCAGCCGAACGCGCAGTCGATCCCGATGACCGCCGCGTCCCGTGACGCATCGACGATCGTCGCGTCCTCGGCGCCGAGTACGAGCGAGCGGACGACGGCCCGGCCGCCGGAGAACTCGAGGGCGGCGAGAGCGGTGCGCACCGGCTCCGCAGCGAGGTCGACACCGATCGTGAGCACGGGGACAGGGTAGGCGCTCCGGCGCTACGCTCGAGCGATGACGCCGCCCGCTCCCTCCTCCCGGGCGGAGTCGGCCCGCGTGCCGGTCGCGCTCCTCCGCCTCCTCGTGGCCGCCGCCGTTCTGGTGGCCGTGATCGCGACGGCCGTCGACACCGCCTCTCGGACGCCGCTGAACCCGTTCAACTTCTTCGGCTTCTTCACCATCCAGAGCAACATCGTGCTGGCCGTCGTGCTCGGAGCCACCGCCGTGCTCGCGCTCCGCCGCCGTCCCGCGCCCGGCGGGCTCGTGCTGGTGAGGGGCGCCTTCACCGGGTACATCATCGTCGTCGGCCTCGTCTACAACACCCTCCTCACCGATGTGGCGGGCGGAGTGGCGCTGCCGTGGGCCAACACCGTCATGCACGTGCTGTTCCCCGTCTACGGACTGCTCGACTGGCTGCTGCTCGCGGATCGCCCTCCGCTGCCGTGGCGCAGGCTCTGGCTGGTCGTGGTCTACCCGATCGTCTGGCTCGTCGTGGTGCTGATCCGCGGAGCAACGGACGGCTGGGTGCCCTATCCGTTCCTGGATCCCGCGACCGGGTACGGGCAGGTGTCGGTGTTCGTCGTCGGGATCGCGGTCGCGTTCCTCGCGTCGGGGGCGCTGGTCTGGGCGATGAGCCGGCTGCGGATCGTGCCGGTGGCAGGCGGCTGAGAGGACGCTCGCCTTCCAGTCGGTTCCGCCCGCCGGACGACCGGATCCGCTGCCGTCGCGCACATCCAGCCCGTTCTGGGGTCACCCGTTCGGGGTCATCCGGGGCGCCGCTCCCCTAGCGTCAGCACCGACGGCTCCCCCACCGTCCTCCCCCTCGAGAACGGTCCCCCATGAGCC